>NZ_JAZDCG010000031.1:0-313754 GCF_036321705.1 Brachybacterium sp. J144
CCCGATCACTGGCCCAGACTACCCAATCCCCCACCGGCCAGCCCCCTCCCCCCGCTTCCTCCGGTGTGCGGCGGGGCGGCTCAGCGGCGCGCGGCGTCTGCCTCCGTGAGCACCTCGAGGTAGCGCTCCACCCCGGCGTTGGTGAACGCCGTGACGTACTGCTCCCAGTGGGAGTCGTCCGTCGGATCCAGGTCGCCCAGCGCCATCTGCGTGGTGAGCTGCGCGTAGGTGGTGTCGAGGTTGGTGCGCAGCTCCCCGATCTCCGCGGACTGCGCGGAGGTGAAGAAGGGGCTTGCGTAGATGCTCTCGATCGGGGAGCGGAACGCCTCGTAGAGCTGTCCGGCGCGGAACAGGGCGGGCTCGATCGACGTGCTCTCGTCGACGGCCTCGCCGTGGCGCACGTCGAGGCTCGAGTTGTGCGGGCTGAACTCGGGCCATGCGGCGTTGTCGGGCTTGTCCTCCTCGGCGGGCATCTTGGCGTACAGCGCCGTCCGACCGTCGATCCCGAGCTGCGTCCCGTCGGCCCAGTCCCAGAACACGCCCTGGGCCCCCATGCTGCGATCCAGGGACGGGAGCAGCCCGAGCTGGGCATCCGCCCAGCGCACGAGAGTCGCGGGATCGTCGCAGGTGCTCGAGATGACGAGGCCGACGGCGTCGCCGTGGGACTCGTTCCACGGCACTATCGGCGCCTTCCCTCCCGGGCCCGTGAAGGGCGTCAGCGGCACGAACTCCTTCCAGCGGTCGTTGCCGTCGCCGAAGTCGATGTTGGCGATGGCCCAGTGGTGGGGTGCCTGGACTACGCCCACCAGAGACTTCTCCTCGTTCATCGTGAGGCGCTTGAGCTGGTCGTTGTTCTGCGAGAAGGTGTTGCGGTCGATGAGGCCGTCGGCGGTGAGGCGCGCGACCACCTCCATCACCTGGCGGAAGGGCTCGTCCAGCGGGGTGTAGACGATCGTCTCGCCATCGCGGCGGATGCGCTGGATGCCGAAGTCCATGAAGGCCGCGGCGATCAGTCCGAAGGGCAGCATCCCCGAGTCGCCGCTGAAGGGGCGGAGCTCTGGATCCTTCGCCTTCATGTCGCGGAGCATCTGCTCGAACTCCTCGAGGGTCTTGGGGTGCTCGGACCAGCCGGCCGCCTCCATCGACGGGGTGTGGACCCAGGTGCGGGTGTCCGAGGAGGCGCAGTGGTAGCACTGGTTGACCGCCGGGATCGCATACATCGCCCCGTTCGGGGCGGTCCACGCGGCGCGCAGGTCCGGGTTCTGCTCGAACAGCTGCTGCAGCTCGAGCGCGTACTCGTCGATGAGCTGATCCAGAGGCTGGAAGAGGCCCTGCTCGCCGTAGGCGTAGAGCTGGGCCTTGGTGAACCCGCCCATCCACTCCGGTCCCAGCATGAACGCGTCGGGGAGGTCGCCGCTGGAGATGATGGCGTTGACCTTCGGGGAGCCCTCCTCGCCCTGGGGGACGGTGGAGTACTCGATGCGCACCCCCGTCTTCTCCTCGAGGTATTCGGAGTGGCCGTTGGTGGCGAGGTCGAGACCGTTCTCGCTGCGCGTGAGCACGGTGAAGGTGGTGGAGCCGTCTCCGAAGGGCTCGAGCTCCCGGGCGCGAGGGCCGACGTACCCCTCCGGGTACGGCACCCCGTCGATCTCCGGGCCCAGCTCGGCCTTCAGCGCTGAGGACCCCTGCTCGTACTCGACCATGGCCACGTCGGAGTCGGTCCCGCCCGCACCGCCGGAGCAGCCAGCCAGCGAGATCGTCGCGGGCAGGGCGCCGAGTCCCAGCAGCAGACTCCGTCGCCCGAACCCGCGAGGGCTGGTGGTGTGTGGGGGTGACGCCTCGGACGGCATCGTCGGACGTGCTGCGGACTCGTGAGAGGACATGGGATCTCCTGACCGGTGGCGGACTTGTCCACGACAGGCCTCCGCGGCCGGACCGTTCACTGTTCGTCGTCGGCAGCGTCGGCAGATGGCGAACCCCTCGGACGGGGCGAGAACCCCGTCCGAGCACCTCTTCTCTGACGTGTGCCGCGAGCGTGACCTAGGTCCGATGTATGGGTCAACGGTTTTCGCGAATCGTTACGTTTTCTATGGATCGGGCGGCTGCGGCGAGAACTGCGGAGGAGAGTGATGCTCGGGCGGACGCGGGCTCCATCGGGGACGCCGCGATGCAGGGCATCCGCTGCATTCGCCTGGGTGCCGCCCGGCGTCGCCGCGGTCAACGCCGCGCCAGTGCGCGCATCGTCGCACCGGACACCTCGGCCAGCTCGCGCCAGAGCCGGTACGCCTCGTCGTACCGGGTGACCTGATCCGGCACGGGCTCGACGATGTCGCCCCGCCGCACCAGGGAGAGCGGCTCCGTCCAGTCGGTGAAAGCTCCAGTGCCGATGCCCGCGCTGAAGGCCGCTCCGAGGGAGGCCCCGGGGTGGTCGCGGACCGTCGCCAGGGGAGCATCGAGCACGGAGGCATGGATCTGCTTCCAGAGTAGCGAGGTCGCGCCACCGTTGGTGATCGTGGCGTTCTCGAGCCGTATGCCCTGCTCACGCATCACCTCGGCGACGTGCCGGAACCCGAAGGCGATGCCCTCGAGGGCGCTGCGGTAGAGGTCCGCGGCGCCATGGCCCAGATGCATCCCGGCGAACACGCCCCGCAGATCCGGGTCGTTGACCGGGCTCTTCTCGCCGAGGAAGTACGGCAGGCACAGCATCTCGGCCGGGGCGCGACCCGCGGCCTGCACGTCCATCGCCGCGAGATCGTCGATCTGCAGCAGGGCCTGGACCCACCGGACCAGGCTGCCGCTCGTGGCCATGCAGCCGTTGGGGAGCCAGAGGCCGTCGAGCGGATGCTCGTCGAGGAACAGACGGGCATCGACGACGGGCTCCTCGGCGACGGCGAGGATGTCTCCTGCACCGCCGAGCTTCACCAGCCAGTCGCCGAGCTCTCCGAGTCCTGCGCTGTAGGCGGAGAGGACGTGGTCGGCCCCGCCCACGATCAGCGGTGTCCCCGCGGCGATCCCGGTGCGCTCCGACGCCGCGGCGTCCAGCGCGCCCGCGACCTCGCCCGGCCGTCGGACCGGCATGAGCCGCTCCCGCATGCCCGGCACGGTGTCGACGACCGGCGTGAACACCTCCCCATCGAGGGAGAAGAGCCCCGACTCCAGCGCCCAGTTCGCTTCGACGTGCAACGGGGCGCCGAGCGCCGCCAGCACCCAGTCGTAGGAGCCGACGATCGCGTGCGTGCGCTCCCAGATCTCCGGTTCCTGCCGTGCGATCCAGAGCGCCTTCGGCGCGACGGACTGCTGGCTCAGCACCGATCCGGTCACCGCGAGCAGGGCATCCGTGTCGATCCGTGCGCCGAGCTCGCCGACCTCCTGGCTCGCCCGGGCGTCGTTCTGCAGGATCGCGGCCCGCAGGGGTCGCCCCTGGGCGTCGACGGCGAGGACCGCGGGCACCATGCCCGTCGTCGCGATGCCCGCGATCGCCCGCGGTCCTGCCGCGTCCGCGAGCTCCGCCAGCGCGGAGTCGACGTTCCGGCTCCACTGCGCAGGATCCGCCTCCGCCAGCCCCGCGTCGGGGGAGCGCAGTTGGTTGGTGCGGGAGGCCTGTGCCACCAGGCCGAGCTCGCGATCGACGAGGACCGCCTTCACCCCGGTCGTGCCGATGTCGATCCCGACCAGCAGACCGGGATCCTCCGTCCGCATCACTCAGCCCTTGGCGGCATCGACGAAGCGGCGAGCACGGTCGGCGTCGACGGGGTTCCAGGTGTGGCCGTCGACCTTCAGCGAGGAGCCGACGATGCAGCCGTCGGCGATCGTGAGCATCTCGGAGATCGTCTCGGCCCGAGCGCCCGTGTTCAGCAGCACCGGGACCTCGTCGGGCACGGCCTCGCGGACCTCCCGGAGCGTCTCGGGATCGGGGCTTGCACCGGCCATCGGCCCGGACACGAGGATCCCGTCGGGCAGGGAGGAGGTGACGGTCGAGCGGGCGATCTGCGCCGGTGGCGATGTGGGCCCGCGAGACCTCTGGCTCACTCGCCGGGGCGCTTCTCGTCCACGCCCTCTGGACGCTCACCATGGTGGGACTGTTCCCCGCCGTCGTCGTCCGTGTCGGCGTCGTGGGCTGAGGCGTCCAGCTGCTCGAGCCGAGCGAGTCGATCCGCGGCCTGTCGGCGGCGCTCGTCCTCGGGGCGCTCCCACCATGCGGGGCCCCGCTCTCCGAGGCCTTCCTTCGCGAGCTGGACGCGGTCTCGAGCTGAGCGGACGCTCGCCGGGTCGTCGTCGCGGCCGGCGCGCCCGACCTGGGAGCGGGCTCTGCCCAGATGGCTCTTCAGCGCCCGGACCACGTCGGCCTCCAGCGCCGGGTCCGTGCGTCGCCATCTCCGTCCCCGGATGACCAGAAAACGGTCGTCGCCGTCCGTATCGTCCACGCCAGGCCTCGCCTCGTCGCTGCGGTTCATCCCACCCACTCCAGGAACTCCTCCGCCGTCAGCACGGGCTTCTCCCACTTCGCGGCGTTCTTCGCCTTGGTCGACTGAGAGCCGGCCTCGGCGACGACGAGCACGTCGGTCCGGGTCTTGGTGAGGGTCGGGACGGGGACGAGGCCGCGCGCCTCGGCCATGTCGTGCAGCTCCGCCTTCTCGAGGAATCCGTGCCGGGGTGAGTGGACGGTGCCGGAGAAGCAGACCTTCGCGCCCGGCACGAGGACGTCGGCCGCGCTCGGGGCCGCCTCGAGCGTGAAGTCGTCGGGCAGGACCCGCACCCCGAAGTGCTCCTCCACGGCGTGCAGCCGCCCGATCACCTCCGCGTCCGGCGCGGGCACGCGCGCGAAGGTGCGTTCGAGCAGGCGTGCGAGAACGGCGGCGGAGTCGTCCTCGGCGCCGAGGTTCCCGCCGACGAGGAAGCCCGTCGGCGCGCTCGTCCCCTCCGCGCCCGTGGTGCGAGCGAGCAGATAGCCGTGCCCGGTGACGGCCTGGCGGAACGTGTCCCCGGTCCCGACCAGCTCTTCCCCGGCAGACCGCAGCCGCGTGACCGCATCGCGCACGGCCCGGGCGCGCTCGAGCGCCGTCGGCGCCGATGCGCGGCGGCGCTCGTCGGCCGTGAGCAGCTGGGACGGAACGTTCAGACCGAGCGGCATCGGCTCCACGATCCCGTTGCGCTTGAGCTCGAAGTCGACCTGCGCGAGCTGGGTGTCCACGCCGACGCCGACGGGCACCCGCCCCGCGAGCAGCGCCCCGAGCGCCGGCCACGCCTCGGCGAGCAGCGGCGCGAGCTGCACGTCGCGCGTGGTCAGGCCGAACTCGTCCCGCGCGGAGAACAGGTCGCTGGTGGGGTTGATGACCGTTGAGACCTCGTCCCCGTCGTCGGTGACCACCGCGATCTCGACAGGACGCGGCCGCCATCGGTCCCCGGTCGTGCCCACCGTGAGAACCGACAGGTACGCCTCGTCGAGCGACGACGCGCTCCCCGCCCCGCTGGACAGATACCGCCGCACCCGCTGATCGGTCTTCAGGTCCCGCGGCAGCACCTCACGCTTCAGCACCAGGCCCTCGAGGCTCGTGCACCGCGACAGCGCGACGTACAGCTGCCCGTTCGCGAAGGTTCCGCCGGTGAGGTCCACGACCACCCGGTCCAGGGTCTGGCCCTGCGACTTGTGGATCGTGATCGCCCAGGCCAGCTTCATCGGCAGCTGCGTGAACGTGCCGACCACCCGATGCACGAGCGACCCGTCCTCGACGCCCGGACGCGTGATCTCCCAGGTGTGCTCGCGCACCTGCTCGATGCGTCCGTCGCGCAGCAGCACGGTGACGACGGGCCCGTCGGCATCTGCGGCGATCTCCGTGATGCGCCCCAGCGTGCCGTTCACCCAGCGATCCAGAGGATCGTTCGTCAGCAGCATGATCTGCGCGCCGACGGCGATCCGCAGCGCCTCGTCGGTCGGCTTCTCGAAGCCGTCGGTGTCCCCGGTGACGTGCGCTCGGAAGGTGCGGTCCGGGTCGGGGAGCCGTTCGAGCATCTGCCGGTTCCGGGCGCCGACGATCCGGTTGGTCGTGGCGAGGGTCAGCCAGAACTCGTCGAGGTCCGGCTCGAAGTCCGGGTCCGTCCGACGGTTCAGCTCGGCCCGGGCCTCCTCGAGGAGGTTGCCCTCCCGCACCGCGTTCAGCAGGTCCACGAGATGGTCATCGCCCTGCTGGCGGAAGACGGTCGACAGCTCGACGACCGGGAACGTCTCCTCGTCGAAGGAGCGGGCGGAGAAGGAGAACGGCGTGCCGTAGCGCTCCTCGATCCAGGCCGCCTCGTGATCGGTCACCACCGGCGGCAGCTGGTACAGGTCGCCGACGAGCACCAGCTGCACCCCGCCGAAGGGCGTGCCGGGCCGCGGCCCGAACCGCTCGAGCGCGGCGGCGAGCGCATCGAAGAGGTCCGCCCGCACCATCGACGCCTCGTCGATGATCAGCCTGTCCAGCTCCTTCAGCGCGCTCGCGAACCGCGCCGGGTAGTAGGAGCCGCCGCGCACCAGTTCCTCGCTCACGCCGAGCGGGAAGGAGAACAGGCGGTGGATCGTGTACCCGTCCACGTTCAGCGCCGCGATGCCGGTGGGAGCGACCGTGATCGTAGAGCGGTCGGTCTGCTCGAGATAGTGCCTGATCAGCGTCGACTTGCCGGTGCCGGCCTTGCCCGTGAGGAACAGGTGATCACCGGCGCGGAGGTGGTCCAGCGCCGCCTGGAACTCGGGGGTGACGGTGAGCGGGGCGGTCGCGGGTTCTTCGTCGATCACCGCGAGGCGCGGGTCGCCGGGGGAGGAGGATGGCTGTGCGGCGCGGCTGGCGAGGTGATCGAGCAGTCCCACGAGAGTCCTCTCCGGGCGGGGATGATGCTCCGATCATCCCAGGAGCCGGTGGCAGGGGAGGCGCGGTCCACCGTCCGCGGGCGCCCCGCGGCGCGCCCGTCGAGGGGCGCGCCGACGGCGGGGGTGAGAATGGGCCGATGCGCACCGATCCCCACCCCGAACGCCGCCCCCGACGCCGGATGCCCGCCGCGGACCGCATGGCGCAGATCGTCGACACCGCGACCGTGCTGATCTCGCAGCGGGGCTACTGGGGCACCGCGGTGCAGGATGTGGCGGAGGCGTGCGAGCTCACGGTGCCGGGGCTGCTTCACCACGTGGGGTCCAAGGGAGGGCTGCTGATCCAGGTGCTCAGCCACCGCGATGAGGCGGATGCGCGAGCGCTGGCCGAGTTGCTCGGCCTCGAGGTCTCTCCGGGGGAGTGGGATCCCGCGCAGCTCGGCGTGGCGATGCGAGAGGCGGGCATCCCGCTCGCGACGGTCTGCGACGCGGTGGTGGAGCGCAACGCCTCCCAACCGGAGATCGTGCGGCTGTACAGCGTGCTGGAGTCGGAATCGCTCAACACCGAGCACCCCGGGCATGACTACTTCCGACAGCGGCAGCGGCTCGCCCTGGCGGGGTTCGCGGATCAGGCACCGCCGGGCGTGGATGCGATCGCCCTCGCGCATCATGTGCTGGCGGTGATGGATGGGCTCCAGGTGCAGTGGCTGCGCGACCCGTCCATGGATCTCGTCGCCACCTGGCGGCAGGTGGCGCGCGACATCGCGGGACTCGGAGCCTGAGCCGATCGACCTCTTGTCCGATGGGTCACCCGGTGCTACGTTACCGACAGCCTACTAGGTTGTAGGTAAGCATTCGAGCAAGGAGTCGACACCGATGTCACCCACCCCCTTCGCACAGGCCGTGCACGCGGTCCGGTCCGGAACCCCCGCCACGGACGCCGCCCGCGTCCTGTACGCGCAGCTCACCGAGGACGAGAAGCTCTGGCTCCTCGACGGCGACGACCCCTTCTGGGAGGGGCAGGCCGTCATGATGACCGAGGGCTACAACGTCCGCCCGATCGTGCACGGAGCCCTCGAGCGCCTCGGGATCCCCGGGCTCCGCTTCAGCGACGGCCCCCGCGGCGTCGTCATGGGCCATTCCACCGCCTTCCCCGTCTCCATGGCTCGCGGAGCGAGCTGGGACATCGAGCTCGAGGAGCGGATCGGCGAGGCGATCGGCGCCGAGGTCGCCGCCCAGGGCGGGAACTTCTTCGCCGGCGTCTGCATCAATGCGCTGCGCCACCCCGCGTGGGGACGCGCCCAGGAGACCTACGGGGAGGACCCGGTGCTGCTCGGCGAGCTCGGCGCGGCGCTGACCCGCGGCGTCCGCCAGCACGTGCTGGCCTGCGCCAAGCACTTCGCCCTGAACTCGATGGAGAACGCCCGCCTCACCGTCGATGTGACCGTGGACGACGCCGCGCTGCACGAGGTGTACCTCCCGCACTTCCGCCGAGTGGTGGAAGAGGGCGTCGACGGGATCATGGCCTCCTACAACTCCGTCAACGGAGAGTGGGCCGGGCAGAACGCGGCGCTGCTGACCGACGTCCTCCGGGACCGCTGGGGCTTCGAGGGCGTGACCGTCTCCGACTTCGTCTTCGGCATCCGGGACGCCGCCACCAGCATCGAGGCGGGCCTCGACGTCGAGGAGCCCTTCCGCCAGATCCGCGCCGAGCGCCTCCCCGCCGCCCTCGCGGAGGGCACCGCCACCTGGTCCGCCGTGGAGCGCTCCGGACTGCGCATCCTCGCCACCCAGATCCGCTTCGCCGCCACCCACGACGCCGAGGTCCCCTCCGTCGACGTGGTCGCCGGACCGGAGCACCGCGCTCTCGCCCGGGAGGCGGCATCGCGCGGCGCCGTGCTCCTGCGCAACGAGCCGGTCGCCGGCGGTGAGCCCGTCCTGCCCCTGGACGGTCCCGCCCTGAGCACGCTCGCCGTCATCGGGCGCCTCGCCGACCTTCCCAACACCGGCGACCACGGCTCCTCCGATGTGCGCGCCCCGCAGGTCGTCACCGTGCTCGCCGGACTGCGCACCGCCCTGCCCCACGTGGAGATCATCCACGTGCCCGAGGACGATCCGGTCGCGGCCGCCCGCGCCGCCGCCGCCTGCGACGCCGCGATCATCGTCGCCGGATACACCGCCGCCGACGAGGGCGAGTTCGCCGATCCCAACGCCTTCACCGAGGACCTCGTCGGCCTGTTCCCCCCGCACCCGGGCGGAGCGACCCAGCAGCAGGCCTCGATGGCCGGGATCGAGGCGATCGACGCCGGCGGCGATCGTGAGCAGCTCACGCTGCGCGAGATCGACGAGGAGATCATCCGCACCGTCGGCGCCGCCAACCCCCGCACCGTGGTCGTGATGATCGCCGCCGGGGCAGTGCTCACCGAGACCTGGCGCGATCAGGTCCCGGGCATCGTGATGGGCTGGTACGCCGGCGTGGAGGGCGGCCACGGGATCGCCGACGTCCTGCTTGGTCAGGCGGACCCGTCGGGCCGCCTGCCCTTCGCCATCCCCACCAGCGAGGATCATCTTCCGTACTTCGACCGGAACGCCACCGAGATCACCTACGACCGATGGCACGGCCAGCGGCTGCTGGACCGGCTCGGCGTCGACGCGGCCTTCCCGCTCGGCTTCGGTCTGTCCTACACCACCTTCGAGCTGGGCGAGGTCACCGTGCGCCCCGAAGGGGACGAGGCCGCCCGGGCCACCGTGCTGGTCACCAACACCGGCACCCGCGAGGGGCGCCACGTGGTCCAGGTCTACGGCGAACGACCGGTCATCCAGGACCGGGTCCTGCTCGGATTCGCCCCGGTCCTGCTCGCCGCCGGCGAGAGCCGGCAGGTCGAGGTCCCGCTCACCCTGCGACCCCTCGCCGTCTGGGATGAGCAGGCTGACGACCTCGTGCTGCCCGTCGGCGAGGTCGACGTCCGCGCCGCCGCCCACGCCGCTGATCCCCACGCCGTCACCACCACCCTCCCGCTCGCCTGACCCACCCCCGCCCCTGAAAGGGACAATGATGTCCGCTGCCCTGTCGTCGTCCTCCCCGGACGCCGTTCCGACCCCCACCCCGCCCGTGACCCCCGCCCGCTCCCGATTCGACGTGCGCCTCGCCATCGCGATCGTGATCGGGAACCTGCTGTGGATCGCTCCGTTCATCGCCGGGATCAGTGTTCTGGTCCCTGCTCGTCTCGAGGTGATCGCCCCCGACCAGAAGGTCGCCGTCATCGCCACCCTGGCCACCACCGGATCCGTCGTCGCGCTGGTGGCGAACATCGTCTTCGGCGCGCTCTCGGACCGGACCCGGTCGCGTCTCGGTCGGCGAGCGCCCTGGATGATCCTCGGCTCCCTGGCCTGTGCGGTGTGCTTCTGGGCGATCTCCGCCGTCGGCTCCGTCGTGGCACTGGTCCTCCTGTGGTGCACCTTCCAGTTCTTCCTCAACGCCATCGTCGCCCCGCTCATCGCGATCATCCCCGATCGGGTCCCGGAAGCGCGGCGCGGAACCTTCTCCGCGATCTACGGCGTCGGCAGCACGCTCGGCGGCGGGCTCGCCGGGATCGTCGCCTCCCGGTTCGTCAGCGATCCCCGAGCCGGCCTGGTCGTCTTCGGCATCGCGATCGCGCTGGCCGGGCCGCTGGTCGCCCTCATCGCCCCAGATCGCTCCAACCGGGACGACCCGAGATCACCGTTCACCAGGGCCACGATCCTGCATCAGTTCTCCTTCCCCCGGCACGGGGCCCGCGACTTCTACCTCGCGCTGACCGGCAAGCTGTTCTTCGTCCTGGCGCTGTACACCGTCACCGGATATCAGCTGTACATCCTCACCGACCACTACGGCCTCGGCATGGCGGCCGCCGGCGGCATTATCGCCACCGTCGCGGCGATCCAGACGATCGGCTCCCTGGTCTCGGGCTCGCTCGCCGGCCCGCTCTCGGACCGCCTCGGCCGACGCAAGGCGCCGGTGGTGGGCGCAGCTCTCTTGCTCGCCCTCGCGCTCGCCGTGCTGTTCCTATGGCACGACAGCAACGCCATGATCGTCTTCGCGGTCCTCGGACTCGGGTTGGCCTTCGGAGTCTTCAACTCCGTCGACCAGGCCCTGAACTACTCGGTGCTGCCGGACCCCGATGTCGCCGCGAAGGACCTCGGAATCCTCAACATGGCCAACACCGGCGGCCAGATCCTCGGCCCGCTGGTCATGGCGCTGGCGATCTCCTCCCTGGGCGGATACGGAGCCGGCTTCGCGATCTCTGCGGTGATCGCCCTGCTCTCCGCGGGGACGATCGCGATGATCCGCGGGGCCCGCTGAGCCCAACGCGCCGCGGTGTGCCGGCGGGCTCGCCGGCACACAGCACGTCGGGGGGCGTCCGTGCCCGTCCGCGTCGGCCCGTCGGCTCGTCTGTCGTTGCCCCTGCCGATGCTGTCCCTGACGACCTGCTGAACGGTGCGGGTCCCCAGAGGAAAGGACGTGCCGCCGGCCAGCGGCACGGGTGATCATGTGTGGCAGTCTCTGAAGGGCGCCGGGACAGACCCGGCGAACGGGCAGTCCCCGCAGGCGCCGAGCAGCCCCTCCCGCGTGACGCCGCTCGCGCTCGGCGCGCTCATCGTGTGCGTCGGGGCGTTCGTCCTCGGCCTCGTGCCGCTGGCCGGTGCGGTTCTCGGCATCGCCGGCATCGTGCTGGCCGTCCTCGCCGCTCGCCGGGGGCAGGCCACGAGGCGCACCTACGCCGCCGCCGTCGCCGCGGCGGTCGCGACTCTCGCATCGGTCGCGACCACGATCGCGCTCATCGGCCTCGTGGCGTTCTCCGGCGGCGAGGGAGACCCGGCGCCGGTGGCGGCCTCCGAGCGGTCGAGCACGTCGGCCGAACAGGACGAGGCGCCGACGTCGGAAGCACCGACCTCGGAGGCGCCGCCGCCCGTCCCCACCGCGTCGGCCCGCCCGCCTGTCACGGCGGAGCCCACCCCGGAGCCCACCCCGGAGCAGGACGCCGCCCCGGACCTCAGCGCCTACGAGGAGCTGGACAAGCGGACCCTCGCCCAGATCGTCAAGGCCCCTGACGACCACCTCGGTCGCCAGGTGATCCTCTACGGCGCCATCACCCAGCTGGACTCCGCGACCGGGAAGTGCACCGTGCGGATCTCCGTCTCGAACGAGCCCGAGGGAGACTGGTACGAGTACGAGCACAACACGGTCGGCTTCGCCGGCGACGGCGAGTCCGACTGCCCGGTCCTCGACCCGTTCGTCGCGGAGGACGAGGTGAAGCTGTGGGTCACGATCGGCGGCAGCCTCAGCTACGACACCCAGATCGGCGGCAGCACGACGGTCCCCGCGTACCTGATCGACGCCGCGGAGCTGCAGTGAAACCGTCTTGACAGGCGAATGCCCGTCACAGCAGGTTGGAGGCGGTGCGGAGTCATCCGCATCGCCGCCCCACCCCGAGATCACCGCGAGGTCGAAGATGTCCATGCAGCACCGCACCCCTGCCCGTCTGGGCCGTGCGCTCTCCGTGATCGGCCAGGGCTGCTGGCAGATCGGTGCCGACTGGGGGACGGTGAGCGACGAGTCCGCGAACGCGGTGCTCGACACCGCCGTGGAGGCCGGGGTCACCTTCTTCGACACGGCCGACGTCTACGGCGACGGCCGCAGCGAGCGGCTCGTCGGCGCCCTCCGGGAGCGTCTCGGATCCGACGAGGACCCGTCCCGCCCCCTGTTCGCCGCCACCAAGGCCTCGCGCCGCGCGGACCCCTTCGCTGCGGAGAGCATGACCGAGGAGAACCTCCGCGCCTGGGTGGAGCGCTCCCGGCAGAACCTCGCCATGGACACCCTGGACCTGCTCCAGCTGCACTGCCCGCCGCCGGCCGTGTACCGCGACGACCGGGTGTTCGACGTGCTCGACACCCTCGCGCAAGAGGGCAGGATCGCCGCGTGGGGCGTCAGCGTGGAGACCTGCGAGGAGGCTCTGCTCAGCCTCGAGCGGGAGCACCTCGCCTCGATCCAGATCATCGTGAACCCCTTCCGGCTCAAGCCGCTCGAGCAGGTGCTGCCCCTCGCCGACGAGCGGGGCGTCGCGATCATCGCCCGGGTGCCGCTCGCCTCCGGCCTGCTGACCGGCAAGTTCTCGCCCGACAGCCGATTCGCGGCCGACGACCACCGCAGCTACAACCGCCACGGCGAGGCCTTCGACCAGGGCGAGACCTTCTCCGGCGTGGCCTACGGGACGGGGCTGGAGGCCGTGGCCCGGCTCGAGGCGGCGCTCGCCGGTCAGATGCCGCTCGCCGAGGCCAGCCTCCGCTGGATCGTCGACCAGCGGGGCATCACCGCCGTGATCCCCGGCGCCAGCAGCAGCGACCAGGCCCGCGCGAACGCCGCCGCCGGCAGCGCGGCCACCCCCGAGCAGCAGGAGATCCTCGACCGCTTCGACGCCGCCGTGCACGCCACCTACGACGAGCTGCTGCGGGACTCCATCCACCCCCGCTGGTGAGAGCTCGGGCGCGCCCCGCTGGCCCGGTGCCCTCCCGCCGAGCCCGCCCCCGCGACCTGCTTTCCCCGCCCCTCGCGCCCTCCGTCTGCCCCCTCGTCCCGCCCCGCCCTCGTGAGGTCCACAGAAGTGGGGTTATTCGGCGCGGATTCCCCCATTTCTGTAGAAGTTCTGCGGGCAGGTGGGTGGAGGTGCGCGCCGTGGCCAGGTGGGTGGGGGTGCGCGCTGCGGCCAGGTGAGCGAGGGGTGCGTGCCGCGGCCAGGTGGGTGGGGGGTGCGCGCCGAGGCCAGGGGAGTGAGCTTGCGCGCTGCGGGCAGGGGGGTGCGAGCCGCGGCCAGGGGGGCGGTGCGCCGGGGTGTCCAGGGCGCGACTCCGATGGGCGGCACCCGCCCGCGCCCGGTACGGTGGGCGCACTCCTGATCCCCCTGGCACCGTCGTCCCCCGGAGGAGCTCCATGACCACGCCTGTCGAGCGGGCGCTCGCCGGCGTGCTCGCCGCGCGCCCCGTCGACCTCCTCGCGATCGGCGAGACCATGGCGCTCGTGGTCCCCACCCACCCGGAGCCGCTGCGCACCGCGAGTGAGTTCCGGCTGTCGATGGGCGGCGCCGAGTCGAACGTGGCCTGCCATCTCGCGGCTGCCGGGCACCGCGCCGCCTGGTTCAGCGCGCTCGGGGCCGACGCGCTCGGCGACCGGGTGCGGGACGAGATCGCCGCGCACGGCGTCGACGTCTCGCGCGTGCGCCGGGACCCGTCGGCGCCGACGGGCCTGTATCTCAAGGACCCCGGCCAGGGCGTCCTCTACTACCGGGCGGGATCCGCCGCCTCGCGCCTCGGCCCCGCGGACCTCACCGCCCTCGACCTCGAGGACGTGCGCATCGTGCACCTGACCGGCATCACCCCGGCGCTCTCGGCGAGCTGCCGCGCCCTGGTGCCCGCCGCGACCGCCGCCGCCCGCGCCGCCGGCGCCCTGGTCAGCCTCGACGTCAACCACCGCCCCGCCCTCTGGGCGAGCGTGGACGAGGCCGCGGCGACGATCCGCGAGGTCGCGCTCGAGGTCGACGTGGTGCTCGTGGGCCGGGACGAGGCGGAGACCCTGTGGGGCACCGCGACGCCCGACGAGATCCGTGCGCTGTTCCCCGACGTCCCGCACCTCGTCGTGAAGGACGCGGACGTCGAGGCGGTCGAGTTCACCGCCGACGGCCGCACCGCCGTGCCCACCCCGCGCGTCGAGGTGGTCGAGGCCGTCGGCGCCGGCGACGCCTTCGCCGCCGGCTGGTTCGACGGCCTGCTCCGCGGCGAGGACGCGACCTCCCGTCTCACCCGCGGCCACGCCCGCGCTGCCCGCGCCCTCTCCAGCACCCACGACATCCCCACCCCCGACGAAGGAGCCCCCGCATGACCGACATGACCGACCCCGACCTCCAGCCCGACCTCGTCGACTCCACCGAGTACTTCGACCAGGCGTTCGACGGCGCCCCGCTCATGGCGATCCTGCGCGGCATGGGCACGGAACGCAGCCTCGCGCTCGCCACCACCGCCTGGGACCTCGGCATCGACCTCGTCGAGGTGCCGCTGCAGACCCCCACCGACCGCGAGGCGCTCGCCGCCGTCGTCGCCGCGGGCCGCGAGCGCGGCAAGGACGTCGGCGCCGGGACCGTGCTCGACATGGCGACCGTCGAGGCGGCCGCCGAGTCCGGCGCGCGCTTCACCGTCAGCCCCGGCCTCGACCTCGAGGTGGTCCGGGCGAGCGAGGAGGCCGGCCTCGCGTCCCTCCCCGGCGTCGCGACTGCGACCGAGGTGCAGCGCGCCCACACTGCGGGCCTGCGCTGGCTGAAGGCCTTCCCCGCCTCGCTGCTCGGCACCGGCTGGTTCCCGGCGATGCGCGGCCCGTTCCCCGAGGTCCGCTTCGTCGCGACCGGCGGGATGAACGCGCGCAACGCCGCCGACTTCCTCGACGCCGGGGTGCGGGTGGTCGCCGTCGGCAGCGCCCTCGAGAGCGACGCGGAGCTCGCCCGGCTCGCGGAAGTCATCGCCCGATGAACACGGCGGGCGGCCGCCGGGTCACGGCGCAGGACAAGTCCTTCCCCGCCGATCTGATCGGTCGCCCGGTGCGCGACCTCGACGCGCCGCTCGCCGCCTTCTCGACCCCGCTGCTGGTCCTCGACGACGTGGCGATCGAGCACAACCTGCAGGTCATGGCCGAGTGGTGTGCGGCGCGCGGACTCGAGCTGCAGCCCCACGGCAAGACCACCATGGCGCCCGCGCTGTGGGCTCGGCAGCTCGCCGTGGGCGCCACCGGCATCACCGTCGCGACCGGCTGGCAGGCCGACGTGGCGCTCCGCGCCGGGGTGGGCACGGTGCAGATCGCGAACCACTGCCTCGACCCGGCGCTGCTGCGCCGCCTCGCCGCGCACCTCGCCGAGCATCCGGAGCAGGAGGTCGTGTGCTGGGCCGACTCGCCGGCCGCGGTCGAGCTCATGGAGGCGGCGCTGCCCGCGGGCTCGCGGCTCGGGGTGCTCATGGAGCTCGGGGCCGACGGGGGCCGCACCGGCGCCCGCGACGAGGACCTCGCCGTGTCGATCGCCGAGCGGATCGCCGCCTCCGACCGCCTGGTGCTGCGCGGCGTCGCCGGCTACGAGGGGGCGCTCGGCCACGATCGCGGTGAGGCAGCGCTGCGGGCCGTGAGCATCTGGTGCGAGCACCTCGCCGCCCTGGTGGGGAGGGTGGCGCCGCTCGTCGACGGGCCCGCCTGGATCACCGCGGGCGGCAGCGCCTACCCGGACCTGGTGGCCGACGCGATCGCCGGCATCCCCGGCACCCGGCCGATCCTCCGCTCCGGCGCGTACATCGTCCACGACAGCGGCTTCTACCGCGGCATCTCCCCGCTGGACCGCGACCGGGGCCTCGGCGAGGGGGAGGCGCTACGACCCGCGATGTGGGCCCACGCCCGGGTGATCTCTCAGCCCGAGCCCGGCCTCGCCCTGCTCGACGCCGGCCGCCGCGACGTGCCCTTCGACGAGGGGCTGCCGGTGCCCGTCGGCGTCGCCGCCGAGCTGGGCGGCGAGGAGCGGCCCCTGCCCGCGGAGGCGCGCGCCGAGATCACCGCCCTCAACGATCAGCACGCTTTCCTGCGCTGGCAGGGCGAGGCACCGGTCGCCGTGGGCGAGGTGGTGCGGCTCGGCCTCTCCCACCCCTGCACGGCCTTCGACAAGTGGCGCCTGATCCCCGTGGTGGGCGCCGACGGTCGCGTGCGCGAAGCCGTCGAGACGCTGTTCTGAGCGGTGGGGCGGCCCCGCTCAGCCCGCCGCGACCACCTCGAGCGTAAGCCGCACGTCCTCGAGCCCCGGCGCGCTCACCGTCACGGTCACGCTCCCCGGCTCGACCGGCCGCAGCACCGCGAGCGCGCGTCCGTCGAAGGTGCGCCAGGTGGCGTCTGAGAAGCGCTCCTCGGTGGAGGGGCGGGCGCTGGCCATCCCGGCGAGCACCGCCGCGGACCCGTCGACGCTCACGGTCACGGCCCGCTCGGCGTCCGCCGAGGTCACGAGGGTCCCGTCAGTGTCGCGCAGCTCGATCGCCACGTACGCCAGATCGTCGTCGTCGGCCCACAGCACCGTGCGATCCGCTTCTGCGTCCAGGCGCGGCTCTCCGGCGGTGCGCAGCACCGTGCGCCCCACCTCGGCGCCGTCCCGCCAGGCGATCGCGACGAGCTCGCCCGGCTGGTACACGGTCTCGAGCTCGGCGAGCATCGGCAGGCGCGCGCCGACCTCGGCCCGCGCGACCTCGGCGCCATCGAGCTCGAGCGTGACGACGTCGGCGTCGGCGTACACCTCGACCTGCACCCAGTCGCCCTCGAATCCGGGCCAGGTCCAGGAGGAGATGGAGTCGGACCACGCCCACGGCGACTGCATCGTGATCGTGTGCCGACGATGCTCGGGGCGGAGCACGGCGAGGTAGGGCTCCTGCCGCAGCCCGAACACGATCTCGCGGTAGTAGGAGACGGGCCGGCGGTGCCCGGTGAGGTCGAGGTCCCCGGTCCACGCGGTGAGATACGGGTACTCGCGCTCGAGGGCGGCCACGGCGCGGGGGTCCTCCGCGTACGCGGTCGCGCCGATCCCGACCTCGCCGAGGTAGTCCCAGCCGGTCCACGTGAAGTCGCCGATCACGTGCGGGTGCTCGAGCACGAGCGGCCACAGCTCGCCGATCTTCGGCGCGAACGTCTCCGAGCCCACGATCACGCGGGACGGGAACCGCTCCGCGTCCAGCGCGTACCGGGTCTCGGCGTAGTTGAAGCCCACCACGTCCAGCACGGCGCTGGACTCCTCGGTGCGCACGGTCGCGGCCTCGCTCGACCCGACCAGGTTGAACACGTCGCCCGCCTCGTTCAGCGGCACCGACGGATCTATCACCTCGCCGGCCTGGTCGATCACGGAGAGCATGGCGTTGACGCCGTTGGTGACCGGCCGGGTGGGATCCAGCTCCCGCACCTGCTCGGCGAGCTGCCGGGCGAGCCGGGAGCCGTGCGGGGTGCCGGTCTCGATGATCTCGTTGCCGATGGAGTACAGGATGACGCTCGGGTGGTTGCGGTCCTTCGCGATCATCGCCGCGAGGTCCTGCCGCCACCACTGCGGGAAGTCCAGCGCGTAGTCCCGCACGGACTTGAAGCGGGTCCACATGTCGAAGGCCTCGTCCATGACCAGCATGCCGAGGCGGTCGCAGGCCTCGAGCATCGCGGTGGAGAACGGGTTGTGGGAGGCGCGCAGGGCGTTGAACCCGGCCTCCTTGAGCAGCTCGATGCGGCGCTCCTCGGCGCGGCCGATCGCCGCCGCGCCGAGCGGCCCGTTGTCGTGATGCACGCAGGCGCCGCGCAGCAGCACCTGGTCCCCGTTGATTCGCAGCCCGCGCACGGGGTCGACGCTGATCGTCCGCACCCCGAAGGTCTCGGTCACGGGATCCTCCCCGTCGAGCGTCACCTCGGCGGTGTGCAGCAGCGGGGACTCGGGCGACCACAGGTCGGGATCCGTGAGCCAGAAGCGCTGGCGCACGAGCGCCTGCTCCCCGGGGATCAGGGTGACCGGCGAGTCCTCGACGCCCACCTGCTCCCCGTCGGGCCCGCGCAGCACGGTCCGCACGCGGCGGGTGGCGGTGAGCGGGGAGGCGTTCCGCACCGTGGCCTGGACCTCCACCGTCGCCACGTCCTCGTCGAGCTCGAGCGTGCGCACGGTGACCCCGTCGGGCACCACGTGCACCGGCGGCAGCACGTGCAGCCGCACCGGCCGGTGCAGGCCCGCCCCCGAGTACCAGCGGGAGTCCTCGCCGGTGCGCACCTCGATGCGCAGCTCGTTCGTCGCGCCGTAGCGCAGGTACGGGCCGAGCTCGACGAGATAGCGGGCATAGCCGTTCTGCCGGTTGCCCACGAGCTCGTCGTTCACGAACACCTGCGAGCGGCGCTGTGCCCCCTCGATCTCGAGGTGGATGATGCGGCCGGCCCAGTCGCCGGGCACATCGAGCCGGCGCAGGTAGGCGACGGCGGCGTCGGGGTAGTAGGCCATGGCGCCGGCCGACGTCGCCTGCGGCGAGCGGGGCAGGTCGCGCATCGCGTCGTGCGGCAGGTGCGCGGGGGTCTCGGCGGCGGTCGCGGCGTCGGCCGCGGCGAAGGGGCCGAGCGGCCGACGGTGGCTCCAGCCGCGGTTCAGCGGGATGACGGTCATGTCGTAGCTCCTCGGAGGTCAGCGGACGGACTTGATGCCGACGATGCTCAGGGCGCCGATGATCGCCATGGCGATCGAGATCGGGAAGATCAGCTGGTAGGTGCCGGTGGCGACCACGACGCTCGAGGTGATGATCGGGCCGAGGGTCTGCCCGAGGGTGGTGGCGAGGTTCAGGATGCCCAGATCCTTCCCGGCCTCCTCCTGGTTCGGCAGCACGTCCACGTTCAGCGCCTGGTCGACGGAGCTGTAGACGCCGTAGCCGAGGCCGGCGATGCCCGCGTACAGCAGCATGCCCGTGGTGGAGGGGAAGATCCACGGCATGGCGACGCCGACGGCGAAGAGCAGGCTCGCGACGATGACCGGCGCCTTGCGTCGGCCGATCCGGTCGGAGATCGGACCGGCGCCGAGCGAGGCGACGAGCCCGACCACCAGGGTGATCACGGACATGGTGGAGATCGTCGCGGCGGACTCGACCACGGACTGGCCCACGTAGTTCTGCACGATGTACAGCTGGTAGGCGGCGATCATCTGGTAGCTGACCAGCATGAACAGGCGACCGGCGAAGGCGCGGTAGAAGTCGGGCGCGTTCCGCGGCGGGCGGAAGGAGAGCAGCAGGTCCTTGAAGGTGCCGGCGTCGCGCGGGGCGACGTCCGCGGCGGAGCGCTCGCGCGGCCAGATGATCAGGGTGATCACGCCGGCGGCGCCGAGGAGGATCGCGGCGAGGGTGTAGCCGGACAGCGAGGCGGTGATGAACGCGGCGCCGACCAGCGCGCCGAGCGGGTAGCCGACGGTCGCGCCCGCGCCGAAGAACGCGGACATCGTGCCGCGCACGGACAGCGGCACGCGGTCGGAGATCACCGCGACCGCGGGGGCGAGCATCATGTTCAGGCCCACCATGGTCACGCAGTACATGACCAGGATCAGGACCGGGTCGGTGAGGGTGCCGACGAGGAACAGCGAGGCGCCGCCCAGCAGCGCGCCGCCGAGGATCCACGGGGTGCGGCGGCCGAAGCGGGAGCGGACGCGGTCCGAGAGGTTGCCGAAGACCAGGTTCGAGACGAGCGAGACGACGGCGGTGACCGAGTTGATGGTGCCGAACCATGCGTCGGGCGAGGCGACGCCGATGTCGGTGAGGCGCTGCGGCAGCAGCACGTTCGCGACCATCGCGAGGCCCACTGCCCAGAGCAGGCCGAAGGCGAGGAAGCCGGCGCCGAAGCGGATCATCCGCGCCCGGGTGGGGATCGCGCCGGTGTCGGGCGCGACCCGGTCGGGCTGCGGCGCCACGGCGGCGTCGGGAACGGTGGAGGGGTGGAGGCTCATGGTGTCCCTTGAGGGTGTTTCATCGTTGAACAGGTGGGGTGCGCTGGGGAGCGACGCGGTGGGGGAGTCGCTCAGTCGATCGAGCCGAAGGGCGTGACGGGCTGCTCGGTGCCGACGGCGTCGTAGCCGTGGAAGACCACGGTCCCCTCGGTCGCGAACAGGCCCAGGACGCGCCCGGTGAAGGAGGCGGCGGTCTCGGCGCTCAGGTAGCGCGCGTCGACCTCCGCCAGGCGGACCTCCTCGCCGCCGGACTCGGCCCACAGGGCGATGACGTCGCTGGTCATGCCCAGGGTGCCGAAGGTCGCGTTCCGCGGCCGGGAGGAGTCGAGGTGGAGGGTGGCGGGCCCGGCGGGCAGGGTGCCGGTCCACTCCTGGCGGATCCCGGGCACGACGGCCGACGCGGTGACCTGCACGCGCTCGCCCTCGTGGCGGGCCCGGATCGAGTAGTGGTGGTCCTCGTCGTAGCGCACGGCGAGGCCGCCGATCCCGGCGGAGACGTCGAGCACGGTGCTCGCCGCAGTCTCGACGGTGAGCTGGCGGCGGCCGACGAAGGCCGGGCGGACGTCCTCGAGCGAGGCGCCGTCGGCCGTGATCGTGAGCGTCCCGGCGGCCGTGTCGACGCTCGCGATCTCCTGCGGGAGGCGGCGCACGCCGATCCAGCGGTTGTCGAGCGGCGCGTCGAAGCGGACGTGCTCGGACGGGTTCGGGCGCGGGGCGAGCGCGACGGGCTCGGCGACGGGCCAGCCGTCGACCCACTCGACGCGGGTCACGAACGTCTCGCGCCCGAGCGGCGAGAAGGCGCGGGTGCCGCCGAGGGGGCGCACGCCGAGCATGACCAGCAGCGTCTCGCCGTCGGGCCCCTCGACGAGGTCGCCGTGGCCGGTGTTCTGCACGGGCCGGGTGGTGCTGCGGGCGGTGAGGATCGGGTTCGCGGGCCCGGCGGTGAAGGGGCCGACGGGGGAGCCGGAGCGGGCGATCGATACGCCGTGGCCGCGCTCGGTGCCGCCCTCGGCGATCACGAGGTACCAGTGCTCGCCGCGGCGGTGCAGGTGCGGGGCCTCGGGGAACATCGATCCGGAGCCGGACCACAGCGCGCGGGGCTCCTCGAGCAGGGCACCGGTGGCGAGGTCGACGCGGACCTGCTGGATGCCGAGGTGCTTGCCGGTCTCGGGGCCGGAGAGGATCAGGCCGGAGAAGGTGACGTAGGCGGTGCCGTCCTCGTCCCAGGCGAGGTCCGGGTCGATGCCGTTCAGGCCCTCGAGGACGATGCCGTCGCTCCAGGGGCCGGCGGGGTCGGTCGCGGTGAAGACGAGGCAGCCGCGACCGCCAGGCACGCCGACGATCACGTGGAAGAGCCCGTCGTGGTGACGCAGGGTCGGCGCCCACACGCCCATGTTGGTGGGCACCTCGGAGATCTCGAGCTGCTCGGGGCGGGTCGCGACGTTGCCGATCTGCTCCCAGGTCACGAAGTCCTCGCTGCGGTACACCGGCAGCCCCGGCAGGTACTCGAAGGTGGAGGTGACGATGTAGTACGCGCCGTCGACGCGGACCACGCTGGGGTCCGGGTTGAAGCCCGGCAGGACCGGGTTTGGGAAGGGTGCGCCGACACCGCCGTAGGTGCCGGACAGATCCGGGGTGGTGCTCTCAACGGTCATGGATGCCTCATTGCAGAAGAAACTGTTTCGTAGAGTTTCCTACGATGTAATGACCGTAGTCTCGGGGGTGTGGGGGGTCAAGCATGATGTGGGTCACGGCAGTGGCGGAAACTATTTCGTCACTGGTACGGTGCTCCGATGACCGGACGTGCCCCGCAGCGCCCCACCCTCGACTCCGTCGCGAGCTCCCTCGGCGTCTCCAAGGCGACCGTCTCCAAGGTCCTCAACGACCGGCCGGGCGTCTCCGCGGCGCTGCGGCACCGCGTGCAGGAGGCGCTCGCCGAGGTCGGCTACGCGCGGACCACGGTCGGCGGGCCCGTCGGCCGACGCTCCGTGGTGGTGGTCCTCGAGACCCTCGCGAACCTGTACTTCCTGCGCATCCTCGACGGCCTCGTCGCCGAGGCGGCGGAGCGCGACGTCGAGCTGGTGCTCGAGGTGATCAACCCGCTGGGCCGCAGCTACGGTCGCGAGATCACCGAGGAGCGGATCCGGGAACTGCATCGCCGCGGCCACACGGGAATGCTCGTGGTCACCACCCGCTTCGCACAACGCTCCACCGCGGTGTGCGCCGAGCTCGGCTTCCCCGTCGTCGCCATCGATCCCACCAACGAGCTCGACGCGAGCGTCCCCGGCGTCGGCTCCAACGCCTGGTCCGGCGGGAAGCAGGCGACCGAGCACCTGATCGCGCTGGGGCACCGGCGGATCGGCTTCGTCGGCGGCATCGCCAGCCACGCCGGCTTCCGCGAGCGGCGCAGCGGCTATCGGGCCGCGCTCGAGGCGGCCGGGATCCCCGAGGACTCCGCGCTCGTCGCCGAGACCGGCATCGAAGGCTCGGGGGAGGCGGCGCTGGCGATGCTCGCGCTGCCCGATCCGCCCACCGCCTTCTTCTGCGTGACCGACCCGGGCGCGCTGCTCGTGGTGCGGGAGCTGACCCATCACGGGATCTCGGTGCCGGGCGACGTGAGCGTCATCGGCTACGACGACACCTACGCCGCGATGCCCAGCCCGATCGAGCTGACCACCGTGAACACCCCGCTGCCCGAGATCGCGCGGCTCGGCCTCGCGACCCTGCTCGGGGTCGCCGACGGCGTCCAGCCCGTCTCCCATCACGTCCAGCTCGCGACGACGCTGGTCATCCGCGAGTCGACGGCGGCGCTCGGCTAGCCGGCGACCGTCACGATGCCGCGGCCCAGGGTCCAGGGGTGTAGGGAAATGCCGCGGAATTGATGCTGAGAGGGGGGAAATGCTGCCGCCCGCCGCCCGCGCTGTCCACGAGAGTCCGCCGCGTCGCGGTGGTGGCCCATGGTCAGTTACTGGCGCGTAACGTTTCACTACGGCTATATGACCGTACTGCCACGCCACACGCCCGTAGTCGTCAGAGCCCCCCGGACCACCCGCCCACCCCCGCATGCGCTACAGTCCCCTCCATGCAGAACCGTTGGTTTACCTATGCGATGTCGGCTCCGGAGGGGCCGGCCGCCGCGTAGCGCCAACCCTCTCCAGAGCCGACAAGGGCAGAGCAGATGCTCTGCCCTTCGCCATTCCCGGCGGGCTCTGAGCATCGGGTCCGCCTCCCCCCCCCCAGAGGACAGGACCCATGACCGCACTCGCCACCCCCACCGCCGTCGACCGACACGTCGAGCGGATCACCCCGCTGCCCGCCCCCGAGCAGCTGCTCGCGGAGCTCCCCGCCGACCCCGCGGGCGTGGTCGCCCACCGCGACCAGGTCCGGGACGTGCTCCGCGGCGACGACGACCGGCTGCTCGTGATCGTCGGCCCCTGCTCGATCCACGACCCGGAGGCGGGCCTCGAGTACGCCCGCCGCCTCGCCGACCTGCGGCACCACCTCGAGGACGACCTGCTCCTCGTGATGCGCACCTACTTCGAGAAGCCGCGCACCACCGTCGGCTGGAAGGGCCTGATCAACGACCCGCACCTCGACGGCTCACACGACCTCGAGACCGGGCTGCGCACGGCCCGCGCCTTCCTGCGGGAGGTGGACGCCCTCGGCCTGCCCTGCGCGACCGAGTTCCTCGAGCCGATCAGCCCGCAGTACATCGCGGATCTCGTCTCCTGGGGCGCGATCGGGGCGCGCACCACGGAGTCCCAGATCCACCGTCAGCTCGCCTCGGGGCTGTCGATGCCGATCGGCTTCAAGAACGGCACCGACGGCGGCATCCAGGTCGCGCTCGACGCGATCCGGGCCGCGTCCGCCCCGCAGACCTTCCTCGGCATCGGCGCCGATGGGCGGGCGAGCCTCGTCGCGACCTCCGGCAACCCGGACACCTCGCTGATCCTGCGCGGCGGGGCCGGTGGGGCGAACTGGGGTCCGGGTCCGGTGCGGGAGGCGGGGGAGGCGCTCACGGCTCACGGCCTTCCCGCCCGGCTGATCATCGACGCCTCGCACGGCAACAGCGGCAAGGACCACGTGCGCCAGGCGGAGGTGGCGACGATGCTCGCCGACCAGGTCGCGCACGACGGCACCGCGGTCGCCGGGATCATGCTCGAGAGCAACCTCCTCGAGGGCGCGCAGTCCCTCGACGTCGCCGCGGGTCCGGCCGGCCTGGTCCGCGGCCGCTCGGTGACCGACGCCTGCATGGGCTGGGAGCGGACCGAGCAGGTGCTCCGCGATCTCGCGCGCGGGGCGCGGCGACGTCGGGGATGACGACCGGTCAGCCGGCGAGCCGGAGGGTGCGGCGGATCGTCTCGCGCACCCGGCCGCGGACCTCGCATCCCGCGGGAATACGGACAGCCGCGGAGCCGTTGAGGACTACCCCGCGCCACCCCACCCGGAGGAGCTCCCATCGCCGCACACACCGCCCTGCCCACCCTCGCTGCCCAGGCCGAGCGCCTGATCGCCCTGGACCTCCACACCCTCGCCGGTCTCCCCGCCGAGGCTCTGACCGACGCCGCCGCCCGCGCCGGCGCCGACCGCACCGACGCCCTGCTCTCCCTCGACCCGGTGCTCGTGCCGCCGTCGGCCCTCGCACCGCTGATGCGCCGCGGGGAGAAGCCCGGTTTCGTGGTCGAGGACATGATCGATGTCGATGCCTTCGTCCCGACCGGCGTCGAGCTGCCCGATGCCCCGGTCCACCTCGTCGAGGCCCTGGACCGCGGCGACGAGCACGAGAACGCCTCACCGGCCGAGGCGCTCGAGGCGATCACCGCCGCCGGGCGCAGCCCGCTGCTGCTCACGGAGGGTCTGCTCTGGGTGCTGCAGGTCCCGGAGGTCCTCGAGCGGAACCACTGCTTCATGACGATCGGCTCCCGGATCCGTAAGGCGAGCGGTCAGCTCGACTCCCGCACCCCCGCGCTGTGGATCAGCAATGGCAGCGGGCGGGAAGGGGCGGAGCGGAAGGACGCGCCGAAGCTCGGCTGGTGCTGGTGGAACAATCGCCACACCTGGCTGGGGATCGCCTCCGCCGGGCGCCGCCTGCCGATCGATTGACGCCCGCCCCGGCTCTGCCTACCGTGCAGGCAACCCCTCTGGAGGAGGACCCCCATGAGCGATGACGTGATCGTCCGCGACAACCCCGAGCATCACCGCTTCGACCTCCTCGTCGACGGTGTGCAGGCCGGGTTCTCCCTCTACACGGAGTTCGCCGAGGACCCAGAGAACCCTGCGGCCCAGCGGATCTTCCACCACACGGTGGTCGACGAGTCGTTCGGCGGGCGGGGTCTGGCGGGCGTCCTCACCCGCGAGGCGCTCACCGCGAGCGTCGCGGCGGGGCACCGGATCGTGCCGGTGTGCCCGTTCGTCGTCCGCTGGCTGCGCGATCACCACGAGGTGGACGAGTCCGTGGACCGTGTGCGCCCGGCGCACCTCGAGGCGGTGCGCCGGGCGGACGCGGCGGAGTGATCCTCAGCGGGCGGAGTCGTCCGGGGTCCCGCGGAGCCCGTCCACGGCACCCTTGACGGTGTCCTTGGCGTCGTGGACGGCGTCGGCGACGTCGGCCTTGCCCTGCTGGACCTTGCCCTCGGTCTCGACCTCCTTGTCGCCGGTCAGCTTGCCGACGCCCTCCTTGAGGCGGCCGCTCAGCTTGTCCTTGCTGTTCTCGAACGTGTCCTCGGTGCTCATGGTGCCTCCTGGGTTCGATCGGGCCGGGGCGAGTGCCCGGCTCAGTCCACGATAGACCTCGCCAGGGGCTGCTGGAGCTCGGTCAGCCAGTCCCGCTGGTCCGTTCCCTCGGAGCGAACGTAGACCTCGCGGGAGGGCCAGACGGGCTCGCGGCCGCGCGCCGCGACGGCCTCGTGGAGGGCGCCCCAGCTCGCGCCGATGCCCTCCATCGTGCCGACGTGCACGAGGCAGAGGGACTCCTCCGCGGCGGGCAGGTCCACCGTCTCGAGCCCGTCGGGGACCTCGCCGTCGACGGTGAAGCCGACGGTGACCTGCAGTCCCGTCGCATCCATCGCGTAGGCGGCGATCGGCAGCTGCGGGGTGAGGCCCGCGACCTCGAGCGCATGCTCGACGCGGGCGAAGAGCGGGCCGACGACCTCGCCCACGGCGGCCTGCTCGCGGACCGCGACGCGGAGCGCGGCGAGGCGCACGACGGGAAGGGGACGGACCGTGATCTCGGGAGCGCTCATGCGCCCGATCCTCCTCCGCGGAGCGGCCCCGCGCCAGACCCCGTGCCCGGGTAAGGTGAGGCTCTGTCGAACGGAGGCCACGGACCTGAGAGGTGCATCGATGTCGTCTGGCCAGCGTGCACCTCGCCGGGGCCCCGTGACCCTCGCGGAGGTCGCGCGCACCGCGGGCGTCTCCCCGGCCACCGCCTCCTTCGTCCTGTCCGGTCGCGGCTCGGCCCGCTCGTCCGGCTCCCCGGAGACGAAGGCGAAGGTGCGGGCCGCCGCCGAGGAGCTCGGCTACGTCCCCAACCGCAATGCGCAGGCGATGCGCACCGGCCGCGGCGGCGGGATCGTCCTCGCCCTCGGTGACCTCGCCGATCCCTGGGGCGTGCAGCTGACCAACCAGGTCGCCGCCGACGCCCTCGAGCACGACTTCTCGACCCTGGTCCTCGCCGACGAGCGCTGGTTCGAGTACCTCTCCTCCGCCTCGGCCGACGCGGCGCTCGTGACCTCGATCGACCGGTCCCCCGGGGCACCCGACCGGGTGCGCCGTCTCGCCGCCTCGGTGCAGAGCGGCATCGTCGCCTTCTCCGGGATCATGGAGCCCGAGGGCTTCGACGTCATCTCCTCGACCCCGTACCGGGCGATGCGCGAGGCGTTCCTGCGGCTCCGGGCCCGCCACGACCGGGTCCACCTCCTGGTGCAGCGGATCGGTGCGGCGCCCGAGGCGGTGCTCAGCCATCCGCGCGCCGCGGCCTTCCTCGACACCGCCCGGGAGGCGGGGGACGACCCCTCGACCCTCGCCCGGATCATCGAACCCGGCGGTCTCGCCGCGTACACCAGCGGGCAGGAGTGGTTGACCGGCCCCGACCGTCCCGAGGCGGTGGTCTGCTTCACCGGATACCAGGCGCTGTCGCTGCAGATGGCGGGGATGCAGGCCGGACTGCGGCTGCCCGAGGACCTCGAGATCATCGCCATCGGCGACGTCCCCCTCGAGTCGCAGTACTTCGGCTCGATCAGCTACTACGGCGTGGACCGGGTGTTCCACCGCTACTCCGAGGTGCTCGTCGGCAGCGCCCTCCGCCGCGGCGATCATCCCGGCACGCTGCACACCTTCGAGTGGGAGTTCTTCCCCGGCTCGACCACCCTCGACGAGGAGCCCCGATGAGCGAGAGCACCTGGACGCAGCCCGGACTGGTGCTGCGCGACCTCACCCTCCCCGTCCCGCTGGACCACGCCGATCCGGCCGGCCCGCGGCTCGAGCTCTTCGCCCGGATCGTCGCCGCGCCCGGCGGGGAGGACCGACCCCTGCTGGTGTACCTGCAGGGCGGACCGGGCTCGGAGGCGCCGCGCCCCGTCGGCCCCGGCACCCCGCCCTGGCTCCCGCGCGCCCTGCGCGAGCACCGCGTGGTGATGCTCGACCAGCGCGGCACCGGGCGCTCGACGCCCGTCGGCCCCGACGCCCCGCTGCCCGAGGGCGCGATCCCCGGTGCCCGCACCCTGCGCGAGGCGACTCCCGACCAGCAGGCGCGGTACCTGACCCTCTTCCGGGCCGACGCGATCGCTCGCGACGCCGAGCTGCTGCGCGAGCACCTCGGGGTCGAGCGCTGGTCGCTGCTGGGCCAGTCCTTCGGCGGCTTCACGACGCTCCGCTATCTCTCCGCGCACGCCGGCTCCGTGGAGAAGGCCCTGTTCACCGGCGGGCTGCCGACGGTGGGGCCGGGGATGGACGCGGTCTACGCCACCACCTGGGCGGGGATGATCCCGCGCAGCGAGCGGTTCTGGGCGCGCTTCCCCGGGGACCGCGACCGCTTCCGCGCCCTCGCCGACCGCGCCGCGGCCGGCACGCTCCGCCTCCCGGACGGACAGCGGGTGGGCGTGGAGCGGCTGCGCCGTCTCGGCCATCTGCTCGGCGCCTCCCAGGGGCAGGAGCGGCTGCACCTCCTCCTCGAGCTGGACCCGGACTCGCCGGCCTTCGCGCACGACCTCGCCGCGGCCCTGCCCTTCGGCGGCCGCAACCCGCTGTACGCAGTGATCCACGAGTCCTGCTGGGCGGACGGCGTCGCGACCCGCTGGGCGGCCGATCGCACGATGCCCCGCGAGGTCGCCGACGATCCGACGCTGCTCGGCGGGGAGCACATCCACCGCAACCTCTTCGACGAGGATCCCGAGCTCGCGCCCTGGGCGGAGGCGGCGGATCTCCTCGCCGCGCACGAGTGGCCCTGCCTGTACGACGCGGACGCGCTGCGGGCCGCGGACGTGCCGGGCGCCGCCGCCGTCTACTACGACGACGCGTACGTGCCCCGCGAGCAGTCCCTCGCCACGGCCGTGCTGCTGCCGCGCCTGCGGACCTGGGTCACGAGCGAGTACGAGCACAACGGCCTGCGCGCGAGCGGCGAGGGCGTCCTCGACCACCTGCTGGATCTCGCGGCGGGCCAGCGGGAGGCCTGAGCCTCAGGCGAGGACCTCGTCGGCCGCCGGGATACTGGGAGAGGCGCCGCGCCGCGTCACCGCGAGGGAGCCCGCGATCGCGGCGATGTGTGCCGCCGCGGCCAGCTCGTCCCCGGCCGCGAGCCGCGCCGCGAGGTAGCCCGC
Organism: Brachybacterium sp. J144; assembly: GCF_036321705.1. Classification (NCBI taxonomy): domain Bacteria; kingdom Bacillati; phylum Actinomycetota; class Actinomycetes; order Micrococcales; family Dermabacteraceae; genus Brachybacterium; species Brachybacterium sp. J144. Next base: position 29,199 of record NZ_JAZDCG010000031.1, read on the forward strand.
GAGGGCGTCTCCGGCCGCGGTCGTGTCGACCACTTCGACCTCTCGAGCGGGGATCTCGGTCGTCCCCGCAGCGGTGACCAGCAGGCTGCCCGCCGCGCCGCACGTGATCAGCGCCGCCCGCGTCCCCCGCGCGAGGAACCAGTGAGCGGCGGCCTCCGGATCGGCCGCGCCGGTGATCTGCTCGGCCTCGGTCTCATTGGGGGTGACGACGTCGAGCAGCGGCCACAGCTCCGCGGGCAGCGGCTGCGCCGGGGCAGGATCGAGGATCGTCAAGACGCCCCGCCGATGCGCGGCCGCGAGCGCGTGCAGCGCCACCTCGGTGGGGATCTCCAGCTGGGTGAGCAGCACCCGGGCGGCGCCCTCCGCGAGCGCGGCGTCGACATGCTCCGCGGTGAGGCAGCTGTTGGCGAGCGGCACCACCACGATGTCGTTCTCCCCGTCGGCGTCGACGCGGATGTGTGCGATCCCGGTCCGCCCCGGCACCGTGCACAGATGCGCGAGGTCGACCCCGGCCTCCGCGAGACCGTCCCGCACCACGGTGGCGAAGTCGTCCTCGCCGACGCAGCCGACGAAGCGCGTCGGCGCCCCGGCGCGGCTCGCGGCGATCGCCTGGTTCGCGCCCTTCCCGCCGAGCACGAGGGAGAAGGATTCCCCGAGGAGGGTCTCACCGGGGGCGGGCCGCCGGGTCGAGACGGCGGTGAGGTCCACCGACGCCGAGCCGACCACGACCACGCCGACGGGGGATGCAGTGCTCATCCGGCCACGGTACCGGCACAATGGCGGGACCCCGGAGGACGCACCACCTGGAAGGCCCCACCCCATGCTCATCGGCATCGACCCCCTGCTCACCGGCGACCTGCTGCGGATCCTGGACCACATGGGCCACGGCGACGTGCTGCTGATCGCCGATGCGCACTACCCGGCCCGCTCCATGGGCGCCCCGGTGCTCGAGGTCGCCACCAGCACCCCCGAGCTGGTGCGAGCCGTGCGCACGGTGCTGCCGATCGACATGTACGAGGGCCCGTCGGCCTTGCTGATGACCCCGGAGCCGGGGCTCGGCGAGGAGGTGCAGGCGGAGCTGCGCGCCTCAGCCGCGGTGCGCGAGGACCGGATCGGCTCCCTCGACCGCTTCGCCTTCTACGAGGCCGGACGCTCCGCCGTCGCCGTGCTCCGCACCCTCGAGACCCGGAAGTACGGCTGCCTGCTGCTGCGCAAGGGCGTCGTGGGCGACGACGAGAGCTGAGGCGAGCAGCACCACCGCCATCAGGGCGGTTACGGCGAGCATGGTGACCTGCAGGGAGGTCAGCGAGATGAGCGCGCTCGCCGTGATCACCCCGAGAGCGCTCGCCGTGCGCAGCAGGGCGAACACCTCCGCGCGGTGCGCGGGCTCGACGAGCCGGTCCAGGGCGAGCGAGTAGTGGGTCGCGAGAGGGGCGAGGACCGCGCCGACCAGCAAGGCGCCGAGCAGGGTCGCGGCGACCGAGCCGCCGAAGCCGACGACCGCGACGCCGGCCCCGGTGACCGCGAGCCACTGAAGGACGGTGCGCGGCCGCGCCTCCCGGTTGTGCACGCTCACCCAGATCCCGCCGAGCACCGAGGTGGTGCACAGCGCGACCGGGAAGACCACGCCCCAGGCGGCGGGCATCCCGAAGCCGACGGCGAGGGAGACGGCGCCGATCTCGATCGCGGCGATCGCGGCGCCGCTCGCGGCGGCACAGGCGAGCCAGAGGGCGATCCGCGGCGTCCAGCGCAGCCCGCCGCGTCGCTCCGCCGGCACCGCACCGCGGCGGCCGCGGGGCAGCAGAAGCAGCGGCCCCGCGCCGAGCAGCGCCATGGCCCAGGCCGCGAGCTGCGGCGAGGAGGAGCCGAGGGCGGCGGCGAGCACCGGGGCGGACACGAAGACGACCTCGTTGAGGGTCGCCGCGACGCCGAGCGCGCGCGGCAGCCGGTCCGCGGCGACGAGGTCGTTGAGGGCGGCGCGAAGGTACCCGTAGGCGGCGCCGTTGACCAGCCCCGCGAGCGCGGCCGCGGCGATGACCAGCGCGAAGGGCGCGTGCAGTCCCGCGAGCAGGGCGATCGCCACGAGGGCGAGGGTGCGCACCGCGATGAGCGTGCGGAGCACGGCGATCGGCGGCAGGCCGCGGCCGAGACGGGTGATCGGCACGGCGCCGAGCACCTGGGCGGCCGTCATCGCGAGCACCATCGCCGCACCGCTCGCGGGATCGCCGGTCAGGGGCAGCGCGATGAGCGAGAAGGCGATCGGGGCGGCGGCCTGGGGGAGGGCGAAGCTGCCGTAGGACGCGTACCAGCGGGGGAGAGGAGCGAACACGTGAGCAACATAGTGCTCACTCCCGCCGATGCGCAATATAGTTCCCATCACCACGGGTGGGATACTGGCGCGCACGATCTGCAGGAGGTGAGCGATGAGCGGTGGCATGCGACCCGCGGTCGCCGCGAGCCTCGGCGCCCGGATCCGCGCCGCGCGGCAGGAGCTCGACCTCTCCGTCGCCGCGCTCGCCGAGAACAGCGACGTCTCCCGGCGCATGCTCACCCAGATCGAGCTCGGCCAGGCGAACCCCTCGATCGCGACCCTCGACCGGATCGCGGCGGGTCTCGGCACCACCTTCGCTGCGCTCATGGGCGTCGGCGCCGACGCCCCGCCCGACGGGGTCGAGGTGTGGTCCACCGAGAACGGCAGCTGGGCGGTGCTGCTCGACGCGATCGACACCGCGGACCTCTCCGTGGAGACCTGGAAGTGGAAGCTCGTGGGCGAGGACGTCCACCCCGGCGGCTCGGGCGTTCCGTCGGCGGGATCGATGGTGCACGTCATCGAGGGCTCGCTCGAGGTCGTCGATGCATCCGGCACACAGGTCCTCCCCTCCGGCGCCTCCGCCCGCCTGCTCACCGACTCGGGCCGCACCTACCGCGCCGGCGACGCCCAGGTCACCGTGTTCCTCTCCGTCTCCCTGCAGCCCCGCTGAGTCCTCGCCGGGAACCATCTGTCCTGTGACGCACGCTACGTCGGACGGTCCCGGCGCACTAGGCTCGTCGGATGACCTCGCTCGCTGGCCATCGGATCGCCCGCATCGATCCCCTCACGATCCGCTCCCGCTACCCGCGCACGATCGGCCGCAATGCGCGGCTCGGCGCGCACGGCGACGGCCCGACGACGCGCGCCTGGCGCATGGAGACCGACGCCGGAGCCGTCGGCTGGGGCCTCGACGAAGGGCCCGAGGCGGACCCGAGCCCCCTCGTCGGCCGCCCGCTCGAGGAGCTGATCGCCCCGGAGAGCGGGATCCTCGACCATGCCGCCCGCCCGCTCGACGTCGCCCTCCACGACCTCGCCGCCCAGGTCCTGGGCGTGCCGCTGCACCGGATGCTCGGCGGCACCGATCCCGCCCCGGTGATCTCCTGCTACTCGGGCGCCATCTACTTCGACGACCTCGACCCGGAGGAGGCGCCCCGCGGGATCGAGGGAGTGCTCGCCGCGTGCGCCGCCGACCACGCCACCGGGTACCGGGCCTTCAAGCTCAAGCTCGGCCGCGGCAACCGCTGGATGGAGACCGAGGCCGGCTTCGCCCGCGACCTCGAGGTGGTCCGCGCCGTCCGCGCCGCGTATCCGCAGGCCCGCCTGCTGGTGGACATGAACGACGGCTACGACCCGGAGCGCACCGTCCGTTTCCTCGAGGAGACCGCGGAGCTGGACCTGTTCTGGATCGAGGAGCCCTTCGCCGAGCACGCCGCCGGCCTCGAGCTGGTCCGCCGGACCGGCACCAGCGTGCTGCTGGCCGACGGCGAGTTCGACCCGGACGTCCCCGCCGTGCTCGAGCTCGCCGCAGCGGGCCTGCTCGACGTGCTGCTCATGGACGTGCTCTCCTTCGGCCTCACCGCCTGGCGGGAGCTCATGCCCACCGTGCGGGAGCTCGGCGTGCAGGCCTCTCCGCACGCCTGGGGCCACCCTCTGAAGACCCTCTACGCGGCCCAGCTCGCGGCGGGCCTCGGATCGGTCCCCGTGGTCGAGGCCGTGCCGGGGACGACCGACGGGGTCGACGCCTCCGCCTACCGACTCGAGGGCGGCGCGATCCACCTCCCGGACGCGCCGGGGCTGGGGATCGCGCTGCGATGACCCACCGTCTGACCTGGGCGGACCTTCCGTCGGCCGTCCGCTCGCGGATCGAGGGACTGCTCGGCGGGCCCGTCGTCACGACTCGCTCCTGCGCCGGGGGCTTCTCCCCGAGCACCGCCGAGGTGGTCACCACCGCCGACGGCGCGAGCCTCTTCGTCAAGGCGGTGCGCGACGCGGACAACCCCGGCTCGGTCGCGCTGAACCGTCGGGAGGCCGCGGCCCTCGCCCGCATCCCGCCCTCGGCCCCGGTGCCGCCGTTGGTCGCGGCCTTCGACCACGAGGACTGGTTCGTGTTGGTCACCGGTGCCGCCCCCGGGCGGATGCCGGACGAGCCCTGGCGACCGGAGCAGCTGCGCGCCGTGCTCACCGCCCTGGACCAACTGCAGGCCACCACCACACCCTGCCCGGTGCCCGGGCTCCCGACCGCGCTCGAGTGCCTCGGCCCGGACCTGCGCGGCTTCGACCGCATCGCCGCGGACCCGCCCGCGGACCTGGACCCCTGGTACGCCGCTCGACTCCCCGCGCTCCGGGAGGCCTCCGAGCGGGGCATCGACGCGCTCGCCGGGGACACCCTCTGCCACGCCGACGTGCGCAGCGACAACATGATCGTCGACGCGGACGGCGCCGTCGCCTTCGTGGACTGGGCGTACGCCTCCGTCGGCAGCCGCACGGCGGACGCGCTCCAGTTGCTCGCCTCGGTCGATGACCCGAGCGGCGCGCTCGGCGTGGACGGCGCGGTCGACGCCCTGATGGCCGCGCACGACCTCGACCCCTCGGTCGCCACCGACGTGCTCACCGGGATCCTCGGCTTCTTCGTCGACGCCGCCCGCCTCGAGTCGACCCTGCCCGGGCTCACCGCCTACCGGACGGCGCGCCGCGACAGCCTGGCTTCGCTCGTGCGACGCCGCTGGGAGCGGGAGGGGCGCTGACCGCTCGTTCACGATACGGTGCGAGTGACCGTCGTCACCTCTCCCCGGAGTCCCTCCGTGTCCCTCGCCGACCTCCGCTCCACCCGCACCCGCTCGATCAGCCCCGAGAACGTCGACGGCCGCCCCGGCGGCGGCGCCCGAGCCACCGAGGGCACCGGTGCCCGTGAGGCGCGTGACCTGGGCCGCGGCTGGAAGGTCTCGCCGAGCGTCGACGTCCCGGCGGGGGAGCCCTTCACCCTTGCCGACATCGACGAACCGGGTGTGATCACCCACCTCTGGATCACCACGCACACCGACAACTGGCGCCGCCTCGTGCTGCGCGCCTACTGGGACGGTGCCGACGAGCCCGCGGTCGAGGTGCCCTACGGGGACTTCTTCGCGTCCGGCTGGGGCCGGTTCGCGCAGGTCGACTCGCAGATGATCGCCGCGAACCCGCACGGCGGCTTCAACTCCTACTGGCCGATGCCCTTCCGCGAGGGGGCGCGGCTCACCCTCGAGAACACTTCCGAGCACGACGCCCGGGTCTACTACCAGGTGACCTACGAGATCGGCGGCGACCACTCCGAGGACGCCTACCTCCACGCGCAGTGGCGCCGATCGAACCCGCTTGCTGAGGCGACGCCGCACGTCCTGCTCGAGGGCATCGAGGGGCAGGGCCACAACGTCGGCACCTATCTCGCGTGGGGCGCGCACTCCAACGGCTGGTGGGGCGAGGGTGAGATGAAGTTCTACCTCGACGACGACACCGAGTTCCCGACGATCTGCGGCACCGGCACCGAGGACTACTTCGGCGGGGCCTGGAACTTCGACGTCCCCGGGCAGTGGTACACGGAATTCTCCACTCCGTACCTGGGCATGCCGCAGGTGATCCGTCCCGATGGGCTGTACGTCGCGCAGCAGCGCTTCGGCCTGTACCGCTGGCACGTCGCCGATCCGATCCGCTTCACTACGGGCCTGCCCCGGGTGGAGGTGCAGGCTCTCGGCTGGCGCTCGGGCGGCCGCTACCTGCCGCTGCGCGATGACATCGCCTCGACGGCGCTGTTCTACCTCGACCGCCCGGTGACCGCCCGCCCGCCCGCGCCGACGGCCGACGGCATGGAGGTCTGAACGATGAGGAGGCTCACACGACGCACGCTGCTCGCCGCGGCGCTGCTCGGCACCTCGGGATGCTCTCTGCTCCCTTCACGGGGCGGGGGCGACGACCTTGCCGGGCTGCTTTCCCGGATCGGCCTGGACGCCCTCGGCGGGGAGGGTGAGCTCGCGAGGATCGGCTGGGGCCGACCCGCCGCCGCCCGGGAGGCGCTCGGCATCGAGCCCGGGGCGACCTGGAACGATCTCGGCGGGGTTCCCTGGACGGACATCTTCTTCCAGATCGACGCGCGCTTGATGGTGAGCGGCGGGTCGGCGCTGCTCCCGACCGTGCCGTCCGAGTGGCTCGGATCCCCAGACCGGCTGTACGCCCCGATAGCGATGGTGACGGTCGACCAGGGCCGAGCCGGGGCGGCGACCCTCTGGACCGGGGTCGCCGATCTGCTCGGGGACTACCAGCGGGCCTTCGGGAGCGCGGCCGCGCGCGAGGGGGACACCCTCGTGCTCGAGGGCGAACGCATCGAGCGGACCGTCGTGGCGGCGATCGGCGAGGACCTCGTGGCCACCACCGCCCCGTCGGCTGACGACCTCGACGGGCGCCCGACGGCGAAGTCGCTCTACGAGGACCTCGACGACCTGCTCGCACTCCTCGATCTCGAGAACGCCCACCTCATGACCTCGGTGATCCGCCCGGCCGACGACGGCGCCGTGGAGGCGTACGCCCGCGAGGCCGTCATCGCGACCCGGTTCGAGAGCTCCGGGGAGCACACCAGCCGCGGAGTGCTCCGCGCCGAGGGCGATGCCGAGGAGCTCGCGCAACGCCTGCTCGACCCGGAGGAACTGCGGGAGGGGCAGCTCGTGGCCGAGACGGCCGAGGTGGACGGGCAGCTGATCTCCGTCGGCGTCTCGTCGTCGGACCTCGACGCCTACCTGGGTACGGAGGCCCTGGAGCTGCTCCACCGCAGTTTCCTGCCCGGCATGACCCCGGAACGCCGGTGACGCGCCCCACCCGCCGCCTCGGCTCCCTGACCGTCTCCGCCCTCGGCTACGGCGCCATGCCTGTCTCCCACGGCCGCGGCCAGGGCGGGGCTGAGCCGTCGTGGAGGTGCGTCGATGGCGAGAGCATCCAGATCACCGGCGGAGGCTGGGGCAGGGGAGGGCTCACGATCCTCCCGCTGGAGATCCGCGCCGAGGCATGATGGAGGGCAGACGAAAGGAGGCGCGATGGCCGGCACGATCTGGACCCTCGGCCACTGGACCAGCCCCGTGGACGCCGTGCTCGCGACCCTCCACAACGTCGAGATCGACGAGCTGGTCGACGTGCGCAAGCTGCCCGGCTCCCGCCGCAGCGCCCAGTTCGATGCCGAGGAGATGACCCGCTGGCTCGGCGGGGCGGGAATCGGCTACCGGCGCTCTGCCGAGCTCACCGGGCGCCGCCCGAAGCAGCGTGATGTTGACCCGCAGCTCAACGCCGGCTGGAAGAACACGAGTTTCCGCAACTACGCCGACCACACCCTGAGTGCCGAGTACGAGCAGGGGATCGAGGAGCTCGAGGCTCTGGCCGAGGAGCACCACGTGGCGGTGATGTGCGGGGAGCCGATGCCCTGGCGCTGCCACCGGCTGCTGATCTCGAACACCCTGGTCGCGCGCGGCTGGGAGGTCGTGCATCTGCGCGTCGGCAATGCCCCCGCCGTGCATGAGCTGGGGGCCTGGGGGGCCCGACCCATCGTCCGCGAGGACGGCACCGTGATCTATCCACCGGAAGCACAGGAGGAATCATGAGCACCGAGTTCGCCGTCGGCGACCACGTCAGCTGGGACTCCGAGGCCGGCCGTGTCACCGGCACGATCACGAAGGTCCACACCGCAGATTTCGACTACAAGGGCCATCGCCGACGCGCGAGCGAGGACGAGCCCCAGTACGAGATCGCGAGCGACAAGACCGACCACATCGCCGCGCACAAGGAGTCGGCCTTGCGCCACCTCGCGGGCTGAGCTCAGCCAGCGAGCCGCCGACCCGGTACTGCCGGGCCAGCACGGCCAGTGCGTGCCGGTGTTCCGCTTCTTGACCAGCACCGGTGAGGTGCTCTCGGCCGCGCAGCTGATCGCCCCCGAACAGGCACCCGACTCCACGGCGACCAACGGTGAAAACGCGCTATGGGTCGGGGAGGACCTGCTGATGACACGTCGCCCCGAGCCGGAGGGGGTGCTCCGCGAGGAGCCGAGCACCGGTGGGGACGGCCTCGATGCGGGCTTCGAGGACCTCGCCTGTCTGCTCGGTGCGATGGACCTCGACGGTTCTCACCTCGGTCGCGGGATCGCGATGGCGGATCCGGGGGCGGGCAGCGGTGTCCTCGAGTACTGGTTCGGGACCCGCTTCGAGAGCGGCGCCGAGCACACCACCCGGGCGGCGGTGCGCGTCCCGGGCGGCGCCGAGCAACATGCGGAAACCGTCCGCGATCACGCCCGGCAGCTCGAGGGCAGCGACCTGGTGATGGTGGCGCTGGAGCTCTCGACCACCGACCCCGACGCGTCCCCAGCCGGCAGACGCTGCCCGTCGTCCACCGCGAGCCGCCCGCGGGAACGGAAAAGCGGTGACGCGCACCACTCGCGCGGCATAGGCTCTCCCCCCATGAGCGCACCCACCCGCCGCCTCGGCTCCCTGACCGTCTCCGCCCTCGGCTACGGCGCCATGCCGGTCTCCCACGGCCGCACCCCCGCCGTCCCCCACGAGCAGGCCATCGCCACCGTCCACGCCGCCCTCGATGCCGGCATCACCTTCCTCGACACCGCGGACATCTATGCGCCCACCTGGGACACCATGGGCCACAACGAGAAGATCGTCGCCGAGGCCCTCGCCTCCTGGGGCGGGGACCGCTCCTCCGTCACCATCGCGACCAAGGGCGGCATCACCCGCTCCGAGGGGGAGGTGTGGGGCCGCGACGGCTCCGCCGCCTATCTCCGCTCCGCGCTCGAGAAGTCCCTCGCGAACCTGCAGGTGGACGCGATCGACCTGTACTACTGGCACCGTCCGGACCGCTCGATCCGCTACGCCGAGGGCGTCGAGGCGCTCGGCGCCCTGCAGCAGGAGGGTCTGATCCGGGAGGTCGGCATCTCCAACGCCAACGTCGAGGAGATCGACGTGGCCCGCGAGGTGCTCGGCGAGGGCGGCCTCGCCGCGGTGCAGAACCAGTTCTCGCCCACCTTCTTCCACACCAGCCTGCGCGAGCTGCAGCACTGCGGCGAGCACGGCATCGCCTTCGTGCCCTGGTCACCGCTGGGCGGCACCGGCGGCGGCGCCCGCGGTCTGCGGGACCGCTTCCCGCAGGTGCGCCAGGTGGCCGACGCCCATGGCGTCAGCGCCCAGCAGGTCGTCCTCGCCTGGGAGCTGTCCCTCGGCGAGCACGTCATCCCGATTCCCGGGGCGGGCCGACCCGAGTCGATCCAGGACTCGGCGAAGGCGATGATGCTGGAGCTCCGCGAGGAGGAGCTCACTCTCCTTGGCGAGATCATCGCCTGAGGCGTAGCGTGGCGGGGTCCACGAGCGGAGAGGAGACGTCATGCGCAGCGCGCTGACAGGAAGCGGGGCGGCCCACGCGGCCTGCTCGGCGTAATCGGCCTGCCCTGACCGATCACCCCCCCCTAAGGACCCCTCCATGCTTCCTCTCACCGAGGACCAGATCCGCAATTCCTTCGTCAACGCCTCCAAAGGCGACGCCAAGCGTGCCCAGCTGCCCGAGCTCGACGCCGTCCCCTGGGACCGGCTCGACTATCTGGGCTGGCAGGACCCGAAGCGGCCCCGCCAGCACTATGTGACGCTCGAGCTCGACGGCGCCCCGGCCACGCTGCTGCTGCGCGGTGCGGAGAACCCGCCCGCGAAGAAGCTGCTGTGCGCCTGGTGCGAGGACATCGTCGACGGCGTCCGCGCCGCGAGCTTCGTCGCCCCGCTCGGCGGGGAGTCGGGCCGCCGCGGCAACACCGTCGGCACTGTCATCTGCGCCGATTTCCGCTGCTCCCGCAACGTGCGCCGCGCCCCGAGCTCCTTCGAGCTGCGCACCGAGGACCCGGCGCTGCTCGCCTATCACCGCGAGCAGAAGATCGCGGGGCTGCGCGAGCGCTCCGCGGCCTTCGTCCGCGCCGTCGCGCAGGGCTAGTCCGGAGCGACCACCGCATCGGCCCGGCACCGGGTGGCGGCGACCCGGCGAGCATTCGCCTCGTCGGGTCCGAGCGCCCAGTCCCGGGCCGCCGCGGGCGGTTTCCCGAACTGCTCGTGGCGGGCGATCAGCCGCTCGTGCCGCAGCTCCTCGTCGACCTCGACGAACCAGCAGGCATCCAGCAGCCCCCTCACCTGCGCGAACGGGCCCTCGTCGAGCAGCAGGTAGTTGCCCTCGGTGATCACCAGCGGCACCGCGGCCGGCACCTCGAGCGCCCCCGCGAGCGGCTGCTCGAGATCCCGTTCGAACATCGGCGCCCAGACCGGCGGATCCTGCGGTCGCGCGCTGCGCAGCCGCTGCAGCAGCGCCACGTAGCCGGCGGCGTCGAAGGTGTCCGGCGCGCCCTTCCGGTCGCGTCGCCCGAGCCGCTCGAGCGCGACGTCCGCGAGGTGGAAGCCGTCCATCGGCACCAGCACCGCCTGCTCGCCGAGCGCCGCGACGAGCCGCGCGGCGAGCGTCGACTTGCCCGCCCCGGGCGCCCCCGCGAGGCCGAGCAGCCGCCGCGATCCGCTGCGCAGCGCCTCGTCGAGCAGTGTTCGCGCCGCCTGCACCGGGTCGATCATGCGAGCTCGACCTCGAGCACCTCGCCGCGCAGCGGCAGGTGGATCAGCACCCGCGAGGCCGGGAGCCCGGCCGCCGCGAGCGCCCGCGCGTAGGTCGCCATCTGCCCCAGATACCGCTCGCGGACGTGCTGTTCCGGATGCTCGCCCGGATACGACTTGTGATCGACGAGCACGATCTGGCCGTCCGGCAGACGCAGCAGGGTGTCGATCCACCCCTCCATGACCTGCGCGTCCTCGTTCCACCAGCTGATCGGCTGCTCGGTGAGCTCCTCGGCGCCGGGGAACTCGGCGGCGAGGAACGCGGCCCACGCCTCCCCGGCCTCGAGCAGCACCGACGGTTCGACGGCGCGGGCGACCGACCAGCGCTCGACGAGCCGCGCCGCGGCTGCCTCCCGCTGCGCCGCGGCCATCTCCGCGAGCGGCAGCGCGAGATAGGCGTGCACCGCCTCGCCGACCCGTTCCCACTGCGGGCCGCCGCTCGTCACCAGCCGACGGCCGATGCTCCGCGGCGCGCCGACGCGGCCGAGTGCGTCGTCGGAGGCGACGGCGGAGGCCTGGAAGCGGGCGGCGCGCTGCGCCGCGCTCTCCTGCTCCGGCCGCAGCGGGATGTCGGTCACCGCGAGCGGATCCGCGACGACGGGCAGGGCGGTGATCTCCTGCCCCATCAGCTCGTCGACGTTCACCCGGGTGACCCGGGCCGGCACGGGATCCGGTGCCCCGTCGACCAGGATCGCGTCGTCGGTCCAGCGGAGCAGCGGCGCCTCGCCGTCGATCAGGGCGTCCAGCGCACTGCGCGGGCCGCCGATCGCGAGCACCGAGGTGCTCGCCGCCCGGGTCAGGGCGACGTACTGGAGCCGCCCGGCCTCATCGGCCTCCGAGGAGGCCCTCCGGCGCGCGAAGTCGGAGTCGGCCAGGCGCTCGGCCGCCTCCTCGGGGACCGCCAGCTTCGGCCAGAACAGCAGCTCGCGACCGGCGAGGGGCGCGGTCACGTCGACCTCGTCGGGGGAGCGCACGAGCACGCCCCAGGTCTGGTCCCACTCTTTTGCGTCCCGGGTCAGGTGGGTGACCACGTGCTCCCATTCGAGACCCTTGGCGGAGTGGATGGTGCCCACCCACACCGCGTCCGGCAGGCCCGACAGGTCCGGCCCCTCCTCCCAGGCGTCGAGCTCCGCGCGCAGCCCGGTGAGGGTGATGGGGGAGCCCTCGGCGCGACGGCGCGTGGTCGTCTCCCGCGCGAGTGCCCTCAGCGCGTCGAGGGAACGGCGACGGGAGCCCTGCCCGCTCCAGCGCTTGATCCGCTGCGCCAGGTCGAGCGCGTCGACGAGCGCGCTGATCATCTCCTCGGGCGTGTAGGCGACGCAGGCCCGGCGCACCGCGTGCAGACCGGCGAGGGTCGGGTCCTCCCACCAGCGCGCGTACACCCCCCGACGAGCCTCCCGGTCCGGGGCGGCCGTGAGCTCCTCGAACCAGGTGCGGTGCGCCGCGTGGTCCTCCAGCAGCGTCACCAGCTCGGTGAGCGCGAGGGTGTCGGAGGCGTCGAGGGTCACCGCGAGCGCGGCGCGGACCAGCTGCGCCTCCCGGGTGGCGAGCAGGGAGTGGGCCGCGCCGGCGGTCGGCACGCCGCGGGCCTGCAGCGCCGCGACCACGGCCTGCTTCTGCGTATTGGTCCGCACCAGCACCGCCGTGGTGCCGGGGGTGAAGACGCCCTCGTCGATGCGCTCCCGGATCTGCTCGCCGATCATCGCGGCATGCTTCTCGGCGGAGACCACGCGGTTGTCGTTCTTCGTCGCCTCCCACACCTCGAGCACGCCGCCGACGGCCTTCTCCCGGCGCTGCTCGGGGATCTCGAGGGTGATCTGCTCCGCGCCGGTCCCCTCCGGATCGAAGACCCGCGTGAACACCGCATTGGTGAGCTCCACGAGGCGCTCCGACGAGCGCCAGGAGTGGGAGAGGTTCCGGATCTCTCCCGTGCCGAACCCGGTGTCCCCGCGGCCGAGGGCCGCGATGATCTTCTGCATCAGCCGCGGATCGGCGTCGCGGAAGCCGTAGATCGCCTGCTTCGGGTCGCCCACCCAGATCTTGTCCTCGATCAGCTGGGACAGCTCGAGGAACAGGGCGAGCTGCACGGGGGAGGTGTCCTGGAACTCGTCGACCGCGAGCAGGCGGAAGCGGGAGGCGACGGACTCGCGGACCCGCGGCGACTCCTGCAGCAGGCGGAGCGCCCGCACCTCCTGGTCGATGAAGTCGATCAGGCCCAGGTCCCGCTTGTGCTGCTCGTACGCGTCCAGGGACTCCGCCGCGGTGTCGAGGACCAGGGTGATGAGGTCTCGCACGTCCTGCTGCCAGGCGCCGCAGGCGGTGAAGGACTCGGAGATCTCCTCGCTGAGCGGGGCGAGCGTGCGCTTGGCGACGGCGCCGAACGAGCCGGCGGCGATCTTCATCCACTCCGACCACGGTGCCCGGTCATGATCGGCGAGGAGGCGGCGCGAGCGGCGCAGGGACTCGAGGTCGTTGCCCGTCTTGTTCAGGCTCCCCTTCGCGATCGGCCCGCCGGCGATCGGCTCCCCGTCGGGGGTGCGGGAGGCGTCGAGGTCGGCGGCGAGCTCCTGGATCCGGGCGTCCAGCAGGTGCAGCCAGCGGGGTCGCTCGTCGGGGCCCGGCGCGGGCAGTCCGGCGCTGTCGCGGAACTCCTGCCAGGACGTCCCGATCGCCCCGCGCAGCGCCTCGGCGCCGAGGAGGTTGGTGCGGGCGGCGTTCGCGAGGATCCGCACCTGCCCGCGCCAGGACGGTCGGGGTCGATGGCTCGTGTCGTTTTCGTCGCCGTCGTGCTGGGTCCGGGCCAGCAGGTCGCTGTGCTCCTCGCCGCGCGCGGCGGCGGTCCGGGCGATCGCGGCGGAGAAGGCTGCCTTCTGCGTGGTGTCGTCGAGAACGTCGACCGCGGGGGAGATGCCGGCGTCCATCGCGTAGTCCGTCACGAGCCGGCCGGCCACGGAGTTCACGGTGCCGATCACGGCCGAGTCGATCCCGCGCGCCTCCTCCACCAGCGCCCGATCCAGCAGGGTGGAGCGGACCCGGGAGGTGAGCTCCTCGGCGGCCTTCACGGTGAAGGTGGTCGCGATGACCTCCGACGGGTCGAGCCCGTCGGCGATCAGATCGGCCAGTCGCTGGGTGAGCGCATAGGTCTTGCCCGACCCGGCCGAGGCGTTGAGCAGGGTGAAGGTCATGAGACGTCGCCTCTCATCCCGCACAGCAGCGAGAACTCGCAGTAGTCGCATCGGGCGTCGACGACCAGGGAGCCCTGGGCCCGGGCCGCCTCGCGCGCGCTCGCGTAGGTCTTCGCCGCGTCCGACCTCGGGGTGGCCAGGTCCTGGCCCGCGTCGAGCAGGATCTGCCCGCTGCGCGCGTCGACGCGTCCGGCGCCGATCTCGTCCAGCGCCTCGGTCATCCCGGCGGTGCCGCGGGACCAGAGGTCCTCGATGTCCAGGGTGGGGCGGCCGTGGGGGTCGAGCGCGGGGTTCGCGGAGACGAACTCGCCCTGCGAGAGCAGGAAGTAGCCCACGTCCGTCCCCTCCTCGTGCAGCGAGTGCGCGTAGGCGGCGAGCTGGAGGGCCTCGCCGGTCTCGAAGAGCTCGGGGTACTTGCGGGCGGCGTAGGTCCACTTCAGGTCGATCACGGTGGGACGGCCCTCCCCGTCCTCGGCGTCCACGTCCCGGTAGCCGATGAAGGGCACCGTCACGTCCCCGCGCTGCAGGTGCAGCACCAGCGGCTCCTCGAAGCGGGACTCCACCGAGGTGATCACCAGACCCGCCGCACCGAGCCGGTCGAAGAACTCCAAGAGCGAGCGGACGGCCCGCTCCCGCAGCCCGGCGAGCTCGACCTCGCGGCCGGGCAGCAGCAGCTCCGAGGCCAGACGCGGCACCTGGGTCTCGATCTCCTCACGGATCCGCGCGGCCGACGGGGTCCTCTCGCCGCTGCCGACCAGCTGCTCGACCACGGCGTGGACGAGCGTGCCGATCATCCGGTTCCCGGTGGGGACGGAGGCGACCGAGGCCGCGCGGATCTGCAGACCGTTCTTGTACGTCCACTTCTGCCGGCACCCCAGCAGATCCTCGGCCTGGGAGTACGAGAGTCGCGCGGGCAGCAGATGCGGTGCGGGCGCCACGACCCGGGTGAGGTCCGACGGGAGCGGAGCGATCCGCGAAGGTGCCGGGACCGTGACCTCGCGCCGGGCCCCGGCCAGGGCGAATCCTTCCGCCCCGAGCGTCTCTGCGGGGGAGAACGTCAGGTCCTCGAGCACGTCCGCGACACCCTGCCCGGGGGCGGCGCGTCCTGCGGCGAGGTGCGCGAGCAGGGCGTGCGGTGCCGTCGGCTCCTCGGCGCGGCGCCGGGTGCGCACGACGACGATCCGCTCGGCGCCGTGCAGTCCGCGCAGCCCGGCGTCGGTGTCGAGGGCCGCGAGGCGCGCGGGCGGCAGGATCCGGGCCCCGAGACGCGTCAGCGCCTCGGCCTCCGCCGTGTCCCAGGCGATCCCCGTGGCGGCATCGTCCCGATCCGCTCCCCACCACAGCACGTCGCCGCCGACGGGCAGCAGCTGCGCCGGCCGCGAGCAGGTGCGCCACCGCGAGGTCGCCTCGGGGCGGGCGAAGGGGGACCCGGCGCGCCCTCCGGCGGACGCGACGATCTGGGCCAGCTCCCGCTCGCGGAGCACGCGGGTCGGCTCGAATTCCTCGAGCACCTCGAGGAGCACCTGCAGGTGCGTCGAGGCCCTGGTCAGCGAGGGATCCCCCTGACCCAGCGCCCGCAGCCGCGTCCCGAGCGGAGCGGTCACCTCGCGCACGCGCGCCGGGGTGAGATCCTCCGGCGCGAGCGGAGAGATGACGAGCGCGGAGAGGGCGCGGACCATCTCGAGCCCGCTCGCGGAGAGCTCGTCGTCGGCCTCGAGCGCCGCCATCGCCTGCTGCCAGGCGGTCCCGCCGGTGCCGGGCTCCTGCGCGAGCGCGTCGAGCAGCACGTGGCGTGCGCGCGAGGGGACGAGACCCACCTGATCCCGGCCGTCCTCGGGCACGTCCAGCACCCGCAGGTCGAGGAAGGCGGCGAGCTGCTGCACGTCGACGGGGGCGACGGCGAGGGACAGGTAGAGCGGCAGGATCTGCAGCGCAGTGCGATGCGCGGCGGAGTCCGCCACGCCGACGGCGGGCAGTCCGCGGCGGTGCAGCTCCTGGTCGAGGATCACGGTGTCCGCCCCAGCGAGCAGCTGCAGCGGGGCGCCATCGCGTCCGGCGAGCAGTCGGGCGGCCGTCTCCGCGGCGGTCCACTCGTCCTCCGCTTCGACGAGGACCAGTTCGGGGCGGACCGCCTGCTCCGCGGCCCCGGGTCTCTCGAGCGTCACGCCGGACGCCTCGAGCAGCTGGAGCAGCCGGGGCCACAGGCCGGGCAGGGACGACGGGTCCTCGTGGCAGAGCAGGGAGTCGATGCCCAGCGGCCACGTGACCTCGTCGGCGAGGGCGTCGACGAGCTCGCGCAGGTCGTCTGCCGCCCCCGGCGCGAGGTCGGGCCCTGCGTTCTCGACCGCGCACAGCGCCGCGATCCGATCCGGGGCGCCCTCTGTCGGCTCGAGCCGTGCGCCGGCGGTGACGGCGGCGTCCCGCCACGACAGCACCGTCGAGGCCGTCGCCCACGGGTCCGCGGCGAAGGACGCGCGGAGCCAGGGATGGTCCGCCGCGGCGATCCGACGCTGGTACTGCGCCACCCGCACCGCCGGTTCGACCTCGGGTCTGGTCAGCCCGAGCCGTGCCTGCAGCAGCCGCACCAGCCCGCGCGGGCCGAGCCGCGGGCCGCCGTCGGCCCAGCTCGCGCCGTCCAGGGACCACCCGAACTCGATCTTCATGCGCTCACCCTAGGGGAGGGGGCGGACAGCCATGGCCCCGACCACCAGCTCGACGATGCGGAGCGCCGGCCCGAGGAGGAACAGGATCGTCCCCGCGAGCACTCCCAGGAAGGAGGAGGCCTCGCCCCATCCGGCATATTGCGCGCCGATGGCGGCTGCCGTCGGCAGCACCACACCCAGTCCGCCGATGCCCACCGACACGAGCGCGATCACCCCCGCCAGCTCCCGCGCCCGGGGGACGGCGAGCACGGTCGTGACCACGTCGAGCAGCAGGCCGGCTACCGCCGCGATCCCCGTGAGCACGAGCCCGAGCAGCGTGACGTTCGTGAGCCGCCGGTTGTCCTCCACCCCGGTGGGGGTGGGCGTCAGCACCTCACCGATTCCGTGCAGGACGGTGATGCCGGCGATCACCGCGGTGATCACGGCGAGGATGGGCACCACGAGCCACACCAGGGACCCGCAGATCATCGTCACGCCCAGTGGCCTCATGGCCTCCCCCCTCATCGGTTGAAGGGATCATCCCCCCGGATCCCCCAGCTGAAACCGCGATCGTAGAGCATCCTGCCGGACTCGTCCGGGGCGAGCACCAGGTCCTGACCCTCGCCGGTGACGTGCAGCGTGCCGTCTCCCTGCTCCTCGACCGTGAGCACGAGCGACTCACCTTCCGCCGCGAGGTACTCCTGGATCGGCTGCCCTTCCTCCCGCAGGTCCAGCAGGGTCAGTTCGATCTGCGAGCCGTCCAGCCGCCGCCAGGTGCCGGTGTGCAGGGTGCCGTCGGCCTGGCGCAGCTGGGCCCGCGCCTCGCCGCCACTGGAGATCGACCCCAGCGCGAGGGCGCTCCACCGGGTGTCCTCGGAGAGCTGGGCGGCGGGCTCGGCGGTGTCCGACGCGACGCTCCACACGCCCGCGGGCACCGATTCGTCCACCGAGCGCGGGGCGTAGAGCCCCGAGATGCCCCACAGGCACAGCCCCGCGAGAGCCAGGGCCGCGATCGGGCCGGCGATCGCCCCGACCCGTTCGGCGGGCCGCCAGGGGATCAGCCGCGGGGACGGGCCCTGGGGGATCTCGCCGCTGGTCAGGAAGGCCCGCGTGAGCCGCGGCAGCCACGGGATCAGCACGATCAGCGAGAGCACCAGGTAGATTAGCGTCGGCGTCTTCACCATCACGTCGTAGCCGAGGTTGAGCACCAGCACGAGCGACATGGAGGCCGCGCCGAGCAGCGCCCCGAGCGGGACCGAGCGCCGCCACAGCAGGGCGAGCCCGGCGCCGAACTCTGCGAGCCCGGCGAGGAACTGGAACAGCGGCGAGAAGGCGACCATCCGCCACAGCAGCCCCATGGGGCTCATCTCGCCGTGGGCGATGAGGGCGTCGCCGGTGTCGGAGAACCCGAACTGGCCGAACACCAGCTTCGCCCCGCCGTAATAGAAGAACACCACGGCGAGCAGCAGGCGGAACGCCGCATGGGCCCACCAGGCGATGGTGATCCCGACGTTCCGGGCCAGCTTCTTCTCCGCGGTGTAGTCGCTCATGCCCTTACCTCAGCGCAGGAGCGACCCCGCGCGACTCACCCGCTGGTCGCGACCTGCTCCGACGAGAGTCGGATCTCCCGCACCCAGCTCGCCGTGGAGATGCTCGCGCACGGGCCGGTCGTGGCTGGTCGGGCGCAGGTCCCTCCCGCCGACCTCCTCGGGCACCGGCACGCCGGCCAGCCTCGGCAGGGTCGGCATCAGGTCCTCGCGGTACCTCGCGGGCACGGTGAAGGGCACGCCCTGAGGTGGGGGCGGGGCACCCGCCTCAGCCCTGTCCGGCGCCGCCCGGACGCGCCCACGGGGGCACGGACCCGCCCGGGTAGCCGGGAACCTGCTGCTGCGCCTCGCCCTGGGCGCGCTGCGCCTCCCGCTGGGCCTGCTCGGCGCGGGAGCGGGCCTGCTCGCGGCGCTGCTCCTCCTGGGCGCGCAGCTGCTCGGCGGAGATCCGCTGGCGCTGGTGGTGCTCGTCGACGTCGGCGTCCTGGTCGGCCTGGTGCGCGGCCTGGGCCTGCAGCATGGCGGAGCGGATCTCGTCGCCCATCGAGCCGACAGCCCCGGGGTTGCTGGGCAGGTACAGCACGTTGGAGCGGCCGTTGCGGGCCACGTCCTGCATGGTGTCGAAGTACTGGGTCATCAGCAGCAGCTGCTCGGCCGAGTTCTCGATGCCGACCTTGCGCAGCATCTCGTACTGCTCGGCGATGCCCAGGGCGATCGCCTTCCGCTGGGCGGCGACGCCCTCACCCTGCAGACGCTTGGACTCGGCCTCGGCCTCGGCCTGGGTGACGCGCTTGATCTTGTCCGCCTCAGCGAGCGACTGCGCGGCGACGCGGTCGCGCTGGGCGGCGTTGATGGAGTTCATCGAGTCGCGCACCCGCTGGTCCGGGGAGATGTCCTGCACCAGGGTGTTGATGATCCGGAAGCCGTACTCGAGCATCCGCTCGGAGAGGGTGTGCTCGACGCTGCGGGCGATGTCGTCCTTGGACTCGAAGGCCGCGTCCAGCTCGAGGCCGGAGAGGGCGGAGCGCACCGTGTCGAAGACGTACGAGCGGATCTGCGCCTCGGGGTTCGACAGCTTGTAGTACGCGTCGACGACCTGGTTCTCCTGGATCTGGTACTGCACCGCGACCGGGACGGTCACGAACACGTTGTCCTTGGTCTTGGACTCGATGTTCACCTCGAGCTGCTGGACGCGCAGCGAGATGGGGCGGGTGATCGAGTCGACGAACGGGGTCTTGAAGTTCAGACCGGCCGAGGCGACCCGCTTGAACTTGCCGAAGCTCTCCACGATCACCGCCTCGGAGGAGTGGACGGTGAACATGATCGACGTGCGCAGGCCGCCGAACAGCAGCGCGAGGATGACGATCAGGACCACCACCACGACGGCGATGACGATCAGAGTGACGACGATGCCTTCCACGAAGGCCCCCTTCTCTTCGGTGTGGACTGTGACCCACGCTACCGGAGGTCGTCTGAGAGGCGGCGGGCGATGCGCGCCGGCGGCACCGGCGGGGCGTACCGCCGCACCACCTGGCCGTCAGGGCCGATGAGGAACTTGGTGAAGTTCCAGGAGATCCGGCCGCCCAGCACCCCGGCCCGCTGCGCGACGAGCCACTGCCACAGCGGCTCGGCCGACGGCCCGTTGACCTGCACCGCGGAGAACAGCGGGAAGGTCACGCCGTAGCCCGTGGAGCAGCGCTCGGCGGTCTCCGCGTCGCTGCCGGGATTCTGGCGGAACTGGTCCGAGGGGAAGCCGAGCACCGTCAGCCCCTGCTCGTGCAGCTCCTGCAGCCCCGCCAGCTGCGGGGTGAACGCGCATTCGGTCGCGATGTTGACGACCAGGACGTGCTCGCCGCGGTGGCGGCTCATCGCGTACGGCTCGCCGTCCGCGGTGAGCGCGGTGAAGTCGTGGAAGGAGCTCACGCCAGGAACTCGTCGACCTCGGCGCGGGTGGGCGCCGACTCGGTGCCGCGGCGGGTGACGGCGATCGCGGCCGCCGCATTGGCGCGCGTCGCGGCCGACTCCCAGTCCGCCCCGAGCGCCCGCTCCGCGAGCAGCACTCCGGTGTGGGTGTCGCCGGCCCCGTTGGTGTCCACCGCCGTCTGCGGGAAGGCCGGGATCTCGGTGCCGCGGCCGTGGTGGAAGACGAGGCAGCCGCGGTCGCCGTCGCGCACGATCACCACCGCATGGGATCCGATCCGTCGACGCAGCGCCTGTGGGGTGTCCTCGAGGGCGTCCAGCCCGGTCAGCGCCCGCGCCTCGTCCGCGTTCGAGGTCCACACCGTGGTCCGGGCCAGCACCCGGTCCTGCAGGTCACGGGGGAACTCGGCGAAGGGCGCACCCGGGTCGAGCACCACCTCGACCCCGTCCGGCAGCGACTCGAGGAACTCCAGCAGAGGCTCCCGCGTCGGCTCGAACAGCGTGTAGCCCGAGACGCAGACGAGATCGCCCGGGACGGGCGCGAGTCGGGCCAGCGACTCGGCGCTGACCTGCCGCTCCGCCCCGTAGACGGTGAGGAAGGTGCGCTCGGCGGAGGGCTCGAGCATGACGATGCAGTAGCCCGTGTCGGCGTCCTCGCGAGGCACGTCGCTGAGGGCGACCCCGTCGGCCGCGAGCCGCTCCCGCACCAGGTCGCCGTGGCGGCCGACGCCGTGCGCGCCGCCGTGCACCGCCTCCGCACCGGTCCGCGCCGCGGCCAGCAGGGTGGTCACCGCCCCGCCCGCGTACCACTGCTCGCGGCGGACGTTCGCGTTCCCGCCGCGCGGCGGCAGGGCGTCCACCTCGACGACGACGTCGACCAGGGCCTGGGCGGTGTGGAGCACGCGGGGCATGCTCCCGAGTGTAGGGGCCCGGTCACAGCGCGGAGGCGACCTCGACGGCCTGCCGAATGGCGCGCTCCGCATCGAGCTCGGCGGCGAGGTCCGCCCCGCCGACGACGTGCACCCGGGGCGAGGTGCGCGAGGCCCCGGCGCCCAGCTCGGCGGCGAGGTCGGCGACGCTCACCTGACCGGCGCAGAGCACCACGGTGTCCACCTCGAGCACGCGCGCCTCGCCGTCCTCCACCAGGTGCAGGCCCTGCTCGTCGATGCGCTCGTAGGTGACGCCGCGATGCTGGATCACGCCGGCGCGGCGCAGCTCCGCCCGGTGCACCCAGCCGGTCGTGCGCCCGAGGCCCGCGCCGATTTTCGTCTCCTTGCGCTGCAGCAGGTGCACCTCGCGGGCGCGTCGGCCGTCGTTCGCCTCGGTGCGCTGCGGCGCGGCCGTGACGCCGCCGCGCACGGCCGAGGGGTCCGTGACGCCCCAGTGCTCGCGCCAGGCACGCGCGTCGAGGGTGGGGGAGGGGATCGGGGAGGTGAGGTACTCGGCGACGTCGACGCCGATCCCGCCCGCGCCGATGATCGCGACGCGCTCGCCGGCGACCGCCCGCTCCTCGAGCAGGTCCTGGTAGGTGACGACCTGCGGCCCCGCGGCGGGCGGCTCGGCCGACGGGGCGAAGCCCGGCAGGTCCACGGGGCGGGGGGCGACGCCGGTCGCGACGATCACGTCGTGGAAGCCCGCGAGGTCCGCGGGGGTGGGGCGCATCCCCAGCCGGATGCCGACGCCGGCCGCGGCGAGCCGCATCCTCCAGGAGCGCAGCGCGAGCGCGTAGTCCTCCTTGCCGGGGATGCGGGCGGCGAGGCGCAGCTGCCCGCCGAGCTCCTCGGTCGCCTCGAAGAGGGTCACCACGTGCCCGCGCTCGGCGGCAGCGAGGGCCGCCTCGAGACCCGCGGGACCGCCGCCGACGACCGCCACCTTCCGCACCCGTCGCGGGGCGACGGGGGTGAGCACCAACTCCGTCTCGTGGGCCGCGCGGGGGTTCACCAGGCAGCTCGCCCGCTTCCCGACGAAGACCTTGTCGAGGCACGCCTGGTTGCAGGAGATGCACGCGACGACCTGCCCGGAGCGGCCCTCGGCAAGCTTGCGCGGCAGATGCGGGTCGGCGAGCAACTGGCGGGCCATCGAGACCAGGTCGGCCTCGCCGCGGGCGAGGACCTGCTCGGCGAGGTCGGGATCGTGCAGTCGGTTCGAGGCGATGACGGGCACGTCCACCTCGCTCCGCAGCTGCGCGGTGAGCGGCACGAAGGCCCCGCGCGGCACCGAGGTGACGATGGTGGGGACGCGTGCCTCGTGCCAGCCGATGCCGGTCGAGAGGACGTCCACGCCGCGCTCGGCGAGGCCCTTCGCGAGCACCACGGTCTCGTCCCAGGTCTGCCCGCCCGGGACCAGGTCGAGGAGGGAGATGCGATAGCTGAGCAGGGCGTCCTCGCCGATCGCGTCGCGGACCGCGGCCGCGATGGCGAGCGGGAGAGCGCGCCGGCCCTCCGCGCCCCGGCCGAAGCGGTCCCGTCTGCGGTTCGTGGTGGGGGCGAGGAACTGGTTCAGCAGATAACCCTCGGAGCCCATCAGCTCGACCCCGTCGTAGCCGGCGTCGACCGCGCGCCGGGCCGCGAGGGCGAACTGCTCGACGGTGCGTCGGGTGCCGCGCCGGGTGAGGCGCCGGCTGCGGAAGGGGGAGAGCGGGGAGCGGCCGCCGCTGGGGGAGGCGGCGAGGGGCTGCGCGGCGTAGCGGCCGGCGTGCAGCAGCTGCAGGATGATCCGCCCGTCGGCGTCGTGCACCTCGCGGGTGATCACCTGGTGGCGGGTCATGGTGCGCTCGTCGGCCTGCGCGCCGCCGGCGGTGAGGCGGCCGGAGCGGTTGGGGGAGTGGCCGCCGGTGACGATGAGGCCGACCCCTCCTCGGGCGCGCTCGCCGAGGAAGGCGGAGAGGCGGGCGAGATCCCCCGGATGGTCCTCGAGGCCCACGTGCATGGACCCCATGACGAGACGGTTCTTCAGGGTGAGGCGACCGAGGTCCAGCGGGGAGAGCAGGGCCCGGTACCGCGACGCTGCGGACGACGGGTGCGGGGAAGTCATGCCCGCGATTGTGCCAGGCCGCATCAGTACGGCGGTTCACCGGGCGGGGGCGTCGACCGCGGGATCACCTGGCGGCCCCGGTGGCGGTCCAGCAGAGCACGTCGCTGCTGCGCGATCCCTTCGCCGGGGGGCCTGCTGCTCTCTGCCGCGTGGAGGGCGCGAGCCTCGGCGGCGCGGCGCTCGTGCTCCTGCCGGGCGTGCTCGAGCAGCCGCACGGTGTGCGGGGTGAGCAGGTCGACGGCCTCCTCGCTGCGGGTGCGGAGCTGGTCATCGAGGGTCCAGGTGGTGCGCAGGGGCATGCCGGTCTCTCCCGGGTCCCGGGTGGGATCGATCCCGCCGGCGGTCTTCAGCCGGTGGTGCGTGCGGCACAGGCGGTGCAGGTTCTCCAGGGCGGTCGGCCCGCCGCGGGCGGGATCGGCATGGTCGAACTCGAGGACGTGGTCGTCCTCCGCGGCGAGGGCGGTGGAACGGGAGCAGCCGGGCACCGCGCAGACGGGGTGGCGCAGCCGCAGCTGGAGCCGCATCTGGGCGGAGGGCCGATAGGTCGTCGCGCTCGCGGGGAGATAGGCGCCGGTCACGGGGTCGGTGAGGATCCGGGTCCAGGTGGCCTCCCCGGCGGCGAGGTCGCGGGCCAGCTCCGCGGGGAGAGGTGTGGTGCCCTCGACCAGGGCGGGGGCGTCGTCCCGGCCGAGCAGCGTCATGACGGGGACGGTCACGAGGAGCCGGTACGGCGAGGCGGTCTCCTGCACCGGATCCGTGTCCAGCACGGTATGGGTGAGGATCGCGTAGCGGAGCGTGTTCAAGGAGTGGGGGCGACCGCGCGCGGCGAGGTCCTGGTCGAGGTCGAAGGGGAGCGGCCCCTCGGCCCCCTCCTCGAGGGCGTGGCGCTGGGCTTCCTGGACGGCGCGCGCGGCGACGTCGAGCCGGTGCGCGAGCCCCTGGATCTCGAGGATCGGCCCGGTGACCAGCAGGGAGGCCGTGCCGGAGGCGGTGTCGACGTCGACGATCTCCACGCCCCGGCTCTCGGAGGGCGGGGCGGGGAGGGCGCCGGCGGTCGCGAGGTCCACGGCGAGCCGGAGGTGCCGGGTGAAGGTGTCCACCGAGACCGAGGGCAGCTCGAGGGTGGCCAGGTGCGCGTCGACCTCGGCGGCCTGCTCGTCGGTGAGGCGGCGCACCGCGCGCAGGAGGCGGTGGTGCATCGACTCCGGGAGCTCCCCGCGGCGCACGTACTCGAAGGTCAGCGGCATGACCTCGACCGCGGTGCGGGCATCGCGCACCTGGCCCCAGGCCTGGTCCAGGGTGAGCCGCAGCCCGACCGCGACCTTGAGCGCGCTGAGATCCGCGTCCTCGGGGCGGCCCTGCACCTCCGGATCCTCCCGGAAGAAGGTGGCGAGCAGGCGCAGATGGTGGGCGTACATCCGGGTGCGGGCGAGCGACGCGCGGTGCAGCGCGAGCACCCGGCTGGCCTCGACGCTGCCCGACGCGACCTCCTCGAGCATCCGCTCCGCGGTCAGCGGCCGACGCGCCCGCACCGTCCACTCGGGCAGCGCCGGGCGGGCGACGGGAGGCAGGAGCGAGCTCGCGTCGTGGTCGTCCACGAAGTCGCCCATCCGCCCCACCTCCCCTCACCCCTGCGGGCCGCTGGTGCTGGCCCGATCGATGCTCCCAGGATATTCGCCGAGAAAGCCCGACGGAAGGCCGATCGCCGAATGGGGATGAGTATGTGGATAACCCTGTTGTGGGGAGGAACGGTTGCCCTGAAGATCGCATTCTGTGGACGGGCGAACTCGTCTGTCGGATCCCTGTGCGAGGATGTCGCCGCAGGTGTTGGGGCTGTATCGGGGGTGCGAGCGAAGGAATTCCCCAAAGTCCGAGAACTCCGGAGAATTCCTCCGACCCTAAAGTCACACCCGCGCCAGGGCCACCCCCACATTGTCCGGGCCGCCGGCGTCCAGTGCGAGATCGACTAATCGCGCCGCGACGGATTCCAGATCCTCTCCTTCCGCGGCCAGCGCCTCCGCGAGGTCCGCCGGATCCACCACGGCGTGCAGGCCGTCGGAGGAGAGCAGGACCAGGTCGCCCGGTTCGAGCCGGCGCACCAGCAGGTCCGGAGCCGTCGGGGCGCCCGCGGCGAGCGCCCGGTTCAGCAGGCGTCGGTCCGGATGCGCCGCCGCCTCCTCGGGAGAGAGCCGGCCCGCCTCGAGGAGCGAGCGCACCTGGGTGTGGTCCTGGGTGATGTGCTCGAGGCGTCCGGCGCGCACGAGCGAGATCCGGGTGTCGCCCAGGTGGGCCACGTGCAGGCGGTCGCCCTCCAGCAGCGCGGCGGAGAGGGTCGAGCCCGCGGCGTCGGAGGTCGGGACCAGCGTTTCCACCGCCATCCAGGCCGTCTCGAGGGCGGCCAGGGGCGGGGCCGAGGCGGCCGCCTCGACCGCGTCGGCCAGGGTCCGCAGCAGTCGTGCGGACAGATCGTCGGCCCCGCCGAAGCCGTCGGCCACGGCGAGCAGCACCCGGCCGCCCGGCAGCTCGCGGATCAGCACGGAGTCCTCCTGGGTGGGCCGCTCGAGGCCCTGGTGCAGGGCGAGGGCGGTGCGCGGGGTGGTCGTGGACGTGGTGGTGGAAGTGGTCATGATGTCCTCCGAGTGATGCTGCCCGAGCTCGCGGACCAGGTCGGCGACGGCGGCGGCGCGGGAGAGGGCATCGGCCTCCTCCTGTCGCCACCAGGAGCGCAGCTCTGCGGCAGCGGCTGCGTCGTCGTCGAGATCGCACACCACGCGGATGCGGGCCAGGCCTATGCCCAGCCCCCGGAGCGCGGCGATGCGCCGCGCCCGGTCGATCTGATCCGGTCCGTAGGAGCGGTAGCCGGTGAACGGGTCCACGAGGCGCGGGGGCAGCAGCCCCGACTCGTCGTACAGGCGCAGCGCCTTGGGGCTGAGACCGCTCGCGGCGGCCAGCTCCCCGATGCTCAGCAGTGTCCCGTCCATCGGTTCTCCTTCCGGGCGCCGGGTCCGTCCCGGCAGTGACCACCCTCCGGATTGTCCCCGGGGGAGGGTCAAGGGTGCCGGGAAAAACGCTCGCGCCGTCCCTCGTCGGCGTGGTCGACTGCCCCCATGCCTGTCACGATCCGTCTTCTCGACACCGCCTCCGACGCCGAGCTCGAGCAGTACAACGCCCTCGAGGACGCCCTCGACCGCGACGCCTTCGGCGGCGTCCAGCCCTACACCGTCGCCGAGCGCCGACTGGCCTGCGAGGACACCGAGTACTCCCGCGCCCAGCGCTGGGTCGCCGTCGCCGAGGGGCTCGAGGGCGGCGAGATGATCGTCGGCCGCGGCGCGGTGCACCTCCCGCTCCAGGAGAACACCGAGCTGGTCGAGGTGGGGCTGAGCGTGCATCCGGCCCATCGCGGGCGGGGGATCGGCACCGCGATCGTCGAGGAGGCGCTGCGGCCCGCGATCGCGGAGTCCGGGCGTCCGCTCGTCGGCGCGTGGGGCGAGATCCCGGCCGACGGGGATCCTGACGATCCCGCGCTGCCGGTCAACCGCCTCGCCGCCCGACTGGGCGTGAGCCGGAAGAACATCGGGGTGTGCCGTCGGCTCGACCTGCCGCTGGACCCCGCGCTGCTCGACACCCTCCGCGCCGAGGCTGCAGATGGGTACCGGATCGAGATCTGGGACGGCCCCGCCCCCGAGGAGCACCTGGCCTCCTACGGGGCGCTGCTGCGCCAGCTCGACCTCGACGACCCCGACGAGGACATCGAGTACGAGGCCCCCGAGTACACGCCCGAGCGGATCCGCACGGGGGAGCGGCGGCTCGCCGAGCAGGGCATCACCCAGTTCCAGTCGGTCGCCGTCGCGCCCGACGGAACGATCGCCGGGAACTCGGTGATCCACGTGAAGACCGCCCCGGGGGCGAGCCTCGGCTGGCAGGAGAACACGCTGGTCATGCCCGATCATCGCGGGCATCGCCTGGGTCTCGCGCTCAAGGTCGCGACCCACGCGCTGCTCGCCGAGCGGGCGCCGGAGGTGCGCAGCCTGGTCACCTTCAACTCGCACGTGAACCCGTGGATGATCTCGATCAACGAGAAGCTCGGCTACCGGGTGTCCCACCGGGAGGTGGGCTACCAGGGGAGAATGGGCGCATGAGCACCCTGCGCACCGCCTCCCGCGAGATCGCCGCCCCCGCCGCCGCCCTCTTCGAGCTGATCGCCGATCCCTCCCAGCAGCCGCGCTGGGACGGCAACGGCAACCTGGCCGAGGCCCCCGAGGGGCAGCGGGTCACCGCCGTCGGCGACGTCTTCACGATGCGCAACACCTCCGGGAAGCAGAAGGACAACCACGTCACCCGCTTCGTCGAGGGGCGCGAGATCGCGTGGCTGACCGCGCCGGCGGGCGAGGAGCCGCCCGGTCACGAGTGGATCTGGCAGCTCGAGCCGCTCGCGGAGGACCGCACCCTCGTCACCCACTCCTACGACTTCTCCCGGCTGGTCGACGAGGCGCGGATCGCCCGCTCCTCCCGCACCACCTCCGAGATGCTCGCCGCCTCGATCGAGAACCTCGCGGCGCTCGCCGAGGGCCGGTGATCCGCCGCCTGCTGCTCGTCGGGCTCGGCGCCACCGGGCTCGTGCTCGCGGCCGGACAGGTCGCCGTGGGCCTCGGGGCGCGGCGCGTGCGCGCGGCGCTGCGGCCGACGGATCCGACGGGGCGCGAGGTGATCGTGGTCCTCGGCTACGGGAACGACGGCACGGAGCTGAACGCGGTCAATCGGCAGCGGGTCCGCATCGGCCTGCGCTCGCGGGATACCCGCGCGGCGTCGTCGCTGATGGTGCTCAGCGGCGGGGCCGTGCGCGGGGCGCACTCCGAGGCCGGGCTCATGGCGCGCCATCTCCGCGAGGAGCTCGGCTTCGAGGGGAAGCTCGCGCTCGAGACACAGAGCCGCTCCACCTGGGACAACATGGCGTTCACGGCGCCCTTCCTCGAGGACGCGGACCGGATCGTGATCGCGACCGATCCGCTGCACGAGCTGCGCGCCCACGGCATGCTGCGCACGCAGCGCCCGGACCTCGCCGCACGTCTCGCGGCGGCCGACGGCTTCCGTCCCGGCGAGCAGCTGCTGCGCGGTCCGTGGACGACGGTGATCGG
Organism: Brachybacterium sp. J144; assembly: GCF_036321705.1. Lineage (NCBI taxonomy): Bacteria > Bacillati > Actinomycetota > Actinomycetes > Micrococcales > Dermabacteraceae > Brachybacterium > Brachybacterium sp. J144. The sequence goes on from NZ_JAZDCG010000031.1 coordinate 57,620, forward strand.
CCTCGAGGGGCTGCGCCGGGCCCGACGGGACGGGCAGATCTAGCCCCGAGGGCGCGTGAGCACCGCCGCACCGAGGCCGACGAGGGCCACCAGAGCGGCGAGGCACAGGGCGAGCAGGAGCAGGTGCACCTCGGCGACGAGGAAGGCGCCGAGCATCCCGGTGGCGACCAGCGCGCCGGAGACGAGACCGCCGACCAGCAGGCCCGGCGGGATCCCGGCCAGCACCAGGGCCACCGCCTGCATCACGCCGTAGCGTCGGCGCTGGGACGGGGTCGCGCCCACGCTCTGCAGGATCGCCAGGTCCGTCGCGGACTCGTGACGGCCGAGCGCCATGGACAGCAGCGCGGCGAGGACGGCGAGCGCGGTCCCGGCGGCGCAGAGGAACAGGACCGAGCTGCGATCGTCGGTGAGCCCCAGACGGTCCTCGGCCGGGTTCCCCGAGACGGTGACCACGGGGGTGATCTCCTGGGCCGCGGAGCGGAGCGCCTCGAGATCGCCCGCGTCGAGGGCGTGCGCGGGGAGGATGATCTCGCCGACGTAGCGGGTCTCGACCCCCCACTCGCGGGCGGTCTCGGGGCTGATCGCGACCGAGGCGTCGAAGCCGGTGAGGAAGGCGCCGGGCACGGTCCGGCTCTCGCCCGTGTCGGAACGGGTCAGCTCGATGGTCCCGTCGGCGGAGAGCCGGGTCGCGTCGTTGACGACGGCGCCGCCCGCCGCGAGCGTGTCGGCGGCGTGCTCGGCGCCGTCGAAGCCCGTCTCCCGCAGGTCCTCGGGGGCGATGATGAAGAGCTCGTTCCCGAGCCAGGTGGGGAAGGCGCGGCTCGGGGCGTAGGCGGCCTCCTCCGGGACGCAGTGCAGAGGCGCGTCCGGGTCGACGGCCGAGAGGATGTCCGGGCCCTCCCCGTCGGGACAGCTGCGATTCGGGGCGGGGGTCGCCTCGATCCAGGTGCCGTCGGCCGAGGAGCTGACCGGGCGATGATCGGCGACGAGGCCCTGGCTCTCGAGCTCTTCGAGCACCGAGCCGATGAGCGCGCGGTCGACCTCCTCGCTGATCGGGGTCTCCATCCCGATCGCGGCACGCCCGGGGGCGACCATGGAGTTCGACTCGAGGTCCCGGCTGGCCCGGAACGATGCGGTGGTCGTCGCGAGGAGGACGAGGAGCGCCGTGCAGACCAGGAGCGCCGCGGCCGCGGGAGCGGTGCGGCCCAGGTGCCGTGCGGCGTCACGGGCCGCGAGGCGGAGCATGGAGGCGCCGGGCAGGGCGGACCCGAGCGCCTCCGCCGCCCCGAACAGGCCGGGGATGAGCAGCAGGCCGCCGAGCAGGAGGAGGAGCGCTCCCGGCAGCAGCAAGATCAGCGACAGCGGGTCGGGGGCCGTCGGGGCGAGGAGGAGGATCGCGGCTCCCGCGACCGCGAGCAGCCCGGCGGCGAGGGCGGCGGCGGGGGAGCGTCGGCGGGAGCCGGCCGACGGGCGCCGCACCGCGAGCGCCTCGACCGGGTCGAGCCGCGCCGCGGCGCGTGCGGGGGGAAGGCTCGCGCCCACGCCCAGCAGGGGCCCGGCCAGCAGGAGCAGGAGAGAGACCCGCCAGGGCAGCGGTCCGAAAGTCGGGCCTCCGGCCAGGAGCACCCGCAGGACGGGGATCCCGCCGAGAGCGAGGAGGACGCCCAGCGCGGAGCCGATGAGTCCGAGCAGCGCCCCCTGGCCGAGCTGGACCAGCGCCACGTGGCGCGGCCGGGCGCCGGCGACGACCAGGAGCGCGAGGGAGTGGCGCATGCGCTCGGCACCGATGGTCATCGCGGGGGTGACCAGCAGGATCAGCAGCACGGAGACGCCGCCGAGGGCGAGGGCCGCGAGCACGATCCGGGAGGCGAGGAGCGAGGCGTCGGTGGTCTCGCGGGGCAGCTCGCTCCGCGGCGGGTAGTCCTCGAGCACGGCCCGGGAGATCACCGCGACCCCGTCGGCGTTCAGGTCCCGCACCTGCTGCCAGGTCACCTCCGCGCCGTCCATGAGCAGGAAGTGCCGGCTGACGCCGAGCGGATCGGCGGCGACGGCCGGGGCGACCCACTCGGGCAGGGCCCAGGCCTGCGAGCCGGTGTCCTCCGCGATGCCCACCACGACATAGCCGCGGGCGGAGTCCTCCATGACCGCGCCGATGCGGCCGTCGGTCGAGCGCCATCCGGTGTCGGGCGGGGCGAGGAGCTGCATCGTGTCGCCGACCTGGAGGCCCCGGGTCTCGGCGGCGTCGCGGGAGAGCACGATCTCCTCCGGGCCGGAAGGGATGGTGCCCGAGGCGAGCTCGGGGAGGAGCTGCGCGAGCGCCTCGGGGGCGGCCTCGTGCAGGGTGAGGGTCGAGAGCGAGGCGGCCTCGAGATCCTCGACCGCGGTCGCTGTCGAGGCGCGCGCCTGCTCCCCGGGATCGAGGTCGAGCTCCGTGGTGAGGAGCAGGGAGGGGGAGTTCCACCACTCGAGCAGGCGGGCGTCCTCCGGCAGGCCGGCGGCGATCTCCTCGGGGCCCGCTGGGCGGCGGTCCTCCGCGTCGATCCAGGGGCCGACCCGTTCGGGCAGCTGCTGCACCGCGCTCGCGGAGGCGGTCGCGGTGACGGTGCCGTCCGCCTGCGCGGGCAGCTCCGCGAGTGCGGACTCCCGGTCCGTCGTGACCGGGGTCATCGAGCTCAGCAGCACCAGGACCAGCGCGATCGGCACGGCGATCACGGCGAGGGCGAGCAGGGAGCGCCCCCGGTGGCGCGAGGCGTCGCGCAGGGCGAGGCGGAGCATGGGCCTCATGCCGACCACGGGGCGACCTCCGGGGCGGCGACGCCGACGATGCCGCCGTCGCGCAGCTGGACGGTGCGGTCCGCCCAGGCGGCGAAGCGAGGCTCATGGGTCACGAGGACGACGGCGGAGCCAGCATCGGCGCGGGCGCGCAGGAGCGCGATGATGTCGCGTCCCGTCGTGGAGTCGAGCGCGCCGGTCGGCTCGTCGGCGAGCAGGAGGCGGCGCTTGCCGATGAGCGCGCGGGCGATCGCGACCCGCTGGGACTGCCCGCCGGAGAGCTCCGCGGGCAGGCGCGGGGCGAGGTCGTCGATCCCGACCTCGACCAGGGCCGCATGGGCGGCGGTCCGGGCGGAGCGGGGCCGGTGGCCCGCGAGCTCCAGGGGGAGGGCGACGTTCTCGAGCGCGGTGAGCCCGGGCAGGAGGTTGAGCTCCTGGAAGACATAGCCGAGCTGGTCGCGACGCAGCAGGGCCCGCTCGGCCGCGGAGAGATCTGCCAGGGAACGGCCGTTGATCCGCACCTCGCCGGCGTCGGGCAGCGCGAGCCCGCCCGCCAGGTGCAGCAGGGTGGACTTCCCGGAGCCGGAGGGACCCATCACCGCGACGAACTCCCCGGCCTCGACGACGAGGTCGACCTCGCGGAGCGCGACGACCTCGCGGGCACCGCGGCCGTGCACCCGCGTCACACCCCGCAGCTCGAGCAGCGGGGTCATCGGCGGGCCTCCGCGCGGGAGTCGGCGGGCCGGTCGGCGGGAGAGACCGCGGGCCGGGTGGCCGCGGCCCGCTCGAGCACGCCTTCGACGTCGTCCAGCCAGCGCAGCTCCGCCTCGACGGCGAAGAGATGGTGATCGAGCACGAGCCGGGCGGCGAGATCGGAGTCGGCGATGCCTCGCCGGGCACGGGTCGCCTCGTGCAGGGAGGAGAGGGTCGCGGTGCGCTGGCGCTGGACGAGCGCGGTGACGTCCACGCCCGGGGCCGTGACGGCGAGGGAGAGCTTCAGGACCAACTCGTGGCGGTCCGGCCGGGCCCGGTCCACCGGGCGCATCCACCAGTCCTCGAGCTCGTCCCGGCCCTCCGGGGTGAGGGTCCAGGTGCCGGCGGTGGCATCCTCCGGCTCCGCGGAGCGGCGGACCACGCGGCCGTCGCGTTCCAGCCGGGCGAGGGTCGAGGAGACCTGTCCGATGTTGACCGGATGCACCTGCCCCGTGGCCTCGTCGAAGGCCTTCCGCAGCTGATAGGTGCTGGCCTCGCCTGCGCTGAGCAGCGCGAGCATCGCGGCGCGGACCGACATGTGACCTCCGTGGTTTCCAGGTAATGGTTGCTCGGTAACTATGGAGGTGGAGGAGAGGCCGCGTCAAATGCGGCGCCACTCGTCGGAGTCGGTCGCGGAGTCGGGAGCGCCGTGCGCCCGCAGCCAGGTGCACAGCGTGCGGCAGTCCCGCTCCAGGAACTCCCGGCCGTGCGGATTCGCGATCAGGTCGATCACCTGCGGGACGTCGATGATCACCGGATCCGGCTCCGCCAGCCGGGTGTCGATCAGCACGTTGTACGGCGAGAGGTCGCCGTGGACGAGGCCCATCCGGACCATCTCCTGCACGGCATCGCGCAGGCGGCGGGCCCAGCGCTCCGCCTCCTCGGCCGACGGGCGGGTCTCCTGCAGCCGGGGAGCGGCGACCGGGCCGCGCTCGTCGTCGGTGCCGATGAACTCCATCAGCAGCTCGGTGCCCTGGATCTGCACCGGATAGGGGACGGGGATGCCCGCCTCCCACAGCCGGCCGAGGGCGTCGAACTCGGTGCGGGCCCATTGGCCGGCGGCGGCCTTGCGGCCGAAGGCGGTGCCCTTCGCGATCGCGCGGGCCTCGCGCGAGTCCTTGGTGCGGCGGCCCTCGGTGTAGGCGCTCGAGCGGTGGAAGGTGACCTGGTCCGGGTCGCGATAGCGCTTCGCGACCAGCAGGGTCACCTCGCCGGGGGCGCCGGTGCACAGCTCGTGCGAGAGGCCGCGCTCGAGCAGGAAGGCGTCGGCCTCCTTGCCGGTTTTGAGGATGCCGAGCTCGGTGTCGATCGCGCCGTCGTGCTGCACCACCCAGGCGGGGAAGGGCTGCGGGCCGCGGTCGAGGGTGTGCGCGGTCTCGGGCCAGGTGGACCAGCGCTGGTCGTCGTCGAGCTCGGGAAGGAAGAAGTCGATCGGGGTCATGGATTCTCCTGAGGGAAGGGGCGGACGGCAGGGGTCAGCACGGTGACGCTCATCAGCTCCCCCTTCCCTCAGGGGCGGCCCGATCGGGACGCGCTGGGAGCACCGTAGGCGGGGTGCCGGCGTCGACGCCACTGATTAACCGGTCCAGTTCCTCCCCTTCCCACGTTGCAGTCGCTGTGGTTAGGGTGCAGGTCCCATCCCCGATCCAGGAGTCGACGATGACGTCCGACCTGCATCACCCCCTCTCCCGACGCACCCTCCTCGCAGGGACCGCCGGCACCGCCGGCGCCGCGCCCCTCGGTGCCCTGACCACGGCCCCGGCCAGCGCGGAGGGACCACCGCCCGGCCGCGGCGTGCGCTGGAAGGACGGGCGGGTGTTCCCCTCCTTCAGCGGTGCCGGGAAGATCACCGTCGCCGACCTGCGGGAGCTCGACGGCTTCGACCGGCTGCTGCTCATCACCCTGCAGGGCCTCGTCAACCGCGACCGCCCCGAGGTGTACGTGATCCTCGACGACGTCGACGAGACCTGGCTGCCTGACCTGCCGGTGCGAGCCCGCCGCCTCGAGGACCCCTTCGCGCTGGTCGAGGAGCATCGCGACCGGATCACGGGCGCCGTCGTCTACGACCTCGCGTCCCCGCACACCGTCAACCTCGCGACCACCCTCGCGGGCCTGCGGGGCGGCGTCGTGGCGAGCGCCGAGCAGGCCGAGCGCTTCTCGCTGCCGATCCTCGAGGACCTCAGCGGGCGCTTCGCCGACGTCCCCGCCGCCGTCCACGACTGGGCGATGGCGAATCTCTGGCCCGAGTGCACGCACGAGATCCTCGTCGGCCTGCCGCCCACGCAGACCGTCGCCGTCGACGGCATCGAATGGACCGAGCTGCTGCGCGAGCCGGAGCACGTCACCGACTCCTCGAACCTCGACACCTACACGGTGGACCTCTCCGGCGCGCTCGGCACCGGCGAGGTGTTCGTACGCCTCACCGACGGCTTCACCAGCGACGGCTGGGGTCCGGCGCTCACGGGCGTCGAGGTCACGGCCGACGGGGAGGTGATCGCCTCCTTCGTGCCGAACACCCCGGGCGAGGAGGAGTTCCTCTTCGACGGCAGCGGCTCGTCCACCAAGGAGGGCCTGCGCTTCGCCGACGGCGGCGGGCGGATGATCTACCGCTTCGCGGTGCCCGAGGGCACGGCGGCGCTGAGCGCGGCGCTGACCCTGGAGAACCAGTTCGTCGTCTCCGCGACCGATCAGGCGCCGACGCGCGTCGAGCCCTTCGCCTCCTTCCGCGACTTCTCGGTCGCCACCGGGGCCCTGGTCAGCTGGCTCCCGCCCTCGGGGGAGAGCGGCAGCCAGTTCGAGGAGCTGCTCGCCCAGGTCGAGCCGGGCACGGTCTACGCGGGCTGGTTCAGCAACGACGTCGCCGGCGAGTGGTCCGGGGTCGAGCTGTGCAGCCGCGCCTCCGTGATCGTGGTGGCCGCCGACTTCTACGTGAATGCGACCGTGCTCTCCGCGATGCGCGCGAGCACCCGGGCGAAGCCCGCCGCGCCCTCGCAGCGCCCGGTCGAGGACCGCACCTATCTGACGCTCACCATCGGCGAGGGCGACAACATCCAGTACTGCCAGCGGCACATGCGCGAGCTGTGGGACGACCCGGGCCGCGGTGCGGTGCCGATGAACTGGACCGTCTCCCCGCTGCTGGAGGACATCGGCCCGGCGATCCTGAAGCACTTCCAGGACACCGCGACCGAGAACGACCTGCTGGTGTGCGGACCCTCGGGGGCCGGGTACACCTACGGCGACTCGTGGCCGCAGGAGGACTGGGGCGTGTTCACCCGGCTCTCGGGCGACTACCAGCGACGCACGGGCCTCGACGTCGTCTACGCGTACTCGACCCCGCGACCCGGGGAGCCCGCCGAGCCGCTGCCGGACTGGGTGCTCGAGCAGTACGCGGCCGACGTCGACCTGCGGGGCATCCTGCAGACCGACGAGTCCGGGGCGATCAGCGAACCGGGGGCGGCGGTGCCGCTGATCGGCATCCTCTACCCGGCCGGATCGGTCGATGTGTACGTGAACGCGATCCTCGAGCGGATCGAGGCGCACGACGGGAACGGGCCTCTTTTCCTCGCCGGGCTGATCAACGCCTGGAGCTGGACGCCGAGTGATGTGGTGGCCCTCGTCGAGGCGCTGCCGAGCGACGTCGAGGTGCTGCTCGCGGACGAGTTCTTCGACCTCTTCGCGCGGACGGCCTGAGGCCCCTCAGCCCCTGGCGCCCACCATCGTCGCCAGGGGCCGCACCTCCCTGAGCCGGGCCGCCGCCTCGCGGGCCGCGGCGGCACTGGGGACCTCCTCGAAGGGGTCTTCCGCGAGCAGCACCACGTCCGCGGGGCCGCCGACGCGCAGCGCGTCGATGCCGTCGGTCGAGGCGAGGAGGGCCTCGTGCGGCTGGAGGGCCTGCTCGGGGTGCCAGGCCCCGCGCTCGTCGGCGCTGCGGTGCACCGCGGCGGCCATCGCGAGCCACGGATCGACGGGCGCGACCGGGGCGTCGGAGCCGAAGAGCAGCGGGACGCCCGCGGCGAGCAGGTCCCGGAACCGGTAGGCGAGGTGGGCCGCGTCGGGCATCAGCTCCTCCGTCGGGTCGCGGTCATCCAGCAGGTGCGCCGGCTGCACCGACGCCCGCACCCCGAGCGCCGCCATCCGGGCCACGTCCTCGTCGGCCAGCAGCTGGGCGTGCTCGATCCGACCCCTCGCCCCCGTCGCCGCGAAGGCGTCGAGCACCACGCCGACGGCCGCGTCCCCGATCGCATGGATCGCCGGCTCGAGGCCGAGCTGCGCCGCGCGGGTCAGCAGCTGCGGCAGCTCGAGGGCGTAGTCGCTGAGCACGCCGACGGGCCCGCCCGCATGCCGGCAGTACGCGGAGCGGGAGCCGAGGGAGCCGTCGGCGATGACCTTCAACGGTCCCATCGTCACCAGGCTCGAGAGACCGAGCACCGTGCCCGTCGGCCCCGGGACGGCAGGAAGCCCCGAGGCGTAGGTCGCGGTGCGCACCCGCATCCGCACCCGGCCCTCCTCGTCGCGGCGCCGCCACAGGCTCCAGGTCTCGCCCCACTCCATGTCGGTCAGACCCACCAGCCCCCGGGAGAGGGCGTCCTCCTGCAGCCGGTCGATCCCCGCCTCGAGGCCCGCGGCGACCCCCGGCAGCTCCTCGAGCCGGGCGACCGCGTCGAACCACTCGTCCTCGGCGACGACGCCCGTGCGCTGCGGCAGGCCCAGGGCGGCGAGCGCCGCGGAGCTCATCCACGCATGGTGCGCATCGCCGCCGATCAGCACCACCGGCATCCGGTCGCCGCCGACCGCGTCCAGGGCCGCGACCGTCGGCTCGCCCGCGAGATCCACCAGTCGGTGCCCGAAGCCCACCAGCACCGGGTCCGCCCCGAGCACCGCCGCGACGCGCGCGACGATCTCCGCCGTCGAGGCGGCACCGGCGGTGTCCAGCCGGGCATAGCCCTGCGCGGTCTGCCCTGCGTGCACGTGCTGATCCCACAGCCCGGGGATCGCGAGCGCGCCGCCCGCCTCGTGGACCTCCTCGCCCGCGCGCCGAGGGAGGGACGGGCCGATCTCCACGATCCGGCCCGCGGTCGCGCGGAGATCCGTCGGCGCGTCCGCACCGCGCAGCATCACCTGTCTGATCAGCATCGACACAGCATGACAGCTGTCATGGGACCGGGGCGGGATCCGCCCGCACAGTAGGGGCATGACCTCGAGCACCCCCGCCCTCGACCTCCGCGGCGTCCGCCGCACCTACGGCCCGGTGACCGCCGTGGACCACCTCGACCTCACCGTGCCGCGCGGCCAGATCCTCGCCCTGCTGGGCCCCAACGGAGCCGGCAAGTCCACCACCGCCGAGATGATGCTGGGCCTCGCCACCCCGAGCGCGGGCACCGTCCGGGTGCTCGGCGTCCCGCCCGCCGAGGCCGCCCGGCGCGGGCTGATCGGGGCGATGCTGCAGAACGGGACGCTGCTCGAGGACGTGCCGGTGCGCCTCCTGCTCCGGCTCGTCGCCGCGGTGTGCGCGCACCCTCTGCCGATCGACGACGTCGTGGAGCGGGCAGACATCGCGCCCCTCCTGCGCCGGAACACCTCGAAGCTCTCCGGCGGCGAGGCGCAGCGGGTGCGCTTCGCCCTCGCCCTGCTCCCCGACCCCGAGGTGATCCTGCTGGACGAGCCGACGGTCGCGATGGACGTCGGGACCCGGCACCGCTTCTGGGAGTCGATGCGGGCCGTCGCCGTCGAGGGCCGCACCATCGTCTTCGCCACCCACTACCTCGAGGAGGCCGACCAGCAGGCGGACCGCGTGGTGGTGATGAGAGCCGGGAGGCTCGTCGCCGACGGCACCGGGGCGGAGATCAAGGAACGCATCGGCGGACGGGTCGTGACCCTCGCCCTCGGCTCGGGGGCCACGGGCGATGACCTCGAGCGCCTGCCCGGGGTGGGCGGCACCGAGCTGCTCGAGGACGGCCGGATCCGCCTCGCCACGAGCGACTCCGACGCGACCCTCGCCGCCCTGTTCGCCCCCGGCGGGCCCGACGTCCGCGACGTGCTCGTCGGGACGCCCTCCCTCGAGGACGCCTTCCTCCAGCTGACCACCAGGAGCACTTCATGACCGCCACCGCCACCACTGCCGATGTCCCGCAGCTCACCCGCACCGTCCGCTACACCCTCGCCGACATCCGCCTCACGCTCCGCAACGTGCTCTTCGTGTTCTTCACGGTCGGTCTGCCGGTGATCATGTTCCTGCTCTTCGACCAGATCTACGGCGGCCAGCAGCTGCCCGGCGGGGCCACCGTCGGCACCTTCATCATGGTGAACATGGCGTCCTACGGCGGGCTCACCGCCGCCCTCAACACCGGCTCGCTGATCCAGGTCGAGCGGACCAACGGCTGGCTGCGCCAGCTCATGGTCGCGGGGCTCGAGCCGCGCAGCTTCGTGACCGGCAAGCTGATCGCCGCCCAGGTCGTCGTGCTGCCCGCACTGATCGGCGTGATCCTCGCGGGAGTGCTCCTCGCCGGGGTGGAGATCACCGCCGGTGAGGCGCTGCGGGTGCTCCTCGTGCTCTGGATCAGCATGGTCCCGATGGTGCTGCTCGGCCTCGCCGTGGGGCTCGCGCTGAAGCCCAGCGCCGTCGGCCCCGTAGTGACCATCGGCACGATGCTGCTCGCCGTCGCGGGCGGGCTCTGGTTCCCCTTCGAGATGTTCCCCGACTGGCTGCAGCAGATCTCGGTGCTGCTGCCCACCTACTGGCTCGGGGAGATCGGCGCCTGGGGGATCGTCGGCGGGGACCTGCCCCTTCGCGGACTCGCGGTCCTCGCGGCCTGGACCCTGGGGCTGGTGCTGGCCTGCGCCCTGCTGCTGGGCAGCGCCGCCCGCCGCGCCTCCCGCCGCTGAGGCCTGCGAGGATGCTCCCGTGACCGACATGCCGCCGCCGCCCCCGCGCACGCCGCGCGGGGTGCACCGCGCCGCGCTCGACAGCGGCTCGCTGTTCTACAACGTGCCCTCGCTGCTGTTCCTGCTGTACATCCTGATCCCGGCGTGGACCGAGCTGAGCGTGCCGCGGGCGCTCCTGGTGACCCTGATCTGCGCGCTCTACGCGGTGCTCTTCGCCTACACCGCGGGGCTGCGCGCCTATCCGGTGCGGGACCGGCTGGTGTGGCTCGCCGCGGCCTGGGCCCTCCTCGGCGCCCTCTGGGGGGTGATCGGCCTCGAGGTGCTGTACATGGTGATGTTCCAGCAGGTCATGCACGGGATCATCCTGCCGCTGCGCTGGGCGCGGGTGACGGTCCCGGTGATCGCCGTGGCCGCGGTCCTGCCGGCCGCCACGACCGATCGGCCGATCGCCGTGGTGCTCGCCCTCGTCGGCCTGGTGCTGTCCCTCGGCCTCGCCGAGGGCATCGAGCGCGGGATCCTGCAGGAGCGGCTCGATGAGGCCGAGCGGCGCAACGCCCATCTCGCCGTCGCTGTCGAGCGCGAGCGGATCGGCCGGGACCTCCACGACATCCTCGGGCACTCGCTGACCACGATCACCGTCACCGCCCAGCTGGCCCAACGGCTGCTGCCCACCGACCCCGAGGCCGCCCGCGCCCGGCTCGGCGAGATCGAGCGGATCTCCCGGCAGTCCCTCGCCGACGTGCGCACGACCGTCTCCGGCATGCAGGAGGTGCGCGCCGCGCACGAGATCGCCGCGGCCCGCAGCGTGCTCGGCGCCGCCGGGATCGAGGCGGTCACGCCCACCGCGCTGCCCGAGCTGACCGAGGAGCGCTCGGAGCTGTTCGGCTACGCGATCCGCGAGGGGGTCACGAACGTGGTGCGGCATGCGGGCGCGACCCGCTGCACCCTCACCCTCGAGGAGGATGAGGTGCAGGTGCTCGACGACGGGACCGGCCTGCCGCCGTCCCGTGCCCTCAGCGGGCTGGCCGGTCTGCGCCGGCGCCTCGAGGCGGCGGGAGGCAGCCTCGAGATCGCCTCGCCCCCGCCGAGCGGGAGCGGCACGCTGCTCATCGCCCGGGTGCCCCGCGACAGCAGCCCCGCATGACCGCCCCGCTGCGGGTCCTGCTCGCGGACGACCAGGCGCTGCTGCGCAGCGGCCTCGCCGCCCTGCTGCGCCTCGAGGGCGATCTCGAGGTCGTCGGCGAGGCGGCGACCTGCGCCGAGACCCTCGACCTGGTCGAGCGGGAGCGACCCGATGTGCTGCTGCTCGACGTGCAGATGCCCGCCGGCAGGCGGGGCGGAGGCCAGTCCGGCCCCGCCGACGGCCTCGAGGTCGCCGAGGCGCTCCGCGGGAGCGGCGTCCGGATCATCGTGCTGACCACCTTTGGCCGCGCCGGCTACCTGCGGCGCACGCTCGCGGCGGGGGCCGACGGGTTCATGGTCAAGGACGCCCCCGTCGACCGGCTCGTCGACGCGATCCGCCGCGTCCACCGGGGGCTGCGCGCGGTGGACCCCGAGCTCGCCGCCCAGTCCCTCGCCGTCGGCCCGAACCCGCTCACCGCGAAGGAGACCGAGGTGCTGCGCGCCGCGGCCCGCGGCGGCACCACCGCCGACATCGCCGCCCGGGTCTTCCTCTCCGAGGGGACCGTGCGCAACCACCTCTCCGCCGTCATCGGGAAGCTCTGCGTCGCCAACCGGGCCGAGGCCGTGCGCACCGCGACCGAGCACGGCTGGATCTGAGGGCACCGGCCCCGCGTAGGCTTCTGCGGTGCACACCCTCGAATCGGTCCTGGTGGCGCTGATCCACATCAGCGTGCCGATCTTCGCGATCGCCTCGATGCTGTCGATGGGCCTGCGCACCCCGATCCACGCCTTCGCCGCCCAGCTGCGGGACCGCCGCACGGTGCTCGCCGTGCTCGGGGCGAACTTCGTCGTGGTCCCCGCCGTCGGCACCCTGATCCTGATCCTGGTCAGCCCGCTCCTGCCGGAGAAGGCGGGGGAGGGGTTCATCATCGCGCTGTGTGCCGCGGGCGCCCCCTTCGTGCTGCAGCTCGGGGCGATGGCGAAGATCCCCTACGGGGAGACCGCCGGGCCGATGGCGGTGCTGCTGCTCGGCTCGATCGTGTTCATGCCGCTCGTGGTGCCGGTGCTGCTGCAGGACGTGCAGGTCGACGGCTGGGCGGTGGCCCGCCTCCTGCTCGGCACGATGCTCGCCCCGATGGTCGCCGGGATCGTGATCGCCGCGGTCTTCCCCTCCCGGGCGGACCTGTTCGCCCGCATCGCCGGGAGCGTCGCGGCGGTCTCGGCGGTGCTCATGTTCCTCTCCGGCTTCGGGTCGAACAGCTCGCTGCTGCTGGACCTGCTGCTGTCCCCGGCGATCCTGGTCGCCGTGGGCCTGGTGACCCTCGCCTTCATCGCCGGCCGCTTCGCGGGGGACCTCGCCGGGGAGACCCTCACCGTGCCCGACGGGCCCGCGATCCTCACCAGCCAGCGGAACATCGCCGCGGCGCTGCTGGTGGCCCGCACCGGGGCCAACGACGGCTCGATCGTGGTCCCCATCCTGCTCGTGAGCGCCGTCGGCTTCGTGCTGCTGGTGCCCTATGCCCTGATCACCGGGGCCGCGCGCCGCCGCCGCGCGGGGGAGCGGGTCACCGTCGGGGTGCTCCTGGGGATCGTCGGCCCCAAGGCGGACTGACGCGGCCCACGAGCCCCTAGGCTTGCTGTCCGTGTCCTCCCTGCTGCGCATCGTGCGCTTCACCCGCTCCCTCGCGCCCCTGTACACCGCGGTCATCATCTGCTCGGTGCTGACCTCCCTCGCGGCGCTCGCCGTCCCCTTCCTCATCGGCCGGGCGACCGACACGGTGGCGGGCGCCGTCTCCGACGCGACCGGGACCGGCGCGGCGGTGCGCACCGTGCTGCTGCTGGCCGCGGCGGTGCTGGTCGCCGAGCTGCTGAACACCGTCGTCTCCAACATCGGCGGCTGGTACGGCGACGTGCTCAGCAACCGGATGCGCACGATCCTCTCGACCCGCTACTACGAGAAGCTGCTGCACCTCCCGCAGGGATGGTTCGACGGCGAGATCACCGGCACGATCGTCGCCCGGCTGAACCGCTCGATCGCCGAGATCTCGCAGTTCACCAAGACCATGTCCAACTCCTTCGCCGCGATGCTGATCACGACCGCGGCGGTGCTGGGCATCAGCGCCTACTACGCCTGGCCGCTCGCGCTGCTGCTGCTGATCGTCTTCCCGATCTACGTCTGGCTGACCTCCCTCACCTCGGTGAAGTGGCAGCGGCTCGAGGGCGAGAAAAACGAGCAGGTGGACATCGCCTCCGGGCGCTTCGCCGAGGTGATCGGCCAGATCCGCGTGGTGAAGTCCTTCGTGCGCGAGCGCGGGGAGCTCGCCGACTTCTCCCGCCGCTTCGGCGCGACCGACGGCCTCACCCGCGCCCAGTCCACGCACTGGCACACCATGGACGTGCTGCGTCGGGCGGTGCTGAACCTGGTGTTCTTCGCGATCTACGCGATCATCTTCGTGCGCACCGTGCAGGGGCAGTTCACGCTCGGCGAGATGGTGCTCCTGGTGCAGCTGATGAGCATGGCCAAGGCCCCGGTGGAATCGATGAGCTGGGTGATCGACTCCTCGCAGCGGGCGATCGCCGGCAGCCGCGACTACTTCCGGGTGATGGCCACGCCGGTCGACCCGCGCACCGCCGCGATGCTCGCCGCAGGCGAGGACGGCGCCCCGGCGCAGGACCTCGTCGAGCCGGTGCCGGGAGCGCCGGTGGTCGCCTTCCGCGAGGTGTCCTTCGCCTACGAGGACGGCGAAGACGTTCTCCACGGGATCGACGTCGAGATCGCCCGCGGCGAGAAGGTCGCCCTGGTGGGCGAGTCCGGCGGCGGCAAGTCCACGATCGTGAACCTGCTGCTGGGCCTCTACGAGCCGCGCGAGGGCAGCGTCGAGGTGGTGGGGCGCTCGAGCACCGAGCTGCCGCTGGACCAGCTGCGCTCGCGGATCGGCGTGGTCTTCCAGGACGCCTCCCTGTTCTCCGGGACGATCCGCGAGAACATCGCCTACGGACGACCCGGCGCGAGCGACGAGGAGGTCGTCGACGCCGCCCGGCGCGCGAACGCCGACGCCTTCATCTCCCGCTTCGAGCACGGCTACGACACGGTCATCGGGGAGCGCGGCCTCAAGCTGTCCGGCGGGCAGCGCCAGCGGGTCGCGGTCGCCCGCGCGATCCTCAAGGACGCCCCCGTGCTGGTCCTCGACGAGGCCACCTCCGCTCTCGACACCCGCGCCGAGCGGCAGGTGCAGAAGGGCCTCGACGAGCTGATGGAGGGGCGGACCTCGCTGATCATCGCCCACCGGCTCTCCACCATCGCCACGGTGGACCGGATCATCACCCTCGAGGACGGCCGGATCGACGAGATCGGCACCCCCGCTGAGCTCGCCGCCTCCGGCGGGATCTACGCGCAGCTGCTGGAGCTGCAGAGCTCCGGCGACAAGCGCTCGCTCGCCCGCTTCGACATCAGCGGCTGATCAGCGGGCCCGGTTGACCGGGCGCCCAGCGATCGCCCGGGGAGGGGCGGTAGCATGGCGCCGATCACACGCTCGGGGGCTTCGAAGGAGCTGACATGGGATTCATCCAGGCATTCAAGGGCGCTGTCGGCGGCATGCTCGCCGATCAGTGGAAGGACTTCCTCACCGTCCCGTCGGGACTGCCGCAGACCGCGGCGCTGTTCCCGGCGGTGCCGCAGGGGACCAACTCCGGTCGCGGCTCGAACACCCGCGGCTCGGAGAACGTCATCACCAACGGGTCGAAGATCATCGTGCCGCAGGGGTACGGGCTGATCACCGTGGTCGATGGGCGGGCCACGGGCCTGGTCACCGAGGCCGGCGGCTACGAGTTCACCGACTCCTCCCCGGACTCCCGCTCCGTCTTCGCGGGCGACGGCATGCTCGCCTCGACCGTGCAGACCTCCTGGGAGCGCTTCAAGTTCGGCGGCCGCCCCTCCTCGCAGCAGCTCGCCTTCTTCGTCAACCTCAAGGAGATCCCCGACAACCGCTTCGGCACCCAGTCGGAGATCTACTGGGACGACGCCTACCTGAACTCGCAGGTCGGCGCGGTCACCCGCGGCTCGTACACGCTGCGGATCGTGGACCCGCTGCTCTTCGTGCACAACTTCGTGCCGGCCACCTTCATCTCCGCGAACGCCGGGGTGTTCGACTTCTCCGATCCGGACAACGCCGCGGGCAACCAGCTGTTCCGCGAGGTCGTCGGCTCCCTCGCCGCCGCCTTCTCGCGCTACACCAACGATCCCGACAAGGGGAACCGGATCACGAAGATCCAGGGCGACTCCGTCGGCTTCGCCCAGTCCCTCTCCGCCGCCGTCGAGGAGGGCTACCGCTGGTCCACCGACCGCGGCCTCGCGATCGTGAAGACCGCGATCGTCTCCATCGAGTACGACGCGAACACCCGCGCCCTGCTCACCGAGGTGCAGAAGGCCGACGCCCTCTCCGGCGCCCGCTCGCAGTCCTACCTCAACCAGTCCGTGGCCCGCGGTGTGCAGGCCGCCGGCGAGAACGGCGGCGGGACGGGCCTGGCCATGTTCGGCGCGGGTGCGGGTGCCGTCGGCGGCCTCGTGAACCCGGTCCAGCAGACCGGCGCCCCGCAGCAGCAGGCGGCCCCGGCCGCTCCGGCGGCCCCCGCCGCGGAGGACCCGGTCGCGAAGCTCGCCCAGTACAAGCAGATGCTGGACCAGGGCCTCATCTCCGAGGCGGACTACGAGGCGGCGAAGAAGGCCGCGCTCGGCCTGTGACCGACGACCGCATCGTCGACACCAGCTCCGGCAGGGACGACGGCCTCGACAAGTGCCCGCGGTGCGGGTCGGCCGAGATCCACTACGAGATCTCGGTCGGCTCGCTCGTGTGCGGGTACTGCCGCTTCCAGTGGAACGAGAAGGTCGCCGAGACCGCATTCGGGCTCGACTCCGCGATCGCGGAGCTGCGCGGGCACACCATGGCCTCGGGCACGGCGGACGTCCGCGAGGACCTCTCGGTCGTCACCCTGAAATGCCAGGGCTGCGGGGCGGAGGTCGTGATCAACGCGGCGGAGCAGGTGCAGTCGCGGTGCCACTGGTGCCGCCAGACCCTCTCGCTGAACACGCAGATCCCCAACGGGGCGATCCCCGATGCGGTGCTGCCCTTCGCGCTCACCCGGGAGCAGGCGATCGCACAGATCGACGCCTTCGTCGCGAACCGACGAGCCTTCGCGCACGCCCGCTTCAAGGAGCAGTACGTGCCCGACAACGTCATGGGCGTGTACATCCCGTACCTGGTGGTCGACGGGAACATGCACGCGGTGCTGCAGGGCACCGGCGAGGTCACCACGAGGCAGTACACGGTGACGGTCGGCAGCGGCGACAACAAGCGGCGCGAGACCCGCTACGACGCGGACGTCTACCGCGTCCAGCGGGCCTTCGACCTCCTGGTTGACGACCTCACGATCGAGTCGGCGCAGCGCTTCTCCGCCCAGGACAACCGCTCGGCGACCAACAACGTGCTCAACGCCGTGCAGCCCTATGACACCGAGAATGCCGTCACCTACAACGCGAACTACCTCAAGGGCTTCACCTCGGAGCGCCGCGACCTGAACGTCCGCGATCTCGACGGCCAGGTGGAGGAGAAGTTCCTCGCCATCGCCCGGGCCAAGGCCCAGCCGACCGTCCGCGGTCTCGACCGCGGCGTGCGCTGGGAGCGGGAGGGGGTGGCCGTGCACGGCACCCGCTGGGTCGCGGTGTACGTGCCGGTGTGGCTGTACTCCTATGCCGACTCCGCGCTCGACGGCAGCTCCCTCACCCACTACATCGCGGTCAACGGCCGCACCGGGACGACGATGGGCTCGGTGCCCGTCTCCCATCCGAAGATCTTCGCCGTCGCCTGCGCCTCGGGGGTCGTCGCGACCGCCGTGGCCGCCGCGCTGTCCCTGGCCTTCTTCTTCGTCAGCTGAGGAGCATCCGATGATCGAGCTCTATCCCCTGCTGCTGGCCGGCTCCGGCGACTCCTCGGCGGCCGGTTTCCTGTTCCCGCTCCTGGCGGGGCCCGCGGTGTTCGCCGCCGTGTACGGGCTGATCTACCGCTACTACCGCAACACCGACAAGCGCCACGTCTTCGAGAAGGAGACCGAGGTGCGCGTCGGGAACCTGCGCAGCAACGACCGCAAGGTCGGCGAGAACAACCGCCAGAGCAGCGCCCGCATGAACGGCGACAACACCGGGGACCACCTGCGGCGCGTGCAGCGCATCCGGGTGGAATGACGTGCTCGCGGGCCTGCGCCGGCGCTGTCGCCGATCCCCGGGAGCGTGCACAATGGAGACCATGTCGCCGAGAATCAGCCGTCGTGGAGCCCTCGTCGCCGCCGCAGCCGCCGGTCTGGGGGTGCCCGCCGCCGCGGAAGCCGCCCCGCAGCCCGCCCGGCGCGGCGGAGGCACCACCAGGGTGCGGGTGGCCACCTACAACGCGTCGCTGAACCGCGCGGAGGAGGGGCAGCTGCTCGCGGACCTGGCCACTGGCGAGGACCCCCAGATCCGCGCCGTCGCGCAGGTCATCCAGCTCAACAACCCCGACGTGCTGCTGCTCAACGAGGTCGACTTCGACGAGGACGGCCGCGCGATCGACCTGCTGCGCGAGAAGTACCTCGAGGTCAGCCAGAACGGCGCGACCCCCGTCCACTACCCCTACGCCTACACCGCCCCCGTCAACACCGGGGTGCCCTCGGGCCTGGACCTGAACCGCGACGGGACCGTCGGCGGGCCCGATGACGCCTGGGGCTTCGGCGCCTTCCCCGGCCAGTACGGGATGGTGCTGCTGTCCCGTCATCCGATCCTCACCGGGCAGATCCGCACCTTCCAGAACCTGCGCTGGGCGGCGATGCCCTCGAGCCTGCTGCCCGTCGAGTTCTACGGCGAGGAGATCGCCGAGCAGCTGCGCCTGAGCTCGAAGTCCCACTGGGACGTGCCGGTGCGGATCGGCTCGACCACCGTGCACGTGCTCGCCGCGCACCCCACCCCGCCCAGCTTCGACGGCCCCGAGAAGCGCAACCAGCGGCGCAACAACGACGAGATCCGTCTCTGGGCGGACTACCTCAGCCCCGGCCGGCGCTCCCGCTGGATCACCGACGACGCCGGCGTCGTCGGCGGCCTCGCCCCGCAGGAGGAGTTCGTGATCCTCGGGGACTACAACTCGGATCCGGCCGACGGCGACTCCTGGCCCGGCGCGATCGACCAGCTGCTCACCCACGCGCGCGTGCGCGACACCCGACCGAGCTCCGAGGGCGCGGAGGAGGCGGCCGCGCAGGGCGGGGCGAACGACTCCCACCGGAGCGATCCTCGCTTCGACACCGCCGACTTCGGCGACAGCCCCTCCCCGGGCAACCTGCGCGTGGACTACGTGCTGCCCGCCAAGACCCTCCAGGTGGTCTCCTCGGCGGTCTTCTGGCCCCGCTCCGGGCGCCCCGGCAGCGAGCTGACCGGCACCTACCCCTTCCCCACCTCCGACCATCGCCTGGTCCGCGTGGACCTCGAGGTGCGCTCCTGAGCAGTAGGCTCGCCACCATGGCTGCTGCGCTCGACCCGATCATCGACTCCGCCCGCCTCCACGAGCTGCTGGAGGGCGAGGCCCCCGTGCGTCTGCTCGACGTGCGCTGGGCCCTCGACGGCTCCACTGGGCGCGAGGCCCATCTCGCCGGGCACCTGCCGGGCGCCCACTGGGTCGACCTCGACACCGAGCTCGCCGCCCCGGCGGGCCCCGCCGTCGGCCGCCATCCGCTGCCGGAACCCGCCGACTTCGCCGCGACCCTGCGCCGCCTCGGGGTGGACGAGGACACCGTCGTCGTCGCCTACGACGACACCGACGGCGCCCCCGCGGGCCGACTGGTCTGGATGCTGCGCGCCGTGGGGCAGGAGGCCGCGCTGCTCGACGGCGGGATCGCCGCCTGGGACGGGCCGCTCGAGAGCGGCGAGACCCCGCCGCCGGCCCCCGGCAGCGTGCCCGAGCGCCCCTGGCCCGCACACCGGATCGCGACGATCGACGAGGTCGCCGCCGGGGGAGCGCTCCTGATCGACGCCCGCGCGCCCGAGCGGTACCGCGGCGAGGTCGAGCCCGTGGACCCGCGCGCCGGCCACATCCCCGGGGCCGTCAACCTCCCCTACGCCGGGAACCTCGACGCCGAGCGGCGCTTCGCCGCCCCTGAGGCGCTGCGCCAGCGCTTCCTCGCCGCGGGCGTCGACCCCGACGGGGAGACCGTCGTGTACTGCGGCTCGGGGGTCACCGCGACCCATGACCTGCTCGCCCTCGAACGGGCCGGGATCCACGGGGCGCGGCTCTTCCCCGGCTCCTGGTCGCAGTGGAGCAGCGATCCGCAGCGACCCCTCAGCCGCGGGGATGCACCCGCCTGATCGCCTCGGTGATCGCCTGGTGGCGACGGCGCTGCACCAGGGTGAGCGCCCCGCCCGCGTCCTGCCCCAGGACCGCGGCCCAGATCGGCACCATCTCCTCGTGATACGAGTGGCCGTGCCCGCCGGACGCCTTGATCGACAGCGGCATATCGGCCGCGACCTGCCAGAACGTGATCCACGGGAACCAGCGCATGGCCGGGGTGACATCGTGCCCCACCCGCTCCCGCAGCCATCGCGGCTCGTCCCACAGCAGCGCCGGCTGCCACCACACCACCGGGTCCGAAGGGTGCTGGGCGTAGACCACCCGCGGGCTCTTCCACTCGGCGTAGAGGCCGCCGTGGTAGTTGCGGTGCAGATCCGCCTCACGGGTGACCACGCGGATGTGGCGGCCGTCGTCGAGGATCGGGGCGATCGCGGGCGCACCCTCCCGGCTGCGCGAGACCAGCTCGCGCCACAGCGGGGTGAAGCTCGGGGTGCCGGTCCACACGGCGCCATCGACGCTCGCGAGCATCTCCTGCAGGTCGCGGAAGGCGGCCTGCCCGCCGAAGGAGCCGAGCGATTCCCCGGCCACGAACAGCCGCGGCCGCTGCCCCGGCGGCAGCGACTTCAGGCGCCGGCGCACCGCGTGCAGCAGCAGGTTCCCGGCGCGGCGCGGCGAGCGGCGGTCGACCAGGTAGCTCAGCGCGCTCGTGTACACCGAGTACTGCAGGGAGGCGGTCGCGCAGTTCCCGCCGGTGAGGAACTCGATCGCGGACAGCGACCACTCCTGCAGCCAGCCGGTGCCGGTGCCGGTGAACAGCACGAGCACCTCGCGCTCCCAGGCGCCGGTGCGGTCGAGCTCGGCGATCACCGCCTCGACGGTCTCCTCGAGGGAGCGCGCGGAGGACTTCCCGGCGTACACCCGGATCGGTTCCTGCGCGTCCTCGCCCGTGGCCGCGGCGATCTGCTCGGCGCTCGCCCCGGAGGAGACGATCTTGCGTCCCGGGGCGCCCAGGGACTGCCAGGTCTCGTGCGAGGCGGGGCTGCCGGAGCGCAGCGGGGAGACGGGGCGGGGGACGTCGGGCGAGATCAGGCGGTTCGCGGCCTCGGCCCGCTCGATCATCTGCTCCAGCAGCCGCCCCCGGATCAGGCGCTCCACCAGCACGCCGACCGTCACCGCCGTGAGCACGAGGGACACGCCCCCCACGAGCCGCGGCGGCAGGTACGGCCGCAGCATCGCCCGGTACAGCTGCGCCGTGGAGCGCACCGCGCGGACTGCGACCAGCGCCGCGGCGGAGAAGGCGACCCCGCCGACGGTGCCCACCGCAGCGGTCGAGAGGCCCTTCGGCTCGGCGCGCACCAGATGGCTGATCTCCCGCTGGCGCATGACGCCGCGCGCCCAGGAGTAGGCCGAGATCCCGATCAGCGCCGCGGCGCCCGCCCAGCGGGCCCGCCGCCGGTGGTCCGGGGCGATCGACATCTCCAGCCCAATGCCGGCGATCGCTCGCCGCACCACCTTCCCGGCGAGGACCCCGGCGGCATAGCCGTAGATCTGCGAGAGGCCGATGTTCGCCGACCACATCCACCAGGTGCGGGGCAGGAAGCTGGGCGAGGTCGAGATCCAGCCGGTGACCGAGGCGCCGAGGAAGCCCCCGGTGTCCAGGGGCTTGCCGATCTCGGCCCGGCGCACGCGATGACCGGCGCTCGAGGTGGTGCGGCGCACGATGCGCAGGGTCGCGCCGAGAAGGCGCCGGACGGCGGACGGAGAGTGGCCGGATCCCATGGGTCGAGCGTATCGGAGCGGGGCAGGAGCCGGTTCCGTAGCCTGGAGCCATGAAGCTCCTGCTCCCCGACACCATCGCCCTGTCCCCGCAGCTGCCCGAGGGGTGGGAGGCCGTCGTCGTCGACGCCCGCGCCGCGATCCCCGCCGAGCACCACGACGCCGCGGCCCTGGTGGTCTGGGGCGCCTCCCGCGCCCACCTCGCCTCCGCCGCCGAGCAGTTGGGGGAGCTGCGCCTGGTGCAGTCGCTCTCCGCCGGGGTCGAGGGGATACTCGCCGCCGGCTTCGCCCCGGACGTGGTGATCGCGACCGGTGCGGGCCTGCACTCGGTCACGGTGAGCGAGCACGCCCTCGCCCTCCTGCTCACCCTCGTGCGGCGCCTGCCCGAGGCGGCCGCCGCCCAGGAGCGCCACGAGTGGTCCTCCGAGCTCGGCGGCCTGCAGCCCCTCCACCCCGAGGACCGTATCACCACGCTCCTCGGCGCCCGAGTGCTCATCTGGGGCTTCGGCGAGATCGGGCAGACCCTCGCCCCGACCCTGCGCGCCCTCGGCGCGCAGGTGCGCGGGGCCGCCCGCTCGGCCGGGACCCGCGCGGGCTTCGAGGTCATCGCCGAGAGCGACGTGCTCGCGGCCCTGCCCGAGACCGACGTCCTCATCGACATCCTCCCCGCCACCGAGGCGACCCGTCACGCGGTGGACGCGGAGGTGCTCGCGGCGCTGCCCGATCACGCCCTGCTGATCAACGTGGGCCGCGGCGCGACCGTCGACCAGGTCGCCCTCCGGGAAGCGCTCGAGGCCGGCACCCTGGGAGGTGCCGGCCTCGATGTCACCGATCCCGAGCCGCTCCCGGCCGGGGACCCGCTGTGGGACGCGCCGCGCCTGCTGATCACCCCGCACGGGGCGGGCGGGCGGCCCGTCGGCGCCGAGGAGCGGATCGCCGCGAACCTCCGCGCCCTCGCCGAGGGCGCGGAGATCGCGCACGTCTCTTCCCGCTGAGCCCGCTGAGCGTCAGCCCCGCTTGGAGTCCGCGTCCAGGTGCTCCTGCACCTGCTCGCTGACCTGCTGGCTCAGCTGCGCCTGGAACTGCTGGCCGACCTCGCCCTCGAGCTGGGTGGCGACGGTCTCCTCGACCTGCGCGGTGAGGGTGTCGGAGTAGCGCTCGAGGAACTCGCGCTGACGGATGCGCAGCTCGAGCCGCTCGATCACCTTCACCTCGCGGGACAGCGAGCGCCACAGGGAGATCATCATGCCGATCATGACGATCGAGAAGGGCAGCGCCGAGAGCAGCGCGAGGGACTGCAGCGCGGTCATTCCCGAGGTGGCGTCCCCGGAGGCGGCGCCCGCCCAGATCAGGGTCGCAGCGATCACGCCGGAGGAGGCGGCCCAGAAGATGCGGGTCAGGCGCGGCGGGTTCGGATCGCCCTTGTGGGCGATCATGTCCATCACGAAGGCGCCCGAGTCGGCGCTGGTGATGAAGAAGATCGACACCAGGATCACCGCGATGCCGGAGAGTAGCGCGCCCGCGGGCAGGTGGGAGAAGGTGTCGAACAGGGCGGTGTTCGCGTCGATGTTTCCCTCGGCGTCGGTGAAATCGACCCCGCCGATGACCGACTCGTAGAGGGCGGTGCCGCCCATGATGGTGAACCACAGGAAGGTCACCGCGGTGGGCACGAGCAGCACGCCGGTGACGAACTCGCGGACCGTGCGCCCCTTGGAGATGCGCGCGATGAACACGCCCACGAAGGGCGACCAGGAGATCCACCAGCCCCAGTAGTAGGTGGTCCAGCCGTTGAGCCAGCCGGCGCCCTCCTCGCCCCGGAAGGGGAGCGTCTGGAAGGACAGCTGCAGGATGTTCTGCAGGTAGTAGCCGATGTTCGAGACCACGTCGCGCAGCAGGAAGAGGGTCGGCCCCAGGATCAGCACGGCCACCAGCAGCAGGGCGGCGAGGCCCATGTTGAGGTTCGAGAGAATCTTGATGCCCTTGTCCACGCCGCTCGCGGCGGAGAGGGTCGCGAGCGCGGTCACCACGAGCACGATCGTCACCTGCACGACCGTCGAGTTGGGCAGCACCCCGAGGTGGTCCAGGCCCGCGGCGATCTGGTTCACGCCGAAGCCGAGCGAGGTCGCGATGCCGAAGAGGGTGCCGACGATCGCGATGATGTCCACCAGGTCGCCGATCCAGGAGTCGGTGCGCTTGCCGAGGACCGGCTCGAGCGCCCAGCGGATCGAGATCGGGCGGCCCTTGCGGTGCACCGCGTAGGCGACGGCGAGACCGACCACCACGTAGATGCCCCACGCGTGCAGGCCCCAGTGGAGGAAGGTCTGGCCCAGCGCCCGCTCGGCGCGGGCCGGATCGTCCAGGCCCGCGGCGTTCGGCGGGATGCCGGGGACGTCGCCGCCGGTGTCCGCGAAGAAGGTGAGCGGCTCGGCGGCGCCCCAGAACACGAGGCCGATGCCCATGCCCGCGGCGAACAGCATCGAGAACCAGGAGAACAGCCCGTACTCCGGCTCCTCGTCGTCCTTGCCGAGCTTGATGTTGCCCATGCGGGAGACCGCGACGATGATGCCGAAGGCGACGAAGGCGGTCACGACCAGGACGAAGTACCAGCCCACCGAGCTCACGACGGTCGCGTTGAGCGTCGAGATCACGCTGTTGAACTGCGCCGGGAGGATCAGCGCGAAGAGCACCGACAGCAGGATGATCCCGCCGGCGACGAAGAACACCGGCTTCGACAGGGAATAGGAGTGCGGCGGCGACTGGGCCGTGGAGGCTGACACGATTCCTCGTTCCGAGGTGGGGGATGGGACGTGACCGCGTCGCACCTTCGGAACCCCGGATCCTGCGGTGGGGACTCCACGGGCGGACGGGCCGTGGGGCACCCTACCCGTCCCCGGAGCGGGAGAAAAGGCCTCCTACCTCGGGTGATGCGCTCCAGGTGGGCAGATCTCCGCGCTGACCTGCGCTTCGGTCAGTCCGACAATCCGGCGGCGAGAGCCTCCACGGCCGTGGCCGAGATCTCAGCGACGACGTCGATCTCGAGGTGGAACTGCTGGCCCGCCGCCGGCCCGCAGAGGTCCGACACGGCGCGCAGGGCGACGAAGGGCACCGCCAGCGCCTCCGCGGTGCGCGCGCTCGCGGTGGTCTCCATGTCCGCGCTGAGCGCCGCGGGGAAGCGCACCCGCATCGGCTCCGCGAGGGGTGCGGTCACGAAGGCATCGCCCGCGAGCATCAGCCCGCGGCGCCAGCCGCGCGCCGCGACCGCACGGGCCGCGGACTCTGCCGCGTCCACCAGGGCAGGGTCCGCCCGGTGCCGCTCGGGGCCTCCGGGCACCTGTCCCGGGGCGTAGCCGAAGGCGGTCGCGTCCGCGATCGACCAGGTGAACTCCTCCCCGACGATCAGCGTGCCCACCTCGACGTCGGCCGCGAGCCCTCCGCAGGAGCCCGCGGAGACCACGGCGCGCGGCCGGTGGGCGAGGATGCCCCAGGTCGCGGCGGCGGCCGCGGCCGCGACCCCGATGCCGGTGGTCACCACGATGGTGTCCTGCCCCGAGAGCAGACCCCGCCGGGCCGTGACGGGGGCGGCGAGCGGGGTGGTCAGCTCCTCGGCGGCGACGAGGCGCGCGTGCAGCGGCGCGGACTCCTCGGGCATGGCGGCGAGGACGAGCAAGGGTGCGGGGGCGGAGGTCATGGCCGCAGGGTACCGCCGCCCCCAGGCCCGTTCGTTAGGCTGGCGGGACCCGCAGCGAGGGCGGCCCCCGGGGCCGCAGGAGGAGGCAGTCATGGGTCGTGTCCGCGAAGCCGTCGTCACCGGAGCCCGTGCGGTGAGCCGCATTCCCCTGCCCTCGACCCTCACGCATCAGGCGCTGCGCGAGGCGCGCCGCCCGAACCCCCCGTCGGCGGTGCTGAAGTCGCACGCCGTCGAGCACGAGATGATCGGCCGCACCCGCACGGTGTGGCTCGACGGGCACCGCGGGGATCGTGGCCTGATCGTCTTTCTGCACGGGGGCGCGTACGTCTCCGGCCCCTTCGCGAGCGACTGGCTGTGGCTCTCCCGCCACATCGACGCCCTCGGCTGCGCGGGGCTCATGGTCGACTACCGCAACGCCCCCGACCACCAGCACCCCGTCGCCCTCGACGACGTGGAGGCGGTGCTCGCCGCACTGCGGGCCGACGGCCGCCTCGCCGGTCAGCCGTGGGTCCTCGCGGGCCAGCATGCGGGCGGCGGACTCGCGCTGACCGTCGCGCGCCGGCTGCGGGAGTCGGGGGAGGTGCCCGCGCCCGCGGCGCTCGTGGCCATGTCGCCCTGGCTCGACCTCGAGCTCGCCAACGCCGGGATCACCGAGACCGACCAGGCGGATCCGGTGCACGAACGGCGCCTGCTGCGCGATGCGGCGATCCGCTACGCGGGCCGCACGCCGCTCGAGGACCCGGATCTCTCGCCGCTGAACGCCGATCTCTCCGGGCTGCCGCCGTTGCACCTCTCGGTGGGGATGCGCGACCTCTTCCTCGCCGAGGTCCGCATCGCCCGGCTGCAGCTCGAGGAGAACGGCGTCGAGGTGGCCTATCGCGAGATCAGCGGCCGGCTCGGCCTGCAGCTGCGGGTGCGCCGCGGCGAGGACATGGAGCGGCTGCATCGCGAGCAGGCGGCACTGATCACGCGCGCACTGCGGGGCTGAGGCTCAGCTCTCGACGATCACCAGGGCGGCACCCGCGGGCGCCGTCGCCCAGCGGCGCTGCGGCAGCGCGCGGAGCAGGCCCGCCACCAGCAGGGCCTGGCCGATGATGTAGGTGACCATCACCCAGACGGTGCTGTACAGGATCGCGGCGCCCGGCAGGAACCAGGTCATCGCCAGCAGCGAGCTGGACAGCAGGAACAGCGTCCCTCCCGACCAGGTCAGCCCGTTGCCGCCCGCGGAGAGGAAGGCCGTCACGGCGAGGGCCACGGCGTAGGCCGCGACGAGGGGGAGCATCGGTCCGGCCCCGTCGGCGCAGGCGACGAACAGGCCGATCACCACGCCGCCGTAGGGGATCGCCAGCGCGATGCGCATGGGGTCCCGGTTGCGCCGCCACAGCGGGGCGAGGGCGCAGGAGTAGGCCACCAGCGCCCCGAGGAAGAACAGGGCGGAGATGGTCTCGACCTGCTCGGGCGCGATCTGGCTGAAGAAGTCCCCGCACCAGGCGCACAGCAGCCCGATGAGCATCAGTCGTGAGGTCCGTGTCAGGTGCGGGACGGCGGTCAACACCACGCCGATCAGCAGCGGGGCGAGCAGCGACTGAGTGACGCGCTGCAGCCCCTCGACCTCGGTGAGCATCGCGGTCAGATGCACGCCGCCCACGAGGGCATAGACCACCCAGAGCAGGGTATGGGCGGTTCGGGACGGCTGCACCGTCTCAGGCTAGGAAGCGGACCCGGCGGTGACCAGCGGTATGACGGCGCATTCGGGCACGATCGGGTAACGCTCGGTCACATCTGCGCGGGAGCGTCCACCCCGAGGGCGTCCAGACCCTCCACCAGCACCCGCTCGGTGAGCTGGGCGAGGGCGAGCCGTCCCGCGCGCAGAACCTCGTCGCTCTCCTTGAGGATGGGGGAGGCCTCGTAGAAGGCGGTGAAGGCCTGGGCGAGGGAGAACAGGTAGGCGCACAGCCGATGAGGCTCGTAGTCCTCGCCGGTCTGGGTGAGCACCGGCGCGAACTCGAGCAGCGCGAGGGCCAGCGCCCGCTCCGCATCGTTCTCCACGAGCGGCGCCGCGGCGGCGGTGACGCCCTCGGCCGCGGCGCGGCGGGAGATGGACCGGATCCGGGCCACCGCGTACTGCAGGTACGGCGCGGTGTTGCCGGTCAGGGCCAGCATCCGGTCGAGGTCGAAGGTGTAGTCCGAGTCGTGCGCGGTGGAGAGGTCCGCGTACTTCACGCCGCCGATGCCGATCGAGCGCGCGATCTGCGCCCGCTCCGCCTCGGGCAGGTCGGGGCGCAGCTCGTCGATGACCGTGCGGGCCGTGGTCACGGCCTCCTCGAGCAGCGCCATCAGCCGCAGCGAGGCGCCGGAGCGGGTGCGCAGGATCTTTCCGTCCTCGCCGAGGACGGAGCCGATCTTCACGTGCTCGGCGCGCACCTCGGCGGGCAGCCAGCCGGCCTCCCGCGCGATCGCGAAGACCATCTGGAAGTGCAGCTCCTGCGCGGAGCCGACCACGTAGGCGATGGCGTCGGCGCCGAGATCCCGCACGCGGTGGCGCACCGCCGCGAGGTCGGTCGTGGCGTAGCCGTAGCCGCCGTCGGACTTGCGGATGATCAGCGGCAGCGGCTGCCCGTCGCGCCCCGTGAACCCCTCGGGGAAGACGCACAGCGCGCCGTCGGAGATCCGCGCGATGCCGGCCGCCTCGAGATCCGCGCAGACCGCCTCGAGCTGATCGTTGTAGGTGGACTCGCCCGCGAGATGCTCGTCGCGCAGCGTCACGTCGAGCAGGTCGTAGATGCGGTGGAAGTACTGCTTCGACAGCTCGACGAGGTCGGTCCAGATGCGCAGCGACTCCGGATCACCGGACTGCAGGGTCGCGACCCGCCGACGGGCGCGTGCGGCGAAGTCGCCGTCGGACCCGCTCTCTGAGGCGTCGAACTTGGCGCGCGCCGCCTGGTAGAAGGCGTTCGGGTCCGTGCGCAGCAGATCCGCCTCGGCGCTGTCCTCGCCCACCTCGAGGAGGTGCTCGATGAGCATGCCGAAGGGGGTGCCCCAGTCGCCGATGTGGTTCTGGCGCACGGGCGTGTGACCCAGCTTCTCCAGGGTGCGCGCGATCGAGTCGCCCACCACGGTGGTGCGCAGGTGGCCGACGTGCATCTCCTTGGCGACGTTGGGCGCCGAGTAGTCGATCACGACGGTCCGCGGCCGCTCGGGGAGGGGCAGTCCGAGCCGGTCGTCGGCCGCGAGCTCGGCGGCCTGCGAGGCGATCCAGTCGGTGCGCAGGCGGATGTTCAGGAAGCCCGGGCCCGCGATCTCGGGGGTCTCGGCGATGTCGTCGAGCTCCACGGCCGCGAGGATGTCCGCCGCGATGTCGCGCGGCTTGCGGCCGAGGGTCTTCGCGAGCCCCATCGCGGCGTTGCACTGGAAGTCCGCGAACTGGGAGGGGCGGATGATCGGGTCGGCCTGCGCGTGCTCGGGCCCGAAGGCGGCGGCGAAGGCGGACTGGAAGCGCTCGGTGAGCGCGATCTCGGGTGCAGGCATGGGGACCAGGGTAGTCGCGCGCGGACGGGGGGACAGCCCCCTGGCCCCGGGGTGCGACGGACCCTACGCTGGCGGCATGCGCTCCCTGATCTCGCTGATCCTCAACGTCATCTGGCTGCTCACCGCGGGCTGGGCCCTGTTCCTGGGCTACGTCGTGGCGGGACTGCTGGCCTGCCTGCTGATCGTCACCATCCCGTTCGGCCTCGCCTCCCTCCGCATCGCGGGCTTCGTGATCTGGCCCTTCGGCCGGGAGGTGGTGGACACCGGGCGGGTCTCCGCCGTGGGTGCCCTCGGCAACGTGATCTGGTTCGTGGTCGCCGGCTGGTGGCTCGCCCTGGGTCATGTGGCGACCGCCCTCGCCCAGGCCATCACGATCATCGGCCTGCCCCTCGCCTGGGCGAACCTCAAGCTGATCCCGGTGACCTGCTTCCCCTTCGGTAAGGAGATCGTCGACTCGGACGACGCCCGCGCCCGCATGCTCCCGACCGCCCGGTGAGCACGCCCGTCGACGTCGAGGACTACCGGCGCGCGAGCGATCTGATCGCTGCGGGCCTCGCGGTGCTCTCCACCCGGCAGGGCCCGCACGACCTGCTGGTGACCGTCGACTCGTATCTCGACGTCTCCTATGACCCGCCGACCATGCTGGTGGCGCTCTACGGCATGGGCCGCGCCGCGGAGGCCGCCGAGGAGGCGGGGCACCTGTGCCTGAACGTCCTCGCGGAGGACCAGCAGCATCTCGCCGACCGCTTCGGCACCCCGGGCGCCCCGCTGCAGGGGATGCTCGCGGGCCTCGAGGTCTCCCGCACGGCCGACGGCGACGCGATCCTGCCCGGGGCCCTGGCCCATTTCGCGCTGCGCGTCGAGCAGGCGGTTGACGCCGCGACCCACCGCCTGCTGATCGGCCCCGTCGTGGAGACGGGGGAGGGGCGCCCCGGGCCGGGTCCGGCGATCCGCTTCGCGGGGGAGCGCCGCGCGCTGCGCTGAGAGCGACGGCGCATCCGGCCTGCGGCGCGCCGACCGTCCGCGGCGTCCCGGCGTCCTTATCATCGAGACCGCCTGCGCGCACAGGGCGAGCAGGTCAGCAGGGCAGGAGAGCCGGGGAATGGACAGGCAACCAGGGGACGCGGACCCTCAGGACGCGGACTGGATCTTCGCCTCCGACGACCCCCGCACGCTACCCACCGATCGGCTCCCGGACCGTGCCGAGTTCGACCGCTACTCCGCGCCGCTGCTCGCCGAGCGCGAGGAGCGGCGCGCCGCCGCCCGGCCCGCCCCCGCGAGCTACGCCCGCTCCGGCACCACCCCCAACGCCGAGCACGACGAGCTGCCCGCCCTCGGCTTCACGGTCCCCGCGCGCTTCGCCGACCTCGGCATCTTCGACGCCCTGCGGGACGTGATCGCCCTGGTCTGCCTCAGCGCGGCGATGACCACGACCTTCACCGCCGCGCCGGGCCACTGGCTCGCGGGCCTCGCCCCCTGGGCGATCGGGCTGGCCCTGGTGTCCCTGATGGCGGTGCTGCTGGTCCGCTGGCTGCCGCCGGACCCGCCGCTGGCAGCGGTCCGCTCGGTGCGCGTGATCGGCCTCGCCCCCGCGCTGCTCGTGGGTCTGCTCGCGCTCCTCGTCGACCTGGTCTCCTCGCTGCCGGTGCTCTTCGCCTCGCTGCCCGAGGGTCCCCCCGTCGGCATCGGCGTGGGGGTCGCCCTGCTGCTGCTCGGCGCGATCATCGGCATCGAGCCGCGCGCCCACGAGGGGTATCTGCCGCAGGCTCGCGCCCGGCGCACGGCCCGGCTGATCCTCGTGGGCGTGGGCGTCGCCGCCGCGGCCCTGCTGCTCCTGGCGCTGGTGATGCTCATCGGGCGGCTGTTCACGACCGGCTGGGGATACTCGCTCGTGACCTTCGCGGACACCCTGGTCTCCGCGCTGCTGCTGGGCATCGTGCTGGCCTCGGCGCTGCTCCGGGAGCGCTCCTGGTTCGTGTTCTCGACCGCGGTCACCGCGGGCCTGGTGCTCGCGGCCCTCGCCGACAACTCCCTGCGCCTGCAGTTCGCCGCTCCCACCAGCGTGGCCACCGGCTACGTCTACCTGCCGCTGCTGTTCATCGCCTTCGGGGTGATGATCTCGCGCTCCTTCGTGCGCACGATGCCGGTCACCTTCCGGCGCACCGACTGGCTCGTCTACACCGTCCGCGCCTTCGAGTTCTCCGCCGTGATGCACGTCGCCGCTGTCGTGTGGCACCTGCTGACCGCGATCGCCGCCCCCACGGGGCAGGCGCCCGGCGGTGTCGCGATCCACCTCATCGACGCGGGCGTGTGCGCCTGCCTCGCGGCGATCTCCCTCTTCGCGCGGCACACGCTCCTCACCCGTCCCGCCGGGCCCGCGCGCAGCACCGGCGTGATCGCCGGTCTCGCGCTCGTGGTGATCGGCTTCCTCGACGTGATCGTCAACTCCCTCGCCCTCGGCGCGGGCGCGGGCCTGGTCACGGGCGGGCTCGCGGTCGCCTCCGGCATCGCCGTCGCGCTCATGCTCACCGTCCCCTCGCCGGTGCGCGACGAGCACGGCGCCCCGGACCTCGCCCGCATGTTCGCCGACTTCCGCCACCGTGACGGCGGCCGCGTCTCCCTGCTGAGCCTGGTCCCCGACGTCACGGTCGAGACCGCGCGCCGCAAGAACTTCCCCGGCGCCTGAGGCGCCCCGCATCCCTCCCAGGAGAGCCCATGTTCCGCTGGACCCTGCACGGAGACGGCCGCACCGTCGCCCCCGACGCGATCGTCCGCCCCGAGGAGCGGCTCGCCTGGCCGCTGACCATCGGGATCGGTGCCCAGCACGTCATCGCGATGTTCGGCGCCACCTTCCTGGTGCCGCTGCTGACCGGGTTCCCGCCCTCGACCACGCTGCTCTTCTCGGGCATCGGCACACTGCTGTTCCTGGTGATCACCCGGAACCGGGTGCCCAGCTATCTCGGCTCCTCCTTCGCGTTCATCTCCCCGATCATGGCCTCGACCCAGGCCCACTCGATGGGGGCCGCGCTCGGCGGCGTGCTCGTGACCGGTGTGCTGCTGGCCCTGCTGGGGCTGCTCGTGGGGCGGATCGGCACGGGGTGGATCCGGGCGCTCATGCCGCCGGTGGTGATGGGCTCGATCGTCGCGCTGATCGGCTTCAACCTCGCCCCGACGGCCTATGACAACTTCCAGCAGTCCTCCGTCACGGCGACGATCACGCTCTTCGCCGTGGTGCTGTGCACGGTGCTATTCCGCGGCCTGCTCGGTCGGATCTCGGTGCTGCTCGGCGTGCTGATCGGCTATCTCGTGGCCGTGGCGCGGGGCGAGGTCGACTTCGAACCGGTGCGGGAGGCCGACTGGCTCGGCCTGCCCGAGTTCCACCACCCCACCATCGAGCTCGGCCTGCTGCCGATGTTCCTCCCGGTCGTGGTGGTGCTGCTCGCCGAGAACGTCGGCCACGTGAGCAGCGTGGGCCTGATGACCGGCCGGAACCTCGACCACATGGTCGGCCGCACCCTGGTCTCCGACGGCCTCGCCACGACGCTCTCCGCCGGCTTCGGCGGCTCGCCGACCACCACCTACGGCGAGAACATCGGCGTGATGAGCGCGACCCGCGTCTACTCGACCGCGGCCTACTGGGTCGCGGGCATCGTCGCGATCCTGCTCTCCCTCTCCCCGAAGGTCGGCGCCCTGATCTTCACCATCCCGCCGGGCGTGCTGGGCGGCGTCACCTTCGTGCTCTACGGCCTCATCGGCATCGTCGGCGTGCGCATGTGGGTCGATGCGAAGGTCGACTTCTCCCGTCCCAAGAACCAGATCACCGCCGGCGTCGCCCTCGTGGTCGGCATCGCGAACGTGACCTGGACCATCGAGGGCGTGCAGCTGACCGGCATCGCGCTCGGCACCCTCGCGGCGCTCGTGATCTACCACCTCATGGACCGGCTGGGCCGGCTCACGGGCACCGAGACCGAGACCGAAAGGGAGCCCGAGCCCGCTCCCGTCGATTAATGCGCGGACGCCGTTTCGGAATCCAATGAGGTGAGGCTAAGCTTCGGCGCGTGCCACTTCAGCTCGTCCCCGCGACCGACCTCCCCGCGCCCTCGCTGCGCGGCGCCGACCTGCGCCTCGGCTACGGCAAGGACGAGGTCGTCCACGGCGTCGACCTCGTGCTCCGGCCCGGCGAGGTCACCGCTCTGCTGGGCCCCAACGGCAGCGGCAAGTCGACCGTGCTGCGAGCCCTCGCCCGCCTCCACCCCGTCGGCGGCGGTGAGGTGCTGCTCGGCGGCACGAGCGAGCGCGGCACGGCGCTGCTGTCCGCCCGCGAGCTCGCCCGCGAGCTGACCCTCTTCTCGCAGACCCGCACCGCCCCGCAGGGTCTCAGCGTGCGCGAGGTCGTCGCCTTCGGCCGCCATCCGCACCGGCGTCGCTTCGCGGGGCTCACCCCCGCCGATCGGGCCTCGATCGACCGCGCCATGGACCTGACAGGTGTCAGATCCTTTGCCGCCCGCGGCGTCGACGAGCTGTCCGGTGGCGAGATGCAGCGCGTCTGGCTCGCCTCCTGCCTCGCCCAGGACACCGCGATCGTGCTCCTCGACGAGCCCACCAACCACCTCGACTTGCGCTACCAGATCGAGACCCTCGACCTCGTGCGCGACCTCGCCGAGGAGCACGGCGTCGCCGTCGGCATCGTGCTGCACGACCTGGACCACGCCGCCCGCATCGCCGACCACGTGGTGCTGCTGCACCACGGTGCCGTGCACGCGGCCGGGCCCGCCGCCGCGGTGCTCACGAGCGAGCACCTCACCGAGGTCTACGGCCTCCCCCTCACCGTGACGCGGGAGCCCGACGGCCGCCTGCGCATCGATGCCCGCGGTCGCCATGAGCGCCGCGTGCAGCCCGACCGGGCATCCGCCATCTGACCGAGGACCCCATGCACACCATCACGCGCCGCCTCGCGGCCACCCTCACCGCCGCCGCCGCGACCCTCGCCCTCGCCGCCTGCGGTACCACCGAGGTCCCCGAGGCCGCCGAGCCCGCCGGGGACGCCGCCGCGATCTCCGAGTCCTGCGCCGCGGACACCACCGCGACCTCGACCGACCCCGTCACCCTCACCGACGACCTGGGCCGCACCATCGAGCTCGACGCCCCTGCCGAGCGGGTCGCCGTCCTCGAGTGGCAGCAGACCGAGGACCTGCTCTCGCTGTGCATCGCGCCCGTCGCCGTCGCGGACGTCGAGGGTTTCTCCACCTGGGTCAGCGCCGAGACCCTGCCCGAGGGCACGACCGACGTCGGCACCCGCGGCGAGCCGAACCTCGACGCCCTCGCCGCCGCCGACCCCGACCTGATCATCGTCGAGGTCAGCTCGCCCGATGACGAGGTCGTCGCCCAGCTCGAGGGGCTCGGCGTGCCCGTCCTCGCGACCGTCGGCGCCGACGCCGCCGACCCGGTGCAGAACATGAAGGACCTCTTCACCCTGATCGGCGAGGCCACCGGGCGCAGCGAGCGCGCCGAGGTCGTCCTGGGCGAGTTCGACGCCCACGTGGCCGAGGCGAAGGCCGTGGTCGAGGGCGCGGGCCTGCCCACCACCGACTTCGTGTACTTCGACGGCTGGGTCGACGGCGGCAACGTCACGCTGCGCCCCTTCGGGAAGGGCGCGCTGTTCACCGCCCTCGGCGAGGAGCTCGGCCTGACCTCCGCGTGGACCGAGGAGACGGACCCCGTCTACGGCCTCGGCCAGACCGACATCGAGGGCCTGACCACCGTCGGTGACGCGACCCTCTTCTACACCAGCACCGACGACCCGGCCGGGAACTACGTCACCGAGCTCGAGAAGAACGAGCTGTGGACCTCCCTGCCCGCCGTCCAGGAGGGCCGTGCCCTCGGCTTCCCCGCCGGGATCTGGACCTTCGGCGGCCCCCGCTCCTCGGAGCAGGCGATCGACGCCTACGTCGATCTGCTCACCGCCTGATGCGCGGTCCGCTCGGCGGCGGCGCGGTCCTGCTCGGTCTGGGACTCGCCGTCGCCGGCGCCTCGCTGTGGCACCTCACCCAGGGCACCTCGGGCGTCGGCCCCGGCGACCTGCTCGCCCATCTCACCGGCTCCCGCCCCGATCCCGCGGTGGCGGCGATCCTCACCGCCTCCCGCCTGCCGCGCCTCGCCGCAGGGGCCCTCGTCGGCCTCGCCCTCGGCGTCGCCGGCGCCCTGCTGCAGTCGATCTCCCGCAACTCCCTGGCGTCCCCGGACACCCTCGCGGTGACCGCGGGCTCCTACTTCTCGCTGTGCCTGGTGGCGGCGCTCGGCCTCTCCGTCCCGCTGTGGGCGAGCAGCGGCGTCGCCGTCCTCGGAGGGCTCCTCGCGGCCGGTGCGGTGCTCGCCCTCGCCGGGGGAGCGGGCACCTCGACCACGCGGCTGATCCTCGCCGGCTCCGCCGTCGCCCTGGCCCTCCAGTCCGGCACGTCGATGCTGCTGATCCTCTTCGAGACGGAGACCACGGGCCTGTACGCCTGGGGCAGCGGCTCCCTCGCCCAGCTGAACCTCGACGCCTCGGCCCGGGCCCTGCCCGTCATCGCCCTGATGCTGCTGCTCGGCCTGCTGCTGGCCCGACGCCTCGACGTGCTCGGCCTCGGCGAGGACGCCGCCGCCTCCCTCGGCGTGCCGGTGCGCCCCACCCGGGTGCTCGCGATCCTCGCCGCCGTGGTGCTCACCGCCGTCGCGGTCACCGTCGCCGGCCCCCTCGCCTTCGTCGGCCTCGGCGCCCCCGTGCTCGCCCGGCTCCTCGCCGGGGCGGTCCCCGCCCTGCACCGCCATCTGCTCCTGCTACCGACGGCGGGGCTGCTCGGCGCGCTGGTCGTGCTCACGGCCGACGCGACCCTGCGCGCGGTGCTCGGCGCCGCCTCCGCCGCGCGGATCCCGACGGGGGTGCCGACGGCGCTGCTCGGGGCGCTGGTCATCGTGCTGATGGCGCGGCGGCTGCGGGATGCCGGCCCCGCCCGTCGGCCCCCGCAGGCGCGGACCGGGCTGCGCTCGGGCCGGCGCCTGGTGATCGTGCTGGCGGTGCTGGTCCTCGCGCTCGCCGCCGTCTCCGTGACCGGTCTGCTCGCCGGCTCCCTGTGGCTGCGCCTCGGCGACGTGCTCGCCTGGATGCAGGGCGCGGCCCCGGACCTCATCGCGCGCTCCCTCGGCGAGCGGCTGCCGCGGATGACCGCCGCCGTGCTCGCCGGCATGACCCTCGCCCTCGCGGGCTCGCTCGTGCAGTCGATGGTCCGCAACCCCCTCGCCGAACCGGGACTGCTGGGGATCACGGCGGGCGCGGGCCTGGGTGCCGCCGTCGTGGTGACCACCCTCGGCGGTGGCCGACCGGTGATGATCGGCCTCGCGGTCCTGATGGGCGTGGCGACCTTCGCCCTGACGACGCTGCTCTCCTGGCGGGGCGGCCTCGCCCCCGAGCGCTTCGTGCTCGTCGGGATCGGCGTCGGCTACGGGATGACGGCGCTGACCACCTTCGTGCTGCTGCGCGCGAACCCCTTCGACACCCCGAAGGTGCTGACGTGGCTCTCCGGCAGCACCTACGGCCGCTCCCTGGTGGACGTCCTCCCGGTCGCGATCGCCCTGGCCCTCGCCCTGCCGCTGGTCCTCGCGGTGCAGCGGGAGCTGGACCTGCTCGCCCTCGACGAGGACACCCCGACGGTGCTCGGGGTCCGCACCCAGCGCACCCGGGTGCTGGTGCTGACCCTGGCCGCGGTGCTCGCCGCGATCAGCGTCGTCGCCGTCGGCGTGGTGGGCTTCGTGGGCCTCGTCGCCCCGCACCTCGCCCGCGCGCTCGTGGGCGGGCGCCATCTGCGGATGCTGCCGGTCGCGATGCTGCTCGGCGGGATCCTGGTGGGCCTCGCGGACCTGCTGGGCCGCAGCCTCATCGCGCCCGCCCAGATCCCGGCGGGACTGCTCGTGGCGCTCCTCGGCGCGCCCTACTTCCTCTGGCTGCTCTGGCGGTCGCGAGCCTGAGGGGTCCCCGCGTCACCGCCACGGTACCGTCGGGGCGTGACCAGCGCGCAGACGTCCCTGTCCCGGTACCTCGACCGACTGCTGCCGGCCCTCGCGACCGCGACCGCGAGCGGCGACCCCGACGCGGTGCTGCCCGATCGCGGGATCATCGGCAGCGCCGAGACGGACGGCGAGATCCCCGCGCTCTCCCGCCTCTCCGGGGCCCGCGAGGACCACCTGGGTGCGGCGGTCTGCTCTGCCGACGGGGAGATCACCGCCGCCGGCAGCGACCACGCCTTCCCGTTGCAGTCCATCTCCAAGGCCTTCGCCTACGGCGCCGCGATCGACCTCCACGGCATGGAGTACGTGGACTCCGTCGTGGACGAGGAGCCGACGGGGGAGGAGTTCAACGCCCTCAGCATCGACCGCCACACCCGCAAGCCCAAGAACCCGCTGGTGAACATCGGTGCGATCCGCACCCACGCGATGCTCGGCACCACCCGGCAGGAGCGCACCGAGCGGCTGCGCGCGGTGCTCGACGCCGCCGCCGGGCGGTCCCTGGAGCTGCACCGCGAGACCGTCGACGAGGAACTCGCCACCTCGGACCGCAACCTCGCGCTCGCCTACATGCTGCGTGCGGCGGGATCGATGGACGAGGACGCGGTGGAGGTGGTCGAGGGCTACGTCGAGGGCTGCGGCGTGCTCACCACCGTCACCGACCTCGCCGTCATGGCCGCGACCCTCGCCTCGGGCGGCCGCTGCCCCCTGACCGGGGAGCGGGTCTTCTCGCGCATCGCCGCCCGGCAGGTGCTCTCGGTGATGATGACCTGCGGCATGTACGACAACGCGGGGGACTGGGTGAGCGACGTGGGCCTGCCCGCGAAGTCCGGCGTGGGCGGCGGGATCATCGCGGCCCTGCCCTCCCGCTTCGGCGTCGCGAGCTACGCCCCGCAGCTGGACCTGCACGGCAACTCGGTGCGCGGCACCCTGTTCTTCGAGCGGCTCAGCGCCGACTTCGACCTGCACATGCTCGACGGCACCGCGGCGCTGGACCTCCAGGAGCGCGCCCGGGAGCTCCTCGCGGCGGGGGAGGCGCGGTGATCGCCGTCCGCACCCTCGAGCCCGCCGACTGGGCGATCTGGCGGGAGCTGCGCCTGCGCGCCCTGGAGGACTCCCCGGAGGCCTTCGGCAGCACCCTCGCCTCGACCCTCGAGCGGGAGGCGCGCGACGGCGAGGCCTTCTGGCGCGGCTACTTCTCCCCGACCGGCCCCGTCCTCATCGCCGAGGTGGACGGCGTGCCCGCCGGGATGGCCCGCCTGGTGGTCGAGGACGAGGCCGGCCCGGCCCACCTCTACTCGGTCTGGGTGGCCCCCGAGGCCCGGGGCCGCGGCGCGGGCCAGCTGCTCCTCCGGACCGGCGCGGACTGGCTCGCCGCGCGGCATCCGGGAACCGCGCTGCGCCTCGACGTCGTCGCGACGAACCGGCCCGCGCGGCGCCTCTACGAGCGCCTGGGCTTCACCGTGATCGGCCCGAACCCCGAGGACGACGCCGAGCTGATCATGGAGCAGCGCCTCGATCCCCGCCCCGATCGGTAGACTCCCCGCCATGAGCTCCACCCCCGGCAACGCCCTGGTCCGCCGCCCCTTCGAGGGTCTCCCGTTCGAGCAGGAGCTGGTCGCCATGCGCCAGCTGATCCCCGCGGCGACGCTGCGGGCCCGCACCACCGCGGAGCACGGCGGCCTCGACGTCCAGCTCGCGACCGTCCTGCCGATGGCCTGGCCCGGCGTGCGCCGCACCGACGGCACCGTCACCGTCGGCGTCCAGGCGTCCTATGCGGGCGGGGACCTGTCCCGCGGCCTCGGCGCCGCGATCGTGCAGGCCGCCGGGCTCGAGCCGGGCACCGCCGTGACCTCCGTGACCGTCGAGGACGACTCGCCGCGGCTGCAGGAGGTCCTCGACCTCGAGGGCGGGTTCACCTTCGAGATCCACGACACCTTCGACTTCTGGCTCGACCCCAGCGCCGAGCGCACCGGCGAGATCGAGCAGGCGATCCAGCAGGCGAACGACGCGATCATGACGACCCGCGCCGTGACCGGCATGGACCACGCCTACTGGGTCGACGCGGGCGCCAAGGACCATGTGCGCTGGGTGCTCGACGCCGACGAGGACCGCGTGATCGACGCCGTGACCCGCCTCCACGCGCGCCGCGAGTCGGCGATCTGCGAGGGCTCGAAGTACGTCGGCTCCTTCCGCGCGGAGGGCCTCGCGATCCCCGTGTGGGACATCGACAAGGGGCTCGGCGTCGAGGCCGTCGACGCGGCGGCCGAGGAGTTCCGGGCCCGCTTCGAGGAGGCCCTCGCCTCGACGGAGCCGCTCACCCCCACCGAGCGCCGCGCCCGCGGCGGCATCGTCGCCCGTCAGGTGACCCTGCGATGAACGGCGCGGGGCCGCTGACGACCCACCGCCCCGAGCGGGTCGCCGTCGTCATCCCCGCCAAGAACGAGGCGGAGCGGATCGAGGCCACGATCCGCTCCGCGCGCGAGATCCGCGGCGTGGACCTCGTGGTGGTCGTCGACGACGGCTCCACCGACGCCACCTCCGCGGTCGCCATGGGAGCCGACGCGCTCGTCGTGCGCCATCGCTCCAACCAGGGCAAGGCCGCCGCCATGGCGACCGGCGCCCAGATGGTCGCGATCCGCGACGGCGCCGAGCGCGCCGAGGGCGGGGAGCGGTTCACCGAGGAGCTCCACGCCGAGCCCCGCACCCCGGGGCACACCGGGCCGCTCCCGGCGATCGACCCGGGCACCGACGTGCCCCGCGCCCTGCTCTTCCTCGACGCCGACATGGGCTCCTCGGCCGCCGCCGCCCAGGGGCTCGTGGACGCGGTGCTCGACGAGGGTGTCGACATGGCCATCGCGCTGCTGCCCCCGCAGGAGGGCGCCGCCGGGATGGGGATCGTGGTCCGCACCGCCCGCCGCGGGATCGAGCGCGCCACCGGCTGGCGTCCCGAGCAGCCCCTCTCCGGGACGCGCTGCATCACCCGCGAGACCTGGGAGGCCTGCCAGCCGCTCGCGCCCGGCTGGGGCGTCGAGACCTCCCTCAGCATCGACGCGCTGACCAGCGGCTTCTGGGTCAAGGAAATCCCCGCGGACCTCCACCACCGCGCGACCGGCCGGGACCTCTCGGGGCAGCTGCACCGCGCCGCCCAGCTGCGCGACGTGCTGCGCGCCCTGGCCCGCCGGCGCCACACCGTGGCCGACCTCGAGGAGTCGCCGGAGCCCGTCGGCGGCGAGGACGCGGAGGTCTGGACCCCGGAGCCCGAGTCCACCACGAGCCTCGCCCCCAGCGAGACGGCCCCCGCCGGCCCCACGCCCGACCCGTCGGCCGAGGAGCGCGCCGAACGGCGCCGCCTGACGCTCGCCGACCTCCCCGTCGACGGCGCCTTCAGCGACGACGAGACCCGCGCCCTCGGCGACGTCGACCCGGACGCGCTGGATGCGGCGCTGCGCGCCCTGCCCGTGGACGGTCTCTTCGCGACCGACGACGTCGTCTTCCTCGCGGGGGTCGACCTCGCCCTGCTCGGCCAGCGCCTGGGCCGCGCCCCGGTCGACGGCCGCTTCACCCCCGAGCAGGCGGTCATCATCGCCTCGCACCTCGGGATCGGGGAGCCCGAGCTGCCGGAGGGCCTGCGTCCGCCGATCAGCCCCGACGAGTACGCCTCCCTCGTCGTGCACGCCGCGGTCGAGGCCGAGAACTCCTGATCAGACCCGCTCGGGATCCGGCAGGATCGCCGGCAGCAGCACGAGCCACACGCCCAGCATCGCCGCGACCAGCACCGGGCCGGTGTCGTTGACGGCGTAGCCGACCCACGCGCCGACCACGAGCGCGACGCGCACCCGGTGGGCGGCGGGGTGCGCGGCATCGAGCGCCGCGAGCCGCCGCCAGCGGATCCGGCCCGGCAGCAGGATCGCGACCGAGGCGAGGACCGCGAGCACCAGGACCAGGGCGAGCGCCCAGTAGCCGGTCGCCATCGCCACGTTCTGCGCCAGCTTGCGCACGACCACGGAGACCAGCTCGCCGCTCAGCAGCTCGTCGATGAAACGCCCCAGGTGGGTGCGGTCCTCCGGGGGGCGCAGCCAGTCCAGGAAGGACACGCCGAGCACCGCCGCCGCCCCGCCCGCGCCGAGCGCGAGCACGTGCCACACCCGCAGCCGGATCCCGGAGACCAGCAGCGCCAGCAGCCCGAAGGCGGGGATGGTCGCGAGGCTCGAGCCGAAGTCCGCGCCCATCGAGGGAGCGACGCACACGGCGGCCGTCACCAGCCCGACGCCGACGGTCCACACCACGCGCGCCCGCGCCGAGCGCACCACCGTGAACAGGCACAGCAGCGCCATCAGCGCCGCGGCGAGCACGAGGCCGAAGAGATGGTTGGACAGCCCGTAGAAGCGCCCGCCGGAGATCGGCTGCGCCCCAAGCGGGGAGGAGAGCTGCAGGCGCGACCCGGTCGCCGACTCGAGCAGAACGATCCCCGCGATGAGCGCCGCGGAGACCCCCGCCGGTCCGAAGCGGCTGCGCCGCCAGGGCCCGCCGAGCACGAGCACGGACAGCAGCGCGCACCCGCCCCAGACCACGCCGGCGAGGGCGAGGGTGGGGTGCTCGGCCCGCCACCACGGGACCAGGGAGGCGCACAGCCCGACGGGCAGGGCGAGCGGGGCGATGGCCGCGAGTGCACGGCCGACGGCGGCGAACCGCGGACGCCGCGCGAGCGCCGGGACCAGCACGATCACGAGGCCGACGACGCCGAGCGCGAGCCAGGAGCCGAGCGCGGGGAGTGTCGCGGCGTCGACGAGTCGCCCCGCCTCGGAGCGGTCCCACGCCAGCTGCTGCGGATCGGCGTGGTCCGCGCCGCGGAACGGCTGCCCGGGGATCAGTCCCTCGGGGCTCGCCCCGTGCGAGTCGAGGATCGTGGCGAGCACGTCGGTGAGCACGACGACTCCGGTCTGCTTGGTCGCGCCGCTGGTCAGGGCCTGTCCGCTCAGTCCCGTGTCCATCGCGACCTGCAGGCCGACGGTGCGGGAGGCGACCGCTCCGGTGCGCTCGACCTCCTCCGGATGCGCAGGGTCGGTCGCCGCGACGGAGACGAGGAGGGTGCGGGGGAGGTCCGCCGCCGCACAGCCGCCGAGGTCCTCGAGCGCCGCGGCAACCGTGCCGTCGAGCGCGGTGAGGGCCTCCGCGCGGGCGGGGTCGTCGTGGTCGGGGATCGACGGGGCGAGCAGCTCGACGAGGTCGCCGTCCGCGAGGGCGCCCTCGACGGCGGCGGGGTCGTCCGTGGAGGTCACGTCGACCGGGAGCTGCTGCCACTGGTCCGTCGGCGGGGTGGGGATGCCGCTCGTGCGCGGGGCCTCCTCGGCGAGGCCCCGGTAGCCGGTGCGCAGCGTCTCGAGCCCCTGCCGCTTGGTGGAGACGACGGTGGTGGAGGTGGTGTTCATCGCGCCGACGCCCGCGCGGTCCGCCAGGCACTGCAGCGTCGGCGTGCTCTCGGCGTCGATGTCCTCCCAGGTCAGACCTGCCGTCGCGATCACCAGGCGCACGGGGGCGTCGGTCGTCTCCGGGGCGTCGGCGCGAGCGTCGGCGGAGGAGGGGACGAGCAGCAGCGCACCGAGCAGCGCGAGCAGCACGGCGCAGAGGACGTGGGGGAACGGGCGAGCGGGCACGTCCCGATGCTACGGGGCGGGTCATGCGGCAGCGGTGGAGAAGTTGTGTCGGGGTCTTGACACAAGTGTGGCGGCGGGCGCATTGTGTCATCACGTCGATACAAGTCGGCGTCGTCGGGCATCGCCGCCCGTTCCTCCCGGAGGTCCCCATGGTCGTCGGCCCGCTCCTTCCCCTGATGCTCCTCGTCCTGCTGCCCGTCGTCCTCATCGCGCTCCTGCTCGCGCGGGCCCTCGGCGCCGAGCGCACCGGTCTGCACCGCGGCGCGCTCGCCGCCCGCTGGGTGGGCCTGCCGCTCGGCATGGCCGTGATGATGCTGGTCATCATCCTCGGGGCGTCGGGACGGACGCCCGACTCAGGGCCCCTCGCCGCGCTCGGCCCGGCGGCCGGCGGGATCGTCCTCCTCCTCGCGATCGCGGCCGGCGAGCTCACCCTCCCCGCCCCGCAGGTCGCGGTGCGTCGGGCCTCCCTGCGCCGGCGCACCCTGGGCACGCTGCTCCCGCGCCCCGCGGCGGTGCTCGCCGGCCTCGCCCTCGCCTCCCTCGCGCTCGTGACCCTCACCGGTCTGCTGCTCGCGGCCGATGGGACCACCTTCGCGATCGAGGTGCCGCCGACGGGCGACGACCCGGGCCACGGCGCGGCCTTCGGCCCGTTCCCGGGCGGCGACTACACCGTGACGATCGCCGCGGGGACGGCGGCCCTGGTGCTCGTCGCCGTCGGGGCGCTCGTGCTGATCCTCCGCCGCCGGCCCAGCGACGACGTGCAGGACCTGCTGCTGCGTCGACGCTCCTCGACCTCCGTCGCCGGCGCCGTGGTCCTCGCAGCGGCGGCCTGCACGGTCCCCGTCGCGCTCGCCGTCCTGCGCCCGCTGGTGCAGGTGCGCGGCGAGTTCGCGCTCACCCCGGGGATGGAGGCGGGCACCTGGATCGCGGTGGTCGGGATCGGGCTGGGCCTGCTCGCCCTCCCGGTCGGCCTCGCGATGGTGATGGTCCCGGAGCTCCTGGCCCGCTCGGGCCCGCGGACGGGGGCGTCGGCGGCCATCGCTGTCGAAGAGGCCGCGCGATGACCCATATCGTGGTCGACATGAACAACCCGACCCCGCCCTACGAGCAGGTGCGCCGCGAGATCGTCGAGCAGATCCGCACCGGCGAGCTGCAGCCCGGCGACCGGCTTCCCGCGATCCGCGTCCTCGCCGGCGACCTCGGCCTCGCCCCCGGGA
The DNA here is from genome assembly GCF_036321705.1 of Brachybacterium sp. J144. NCBI lineage: Bacteria > Bacillati > Actinomycetota > Actinomycetes > Micrococcales > Dermabacteraceae > Brachybacterium > Brachybacterium sp. J144. The sequence continues at coordinate 101,412 of NZ_JAZDCG010000031.1, forward strand.
CCGTCGCCCGCGCCTTCAAGGCGCTCGAGGAGGCGCAGATGATCATCACCCGGCGCGGCGCGGGCACCACCGTCGCCGCGGGGGCGGAGATCGAGGCCCGCCGGCAGCTCGGCGCCCTGCGCCTCCCGGCGGCCGGCGCGGCGGATCCGACCCTCGTGGAGCTGCTGACCGCGCCGCTCGAGGAGGCTCGCGCGCGCGGGGCCGACGAACCCGCGATCCTTGCCGCCGTGCGGGCGGTGCTGGCCCACCGACGGTGAGGATCCGCCTCGAGCCCCTCGGCCCGCAGCACGGTCCGGAGATCCTCGCCGGGCAGGACGAGGCGCTGGCCCTCGAGATCATCGGGCGGCCCTGGACCGCTGCCTCGCTCGAGGTGTTCCTGGCCCGGTGCGCGCACTGGCGGGCCGACGGGCCGCTCCGCGAGCTCGCCGCGCTCGAGACGGGCAGCGGCCGGCTGCTCGGCGGGGGAGGGCTGAACCGTCACGCGCCGGGGCTCGCCCGGGACCAGGTGGCGCTGACCTACTGGCTGCTGGCCGATGCGCGCGGGCGCGGGCTCGGCGTGGAGCTCGCCGCGGGGATGCTCGGGCGGGCGGGGTCGATGCCCGGGGTGCGCGAGGCGGTCCTGCTCATCGATCCCGCGAACGCGGCGTCGCAGGCGTGCGCGCGGCGGATCGGCGCCCGGCTGACGGGGGAGTGGGCGCCCCATCCGGCGGGCCGTGGGCGGACGGCGGAGCGGTGGGTGGCGGCCCTCGGGGAGTGATCGTTCCTCCCCACGCGGAGTTATCCACAAAATCGGCGGGTCCGGTCCAAATTCTTGTGTTAGGGGCCCTGTGGGAGTAGCCTGGAGGAGTCTTGGTTTGATGGGCTTACGAACGGATATTCGATAACGAGCGAGGGGGGGACATGGTCACTGTGCTGGATCGTCGACGCCCCGAGCCCTCCCGGTCCGTTCGGGCCCGCTCGCCGCTCACCGAGGACTCCCTGCTGCGCCGGGGCGGTGTCGACGGGGGTTCGGCGGACGCCCGCGCGATCACCCGCCTGCTCGAGGCCGAGCGCGAAGAATCCCGTCGGCATGCGCGTCGCCTGCAGGAGCTTGCCCCCTTCTGGATCGATCCGGAGGATCCCGAGCTCGCCGACTCCCGGGAGGAGCGCAGCCTCGCCGTCGCGATCGCCCTGCGCACCACCAGCTCCCGCGCCGCCGGGGAGATCCGTGGCGCGCATGTGGCCGTCGTGGAGATGCCGCGGACCTTCGCCCGCCTCGCCGCGGGAGAGATGCCCCGGGAATGGCATGGCCGCATGCTCCGGGAATGCCGAGGCCTCACCCCGTTCCAGCGTGACGAGGTGGATTCCGTGATCGCCGGATGGGATCTCGCCTCGATCCCCGCGGAGCGATTCCGGGACGAGCTGCGACAGGTCATCTCCTGGCAGCGCGTGGCCGATCCGCTGCCCCGGCCCGAGGACCTCCGCGACGTGGTGCTCGAGGGCGGGCCCGAGGGGGACGGCACCGCCTCCTTGCGGATCACCGGCCCGATCCCCGAGGTCCTCGATCTCGCCCGACGGCTCGACGCCGGGGCGCGCGCCGTCCAGGCCGCCCAGCGCCGTGCCCTCGACGAGGGCGCCCCCGTTCCCTTCGACCTCGACGGCACCGTCGCCGGCACCGGCCGGTCGATGAGCCTCGCTCAGCTCCGCTACGCGATCCTGCTCCGCTCGGTCCTGGACACCGGCGGCGTCGAGGTGCCCGCGCCCCGCTTCCGGCTGAACGTGCTCATCCCCGTCCTCACCCTGATGGGGCTCGACGACACCCCGGCCACCCTCGACGGCACCCACCCGCTGCCCGCGGAGATGGCGCGGGATCTCGCCGCCGCCGAGCCCGTGTGGCACCGGGTCTTCACCGATCCGATCAGCGGCGAGTTCCTCACCCTCCCCGCCGAGCGCTATCGGCCCACCGAGGCGATGGTCGAGCACCTCCGCCTCCGGGATCCGCTCTGCGCGGTCCCCGGGTGCACGCGGCACACCACCGACGACGCCGAGACTGACCATCTCGAGGAGTTCGACCACGCGGACCCCGCCCGCGGCGGGCCGACCTCCCTCCAAAACCTGCACCGCCTCCACTGGGGCCACCACGATCTGAAGACCGCGGGCCGGATCGACCCGGTGCGCGAACCCGACGGCTCCACCACCTGGACGGTCGGGGCACCCGCCCTCGTCACGATCCGCGTTCGCCCACGCGGCGACCTCGCGACGCCCCGTCTCGCCCGGACGCTCCAGGAGTCCTGGGAACACCACCGCTGGCACGAGGAGCTCGAGGCTCTCGAGCGCAGCGGCGAGCTGGAGCGGATGCTGCGCGAGTGGGGTCCCCCTGATCCGCGCGAGGGCTGGATGCCGGGCGACGCGGTGCCGGACCCGCCCTTCTGAGTACCCTTCCCCTCATGCGGTACGGATTCCTCGGCCCCGAGACGACCTTCACCCACCAGGCCCTCCTGCAGGCCCTCGCCGAGATCCCCGCGGAGCCCGGCGCGTCGGCCTCCGAGACCGTGCCCTTCTCCTCCGTGGCCACCGCGACCACCGCCTTGCTCGCCGGGGACGTCGACGCGCTCATGGCCCCGATCGAGAACTCCGTCGAGGGCGGCGTCTCCGGCACCCTCGACGTGCTCGCCGCGACGGACTCGATCACCATCGTCGCCGAGCAGACCGTGCAGATCACCTTCGTCCTGGCCGCGCGCGAGGACACGCCACTCGACGAGCTCACCACGGTCTCCTCCCACCCGCACGCCCAGGCGCAGGTGCAGGGCTGGCTCCGCGCGAACGTGCCGACCGCCCAGGTCGCCGCCTCCTCCTCGACCGCCGCCGCGGCCCGCGACCTCGCCGCCCTCGACGCCGAGTCCGCTCGGGGCCGGGCCGCCGTCTGCTCGCCGCTCGCCGCCGAACACTTCGGCCTCACCGTCCTCGCCGAGGGCATCGAGGACCACGAGGGGGCGATCACCCGCTTCGTGCTCGTCACCCGGGAGGGCCGCATCCCCGCCCGCACCGGGGCCGACAAGACCACGGTCGTCGTCCAGCTGCCGCACAACCGCTCGGGCGCCCTGCTCGAGGCGCTCGAGATCCTCGGGTCCAACGGGGTGAACATGTCCCGGATCGAGTCCCGGCCCGTCGGCGACTTCCTCGGCCGCTACTCCTTCTCGATCGACCTCGAGGGCCACCTCGAGGACCGCCGGGTCGCCGCCGCTCTGCGCGCCCTGCACCGCCTCTGCCCCGTCGTGCACTACCTCGGGTCCTACCCGCGGGTCGACGGCACCCAGCCCGAGGTGCGCGAGGACTTCGTCGACCACGCCTACGACGAGGCCCACGCGTGGCTCGAACGGCTCAGCGGCATGATCACCCCCGCCGATCCCGGGGCGGCGATCTGACATGGCGGCCAAGGCCCCCGTCACTGTCACCGGCCGCGCGACGGTGCGCGCGATCGGCGAGCGGCTGATCCTGCCGCTGCCCGAGGAGCTCAGCGCGAAGCTGCCCTCCCGCGGTCAGGTCGCCGTCGAGGGCACGCTCGAGGAGTGCCCGCTGACCACGGTGCTCGAGCCCGACGGCCGCAAGGGCCACTGGATCGATCTCGACACCGCGCTCATCGACGAACTCGACCTCACCGAGGGCACGAGCCTCGCCGTCACCCTCACCACCCGCGCCGAGTGGCCCGAGCCGGAGGTCCCCGAGGACCTCGCCGCCGCTCTCGAGGAGGCGGACGACCTCGCGGACACCTGGCCCGCGCTCACCCCCATGGCCCGTTGGGAATGGGTGCGCTGGGTCCGCGCCACCCGCAGCGGGGACACGCGTGCCCGCCGCGTCGAGGTCTCGATCGACAAGCTCCGCCACGGCTCCCGCCGCCCGTGCTGCTTCGACCTGTCCTCCTGCACCGACCCGGAGCTCGCCCGCAGCGGCAAGCTCCCGGAGTGACGGGGCGGCGTCAGCCCGCCGTGCCGTCCAGCCCCTCCGGCACCCGCAGGTGCAGCGCCCCGGGGTCGACGGTCGCGATCAGGTGGGTCGCCTCGACGTCCGTGTCCCCGTCGAGCTGCACCGGCTGCGGCTTCGCGGTCGTGACCTTCACGCCGGTGGTCAGGTAGCGCTCGACCGTGGAGAGCTTCGGCCCGAAGGTCGGGCGCAGCTTCGGGTTCACCACCTGCGCGGCGACCTGGCTGAAGCCCGCCGCCCCGCGCCAGCCGGCCACGACCACCTCGAGGCGGCCGTTGTCGATCGTCGCATCGGGCATCAGCACGAAGCCTCCGGGCAGCTTGCCGACATTGCCCAGCAGCACCGTGCGGGCCTTGTGGGCGTGCCGGGTCTCGTCCGGCAGCTGCACCACCACGTCGACCGAGCGGCCCATCACGGTGCGGATCCCGCCGAAGATGTAGGCGATCCAACCGATCCGCTTCTTCATCTGCGGATCGGTGTAACCGATCATCTCCGCATCCGCGCCGAAACCGGCGATGACCAGGAAGATCTGCTTCTGTGCCGAGCGGGCCGCGCTCGCCGAGCCGCCCACGCGCAACCAGCCGACGTCCACCGGGTGGTCCTCGCCGGTGAGGGCCGCGACCATCGCCGCCGTCGGATCCTCGAGCGGGATCGACACATTGCGCGCGAGCAGGTTCCCGGTGCCCGCCGGGATGATGCCCATCGGGGTGTCGGTGCCCGCGAGCACGGAGGCGACCATGCGCACGGTGCCGTCGCCGCCCGCCGCCATCACCAGGTCCGCCCCGTCGGCGAGGGCCTGCTCCGTCTGCCCCCGACCGGGGTCGTCGATCGTGGTCTCGTAGAACGCGGTCTCCGCCCCCTCGATCCGCTCGACCGCCTCGGTGATCTGGCGGCGGAAGGCGTCGGTGCCGGAGAACTTCGAGGGGTTCAGCACGACGGCGACCCGGCGCAGCCGGTCCGTCGGGCCGCTGATGCCGGAGGCGCCGGCGACTCCAGTGTCTGAACCACCCTCCGTCGGCGGCTCCTCCCGCCCTGCGCTGCGACGCTCGGCGGCGGACTTCAGGGCGGCGAGCTCGCGGCGGTGGCGGCCGAGGCGGCGCAGCACGACGACGAGCAGGGCGATCGTCACGATGGTCGTGACGACCGAGACGATGCTGAGGGCGAGCAGGGTGACGTCCATGCGGTCAGGGTAATCGCGAGCGGGGCCCCGGGTACCCTGGGGGAATGATCGATCTGCGGCACCTGCGCGAGAACCCCGAAGCCGTCCGCGACGCCCAGCGGGCCCGTCGTCGTGACCCCGAGACCGTCGACGCGGTCCTCACCGCGGATTCCCGCTGGCGCGAGGCGACCACCGCCTTCGAGAACGCGCGGGCCCAGCAGAAGGCCTTCGGCAAGCAGGTCGCCCTGGCGACGGGCGAGGAGAAGCAGGCGCTGCTCGGCGAGGTCAAGCAGCTCGCGGCCGACGTCAAGCGGCTCGAGGCGGAGGCCGCGGAGGCCTCCGTGACCCGCGACACCGCGCTGCGCGCCATCCCCAACCTCGCCGAGGGCGCCCCCGAGGGCCTCGAGGAGGACTTCGTGGTCCGCGAGACCGTCGGCGAGATCCCGACCTTCGAGGCCCCGGTCAAGGACCACCTCGAGATCGCCGAGGGACTGCGCGCGATCGACATGGCGCGCGGTGCGAAGGTCTCCGGCAGCCGCTTCTACTTCCTCACCGGCGTCGGCGCCCAGCTCGAGCTCGCGGTCCTCAACGCCGCGATCGACCAGGCCACTCAGGCCGGTTTCACCCCGATGATCACCCCCACCCTGGTGCTGCCCGAGTCGATGGAGGGCACCGGCTTCCTCGGCGAGCATGCCGACGAGGTCTACCACCTCGACAAGGGCGACGACCTCTACCTCGTCGGCACGAGCGAGGTCGCGCTCGCCGGCTACCACAAGGACGAGGTCCTCGACCTCTCGGACGGCCCCCTGCGCTACGCCGGCTGGAGCGCCTGCTACCGCCGCGAGGCGGGCAGCTACGGCAAGGACACCCGCGGGATCATCCGGGTGCACCAGTTCCACAAGGTGGAGATGTTCTCCTACTGCCGCATCGAGGACTCCTACGCGGAGCACGAGCGGCTGCTGGACTGGGAGCGGCAGATGATGGCGAAGATCGACGTGCCCTACCGGATCATCGACACCGCCGCCGGCGACCTGGGCACCTCCGCGGCGCGCAAGTTCGACTGCGAGGCGTGGATGCCCTCGCAGGAGACCTATCGCGAGCTGACCTCCACCTCGAACACCACCCAGTTCCAGGCGCGGCGGCTGAACATCCGCGAGCGCACCGAGGACGGCCTGCGCCCCGTCGCCACGCTCAACGGCACCCTCGGCACCACCCGCTTCCTCGCCGCGATCCTCGAGAACCACCAGCAGGCCGACGGGTCCGTGGTGGTGCCCGACGGGCTGCGCCCGTACCTCGGGGGCCGCGAGGTCTTCGAGGTCGTCGCATGATCCGACGGCTCCTGCAGGCCCTGCGTCACCGCAGGTTCACCCGGGCGTCAGATCGGCCTGGGACAGTGGACGGCATGACCTTCCCCGCCGCCGCCCCCGACCGCGCCCTCACCCGCGATCTCCTGCGCGAGCATCTCGGGGAGCTCTCCGGGGAGCAGCTGCTGATCGGTCTCGACGTCGACGGCACCCTCGTGGACCACGACGGCACGATGTCCCCGGCCATGCGCGAGGCTCTGCGCGCCGCCGCCGCGGAGCACACCGTGGTCATCGCGACCGGTCGCTCGCTCGGCGCGACCGTACCGATCGTCGAGGCCGCCGGCATCACCCGCGGCTTCGCCGTCTGCTCGAACGGGGCGGTCACGCTCGAGATGGATCCGGAGGCCGAGGGCGGCCATCGCGTGATCGGCACCCGCAGCTTCCAGCCCGGTCACGCCCTGCGCACCCTGCGCGAGGTCGCCCCGGACGCCCACTACGCGGTCGAGATGGCCGACGGCACCTTCCACGCCACCGCCGGCTTCCAGGACGCGAGCTTCGGCGTCGAGGCGATCGAGAGCGACCTCGACACGCTGCTCGAGCTCGAGGCGGTGCGGGTCGTGGTCCACGTCCCCGACCTCTCGCCCCAGGAGTTCAGCGAGGTCATCGCGGAGTCCGGGGTGCACGGCGTCGAGTACTCGATCGGCTGGACGGCCTGGCTGGACATGGCCGCGCCCGGCATCTCCAAGGCGAGCGCGCTCGAGGAGCTGCGCGAGCGGCTGGGCATCGATCCGAGCCGCACGGTGGCGGTCGGGGACGGGTTCAACGACGTCGAGATGCTCGCCTGGGCGGGCGTGGGGGTCGCGATGGGTCAGGCGCCGCAGGGCGTCAAGGACGTCGCGGACGTCGTCACCGAGTCGGTCTACCAGGACGGCACGGTGCTCGTGCTCGAGTCGCTGCGCGGCTGATCCCCGGGCCCTGCGAGGCGGCGGAACCTCCCCGTGAACAGGTGCCGAGCATCACAGGGTGAAAGAGGGGGTGAGGTTTGTGGATACCTGTCGGAAACCGGTGGTTTCCGAGGCATGGTTGTCGCGTCGAGACGAACCGACCACCCACGATTGAGGACGACCCCCATGGCCCAGCAGGACGAGCCGCGCGAGAGCCGCGGAGCCGCGGCGACCGCGCACCGTCGTTCCGCCCGCTGCCGGGACCGCCTCACCAGCGTCTGTCGCGAGCCGCTCGAGCGCCCGGCCCTCCGGCGCCGCCCGGAGGACTCCGCCGCCCGCGTCGCCTGGGGCTCGGTCCGCTTCACCATGCGCCGCTGAGGTCCACCTCGAGGACGACCTTGCCGAGGTGACCGCCGTGGCGGAGGATCCCGTGGGCCTCCTCGGCCCGCTCGAGCGGGAGGCGCGCCTGCACCGGCAGCCGCACGGAGCCGTCCGCGAGGAGCGGCCACACGAGCTCCTGCGTGCGCGCGAGGATCTCCTGCTTCTCGGCGACGGGTCGCGAGCGGAGGGTGGTCCCGAGGATCCGGGCCCGGCGGCCCATGAGGAGGCCGATCGGCAGCTCGCCCCGTGCGCCGCCGAGGGTCCCGATGATCACCAGACGACCCCGTTCGCGCAGCATCTGCACATTGTCGGCCAGCAGCGGACCGCCCACTACGTCGAGGATCACGTCGGCCCCGCCCTCGGCGGCGACGACCGCGGGCAGATCCGTGGTGCGGCGATCCCAGGCGGCGTCGGCCCCGAGAGCGCGTGCGGACTCGCAGGCCTCGGAAGAGCCGGTCACGGCGAGCACCCGGGCGCCCAGGTGGTGGGCGATCTGCACCGCGACGGTGCCGATGCCGCCGGAGGCCCCGTGGATCAGCACGGTCTCGCCGGTGCGCAGCCCCGCCTCGAGAACGAGGTTCGAGACCACGGTCGCCGCGACCTCGGGGATCCCCGCCGCCTCCACGGCCCCCACCCCGACGGGAGTGGGGAGCAGCTGGCCCTCGGGCACCGCGACGACCTCGGCGTACCCGCCGCCGGCGAGGAGCGCCACGACCGGCTCCCCGGTGTCGCGGCGCCGACCGGAGACCTCGAGCCCCGGCAGCTCGGAGGCGCCGGGGGGCGGCAGGTAGCCACCGGCGACCTGCAGCAGGTCGGCACGGTTCACCCCGGCGGCTACCACGTCCACGAGCACCTCGCCGGGGGCCGGGGAGGGCTCCGGCACCTCGGCGAGGAGGAGGCGGTGCTCGGGGGTGATCGTCATCGCGCGCATGGGGCCACGCTACGGCCCTCGCAGGAGGCTTGACCCGACGCCGGTTCCATGGTGGACGAGAACCGGCCGCTCGTCGCGGTCGTCGCCGACGGGGCGGTCCGGGCCCTGCGCGCTCGAACCCAGGTGCGCTGAGCGCAGCGGCTCAGGCCCGCACGTCCACGACGGTCCGGCCGCTCACCTGTCCGGCGAGGATCCGCTCCGCGAGCGGCAGCACTCCGGCGAGGCCGACGGTCGCCGTCAGGGAGTCCAGAAGTGCGAGGTCGAGCTCCGCGGCGAGCCCTGCCCACGCCCGCTCCCGGGCGGCGCGGGGGGCGTCCACCGAGTTCACGCCCGCGAGCGTCACCTGGCGCAGGATGAAGGGCAGGACCGTGGTCGGCAGATCCGGGCCCTGGGCGAGGCCGTAGGCGGCGACCGTCCCGCCCCAGCGGGTCTGCGCGAGGACGTTCGCGAGGGTCGCGGAGCCGACGCCGTCGACCGCGGCGGCCCAGCGCTGTGACTGCAAAGGCCTCCCGTCGGCCGCGAGCAGCTCGTCGCGGTCGATCACCTCCGCGGCGCCGAGCGCGCGCAGCAGCTCTCCGTTCTCCTCCTGCCGGCCGGTCGCGGCGACCACCCGGTGGCCGCGTGCGGCGAGCAGCGCCACCGCGATCGAGCCGGCGCCGCCCGAGGCGCCCGTGACCAGCACGTCCCCGTCGTCCGGGGTGAGCCCCGCGTCCTCGAGGCGGTGCACCGCGAGCATCGCGGTGAAGCCCGCGGTGCCGATCGCCGCGGCGCGGGCGGGGGAGATCGACTCCGGCAGGTGCACGAGGGCGTCCGGCCGCACCCGGGCGCGGGTCGCGAAGCCGCCGTGGCGCGTCTCGCCGATCCCGTCGCCGTTCAGCACCACCGCATCGCCCGGCGCGAAGCGCCCGTCGGCCGACTCCGTGACCGTGCCGACCAGGTCGATGCCCGGGATCAGCGGGTGGCGGCGCACGATGCCCCGCCCCGCGAGGGCCATGCCGTCCTTGTAGTTGAGGGAGGAGTACTCCACGTCCACGGCGACCGCGCCGTCCAGCAGCGACTCGTCGGCGTCCTCGAGCAGACGCGGGGTCGCCCCCTCGGACTCGATCAGGATCGCGCGCATCGGGTGCTCCTCGTGCTCGGGTGAGGGGTCGGCACCAGCGTATGCCTCCGTCGCGCGGCGCCCCGCCGAAGGTCCCGGCCGGGGCGAGGCTCGCGGGGGGAGGATGACAGGACGATGCACAGCGAGCCCGCGAGCCCGAGCCCCACCCGTCCCGCCGATCGCGCCGCGCCCCATGCGCTGACCGGGGAGGAGGTGCTGGAGGCCTTCGGCTCCCGGCCCGCCGGTCTCTCCGCCGACGAGGCCGCCGAGCGCCTCGAGCGGCACGGCCCGAACGCGTTGCCCGCCGGCGAGCGGGAGTCCCGGGTGGTGCGCTTCCTGCGCCAGTTCCAGGACCCGATGATCTACGTGCTGCTCGGCGCGGCGGTGCTGACCACCGTCATGGGGCACCTGGTCGACACGATCGTGATCCTCGCCGTGGTGCTGGTCAACGCGGTGATCGGGCATCTCCAGGAGGGGCGGGCGGCCGATGCGCTCGAGAGCATCCGCTCGATGCTGTCGCTCGACGCGCAGGTCCGCCGCGACGGCGCCTGGCGCACCGTCCCCGCGGAGGAGCTCGTGCCCGGGGACGTGGTGCGGCTCGGCGCGGGCGACCGCGCCCCCGCCGACCTGCGCCTCCTCGAGGCGAACAGCCTCGGCGCCGAGGAGTCGGCGCTGACCGGCGAGTCCCTCGCGGTGGAGAAGTCCCCGGCGCCGGTGGCCACCGACGCCCCGCTCGGCGACCGCAGCGGGATGGTCTTCTCCGGCACCACCCTCACCTCGGGCTCCGGGCGCGGCGTCGTGGTCGCCACCGGCACGGCCACCGAGATCGGGCACATCACCTCGATGCTCGACGAGGTCGAGGCGATGGAGACCCCGCTGACCCGGCAGATGAGCGACTTCTCCACGAAGCTCTCGGTCGTGGTGGTCGCCGCCGCGGTGCTCATGTTCGTGCTCGGGTGGGTGCTGCACGACCAGGGGCTCGGGGAGCTCGCGATCGCCGCGATCGGCTTCGCGGTCGCCGCGATCCCGGAGGGACTGCCCGCGGTGCTGACCATCACCCTCGCCCTCGGCGTCCAGGCGATGGCCCGGCGCAGCGCGATCACCCTCCGCATGAACTCGGTCGAGACCCTCGGGGCGGTCACCGTGATCGCCTCGGACAAGACCGGCACGCTCACCCGGAACGAGATGACCGTGCGCACCGTGGTCACGCCCGAGGGCACCTACGAGGTGACCGGCACCGGGTACGCCCCCGAGGGGGAGATCCGCTCCGCGGGCCGGGTGGTGACGGCGCGGGAGCACCGCGACCTGCGCCTGCTCGCCGAGGTCGCGGCGCGCACCAACGACTCCTCCCTCAGCCGCACCGCCGAGGGCTGGGCGCTGTCGGGCGAGCCGACCGACGGCGGACTGCGCACCTTCGCCATGAAGGCCGGGAGCGCAGGGGAGGACGAGCACCGCCTCGCCGCGGTGCCCTTCGACTCCTCGTACAAGTACATGGCGACCCTCGACCGGGTCGACGGCGTCGGGACTCTCGTGCACCTCAAGGGCGCGCCCGACCGGCTGCTGGACCGCTGCGACCTCACGCCGGGCGAGCGGGAGCGCTGGGAGCGGCGGATCGACGAGCTCGGCGGGCAGGGGCTGCGGGTGCTCGCGGCCGCCGTGCGCCGCGCCGAGGACGATGCCCGGACCCTGGGCACCGCGGACGTCGAGGACGGAGGCTTCACCTTCCTCGGCCTGTACGGGATCATCGACCCGCCCCGCGAGGAAGCCGTCCGCGCGATCCGCACCGTGCAGCGCGCCGGGATCCGGGTGCTCATGATCACCGGAGACCACGCCGGGACCGCGACCGCCATCGGACGCGAGATGGGCATCACCGACGAGCTCGGCGCCGTCACCGGCGCGCAGCTCGACGCCGCGGACGACGAGGAGCTCGCCGAGCTCGTGCGCACCCGCACGGTCTTCGCCCGCACCAGCCCCGAGCACAAGCTGCGGCTGGTCACCGCCCTGCAGGAGCAGGGAGAGGTGGTCTCGATGACCGGGGACGGGGTGAACGACGCCCCGGCGCTGAAGAAGGCCGACGTCGGCGTCGCGATGGGCATCAAGGGCACCGAGGCCACGAAGGAGGCGGCCGACGTGGTACTCGCCGACGACGACTTCGCGACCATCGGCGCCGCGGTCGAGATGGGTCGGACCATCTACGACAATCTCCGCAAGGCGATCGTGTTCATCCTGCCCACCAACGGCGCGCAGGGCCTGGTCGTCCTGGTCGCGGTGGTGCTGGGTATGACCCTGCCGCTCACCCCGGTGCAGGTGCTGTGGGTCAACACCATCACCGCCGTCACCCTCGCGCTCGCCCTCGCCTTCGAGCCCGGGGAGCCCGACGTCATGGACCGCCCGCCCCGCCCGCCGGGCGCCTCGATCCTCTCGCGCGCGGGCGTGGTCCGGATCGTGTACGTCTCGCTCCTGCTGGGCGCGGTGACGGTCGCGGTGTTCCTGGGTGGCCAGGCCGCGGGGGTGGCCCTCGAGGTCTCCCGGACCACCGCCGTGAACACCCTTGTGGTGGGGCAGATCTTCTACCTGCTCGCCTCCCGCTTCAGCGCCGGCACGAGCCTGCGCCGGGAGCTGCTGACCACCAACCCCGTCTCCTGGGCGTGCATCGCGGTCATGCTCCTGCTGCAGGTCGCCTTCGTGCACCTGCCCCCGCTGCAGGCGGCGTTCGGTTCCGCGCCGGTGGGCTGGGTCGGCTGGCTGATCCCGCTCGGCGCCGGGCTGCTGGTGCTCGCCGTGGTCGAGGTCGACAAGGCGCTGCGCCGCAGGTCCCGGTAGACTCCCGCGGGTGCCTCCGGGCACCGGGAGGGTTGTCAGAGCGGCCGAATGAGATGGTCTTGAAAACCATTGTGCAGTGACCCTGTACCGCGGGTTCGAATCCCGCACCCTCCGCTCACCGCGCCACCTCGGCCCGCGCCCACGCGGCGACCCGTCGGGCCAGGTCGCGGTCCAGCGCGGCCACGGAGCGGCGCAGCAGCGTCGGCCGCCCCCGCAGCGCCCCGCGCCCGTCGGGCCCGATGTAGGAGCCGGGCGGGAGCGGCTGGGTCGCGGCGAACAGCACCGCGGCGGCGCCGTCCGACGGGGACATCGCGAAGGGGCGGCTCGCGGCGGTGACCACCCGGTCCAGGCGAGCCGAGCCGGTCGCGTTCTGCAGGTTCGTCAGCACCCAGCCCGGATGCACGAGCTGCAGGTCCACGGAAGAGCCAGCCTCCTGCAGACGCTCGGCGAACTCGAGCCCCCACAGCATCGTCACCAGCTTGGAGCGCCCGTAGCCGGCGCGCAGCGACCAGCCGCCCCGGGTGAAGTGGGGATCGGCGAGGTCGATGGCGCCGAAGGTGTGGGCGTGCGAGGCGGTGACCACGATCCGCTCCCGCACCAGCGGCAGCAACAGGTCGGTCAGCAGCAGCGGGGCCAGGGCGTTCACCGCGGTCATCCGCTCGAAGCCGTCGGCGGTGACCTCGCGGCGCCGGGTGACCGTCCCCGCGACGTGGATCAGCAGGTCGATCCCGCGCCCCTCCACCGCCGCGGTGATCCGGGCGGCGCCGGCCCGGACCGCGGCGAGGCCCGCGAGGTCCAGCTCCACCAGCCGGATCGCGTCGGGGCGGCCCGTCTCCCGGACGATCCGCTCCCGCACGATCTCCCCCTTGGCGCGGCTGCGTACTCCGAGCACCAGATCGGCGCCCCAGCGGGCCAGCTGCAGCGCCGCCTCCCGGCCCAGCCCGTCACTCGCCCCGGTCATCACCACGGTCCGGCCACGGAGGTCGGGCTCGCGGAGGTGCTCCCACGCCATCACCGTCATGCGGCCATCGTAGGAGGCGGTCAGGCCGCGAGCGTACGATGGGAGGGCAGGTCCCGCGCCGTCGTCGCACCGAGGAGAACACCGCAATGGCCCAGTACACCGGCGTCCCCGTCAGCCCCGGCCGCGTGGTCGGCACGATCCGCACCATGGCCCCGCCGGTCGCCGAGCCCGCCGCCGATGCGACCCTCCCGGAGGGGGCCGACGCCGCCGCCGAGGCCGAGCGCATCCCCGCCGCCGCCGCCGCGGTGCAGGCCGCTCTCACCCGGCTCGCCGAGCGCGCCAGCGGGGACGGGAAGGCGATCCTCGAGGCCACCGCGCAGATGGCCGCGGACCCGTCCCTGACCACCACCGCCAAGGGCCTCGTCCTCAGCGCCGGCAAGAGCGCCGAGCGGGCCGTGTGGGAGGCCGGTGACCAGGTCGCGACGATGCTCGAGGGCCTCGGCGGCTACATGGCCGAGCGCGCCACCGACGTGCGCGACGTGCGCGCCCGCATCGTCGCCGAGCTGCGCGGCGAGCAGGCCCCGGGCATCCCCGACGTCGACGAGCCCTTCGTCCTCACCGCGATCGACCTCGCCCCCGCCGACACCGCGACCCTCGACCCGGAGCGGGTCCTGGCCCTGGTCACCTCCGACGGCGGCCCGCAGTCCCACACCGCGATCCTCGCCCGCCAGCTGGGCCTGCCGGCGATCGTCGCCGCCAAGAGCATCCACGAGTTCGCCGACGGCACTGAGGTGTTCGTCGACGCCGGCTACGGCACCGTCACCGACGAGGTCACCGAGGAGCACCACCGCTTCGCCGCGGCGTGGAGCGAGCTGCAGAAGAACCCGCTGACCTACGAGGGCGGCGGCGGGGTCCTCGCCGACGGCCACACCGTCCAGCTGCTCGCCAACATCGGCGGCGCCAAGGACGCCGAGAAGGCGGTCGCCGCGCACGCCGACGGGGTGGGCCTGTTCCGCACCGAGTTCCTCTTCCTGGACCGCGAGGACGAGCCCACCGTCGAGGAGCAGACCGCCGCCTATCGCGAGGTCTTCACCCTGTTCCCGGGGAAGAAGGTCGTGGTGCGCACGATCGACGCCGGCGCCGACAAGCCGCTGCCCTTCCTCACCGACGCCGAGGAGCCCAATCCCGCGCTCGGCGTGCGCGCCTACCGCACCAGCTGGGAGAAGCGCTCCGTGCTCACCAACCAGCTCGACGCGATCGCCGCCGCGGGCGCGGACACCGAGGCGACCCCGTGGGTGATGGCCCCGATGATCTCGACCGTCGAGGACACCGAGGACTTCGCCGCGCTGTGCGCCGAGCGCGGCCTCAGCCCCGCCGGGATCATGGTCGAGACCCCGTCGGCCGCGATCACCGCGGACCGGCAGCTCGCCGCGTGCGACTTCGCCTCGATCGGCACCAACGACCTCACCCAGTACACGATGGCGGCCGACCGCATGCTCGGCTCCCTCGCACACCTCAACAACCCGTGGCAGCCCGCGGTGCTCGCCCTCGTCGAGGCGACCTGCACCGGCGCCGCCACGGCGGGCGGCAAGCCCGTGGGCGTATGCGGCGAGGCGGCGGGCGACCCCGGCCTCGCGGTCGTGCTCGTGGGCCTCGGCGTGACCTCCCTGTCGATGACCCCGCGCTCCCTGCCCGCGGTCGCGAAGGTGCTCTCCACCGTGACCCTCGAGCAGGCGCAGGAGCTGGCACGGGCCGCCGTCTCCGCCCGCACCGCCGAGGAGGGCCGCGACGCGATCCGCGCGGGCCTCCCGGTGCTCGGCGAGCTGGGTCTGTGACCAGCCACTGACCGCAGGACGCGCGAAGGGCGCCCCACCGCGAGGTGGGGTGCCCTTCGTCTGTCGTGCGCGGGGCTCTCAGGCGTCCGCGTCGAGATCCGTCTCGAGCAGGTCGCCGAGGGCCTTGAGGGACTCCTCGGCGCCCGCGCCCTCGGCCCGCAGCACGACCTGGTCGCCGTTGCCGGCACCGAGGGTCATGAGCATCAGCATCGAGGCGGCGGGGACGGGGTTGCCGCCGACCTTCTCGATGGTGACCTGGGCGGGCTGCTCGCCGGCGGCCTTGGAGAAGATGGTGGCCGGACGGGCGTGGAGCCCGGAGGCGCTGGCGATGGTGACGGTGCGCTCTGCCATGGGATGGCCTTTCAGTCGGGGTGGTGGTGGCGGGTGCCTACGGGATGGGACCTTAGCGGACCCGTCCCGTCAGAGCTGAGCCTTCCGGGCGGCGATCGCGTCGCGCACGGCAGGGAACAGCGGGTGGTCGGCTGCGAGGCCGGTCACCTCGGTGGTGGCGGCATCGGCGTCGGACGTCCGCAGGATCTCCTGCAGGCGGTCGACCTCCTCATCGCCCTCGGGGGTGAAGGCGAGGGCCGCGGCGAGGGAGCGCAGCAGGGCGTCGGCGGTGAGGCCGCGCTCGGCGAGCTCCGCGGCCGGGCCGATGATCCGGTCGTCCCGGGAGAGCTTGCGCAGGGGAGCGCGGCCCACCCGCTCGACCGGATCGGGCAGCGCCCGGTTCGCGAAACGGCCCTGCACCTTCGTGCGGTAGGCCTCCATCTCCTCGGGGGCGAAGCCGTGCTTGGCCACCAGCAGCGAGGAGGTCTCCTCGAGCACCGCCGCGACCTCGGCCGAGACCTGCGGATCCGCGACCGCGTCGGCGATCGTGGCGTGGCCCGCGGCGAAACCGTGCCAGGCCGCGGTGGCATGGCCGGTGTTCACCGTGAACAGCTTCCGCTCGATGTACGGCCCGAGCTCGTCGACCCAGGTGATCCCCGGGACGTCCGGCTCGGCGCCGCCGAAGGGGCCGCGCTCGACGGCCCACTCGTGGAAGTCCTCGACGGTGACGTCGAGGCCCGAACCCTCGGCCTGCACCGGCACGATGCGGTCCACGGCAGTGTTCGCGAAGAAGGCCTTCTCGTCGAGGTCCTCGCCCGGGTAGTTCGCCCGGATCTCCTGCTCGAGCAGGTCCGTCGCGTTGATCGCGTTCTCGCAGGCGAGGACCGCGATGCGCGGGGCGCCCTCGGGACGCGCCGCGATGCCGGCCGCGATGGCCGGCGCCACGAAGCGCAGGATGTGGGCGCCGACGGCGGTGGTCACCAGGTCCGCGTCGGACAGCTCCGCGGTCAGGGTCTCCGGGTCGCTCGAGGAGTTCACGGCCCGGAAGCCGTCGACGACGGTCTCCGTGGGGTGCTGGCCGACGGTGCGGACCGTGTACGAGTCCGCCGCCTGCAGCTGGCTGATGAGCGCGTCTGCGACATCGGCGAAGACGAGCTCCGCCCCGGCCTCGTGGAGCAGGAGCCCCACGAAGCCGCGTCCGATGTTGCCAGCGCCGAAATGGACGGCCTTCATCTGTGCCTCACTCCCCGTCCTGGAAAATCGCCAGGATCTCGTCCGCGGTGGTCGCCTGCTCGAGCTTCTGCACCTGGGAGGCGTCGGAGAAGGCCATCGCGACCTTCTGCAGCAGCTCCAGGTGCTCGTTGCCGACACCGGCGATGCCGATCGCGAAGCGCACGGTCTGGCCGTTCCAGTCGATGCCGTCAGGGTAGCGGACCACGCTCATCGCCGAACGGCGGATCGAGGACTTCGCCTCGTTCGTGCCGTGGGGGATCGCGAGACCGTTGCCCATGACGGTCGAGACGGTCGCCTCGCGGTCATGCATCGCCGCGACATAGGCGGCGTCCACCGCCCCGGCGGCGACGAGCAGGCCGCCCGCCTCCTCGATGCCGGAGGCGGCGTCGGTCGCGGTGCCGGAGAGGACGATCGACTCGCGGGTCAGGATCGACGCGCCGGCCGGCTGCTCCGCCGGCGCTGCCGCGTCCGGTGCCGCTGCGGCCGGTGCCGCTGCCGCGTTGTTCCGCTGGCCGACGAGGTCGACGACCTCGTCGTAGCGGGGCGAGTTCATGAACTGGTCCACGCTCACGTGCACGGCCGAGCCGGTGCGCTGGCGGGCACGATCGGTGAGCTCCTTCTGGGTGACGACGACGTCCCACTCGTCGCTCAGGTTCGAGATCGCCCGGTTGGTGACCTCGACGTCGTCGAAGCCGGCCGCGCGCACCTTCTTGCGCAGCACGGTCGCGCCCATGGCGGAGGAGCCCATGCCCGCGTCGCAGGCGAAGACGATCTTGCGGATCGGCCCGGTGTGGCCGGAGGCGTCGGCCGCGGCGGCGGCACCCGCCCCCGCACCCGCGCCGGCGAGCGCGCCCGCGACGGAGGACTTCTTGCCCTTCATCTCCTCCATCTTGGCGGTGGCGGCGGCGAGGTCGCCGTCGTCCTGCTTGCCGATCTTGAGGAACAGGGTCGCCAGCAGGAAGCTCACGAGCGCCGCGCCGGCCACGGCGAGGGCGATGCCCAGGTAGGAGTCGCGCGCGGCGACGCCGAAGATCGCGAAGATCGACCCGGGGGAAGCCGGGGCGATCAGGCCGGTGCCGAACAGGACGTTGACGAAGACACCGGTCATGCCGCCGCCGATCGCGGCGATGATGAGCAGCGGCTTCATCAGCACGTAGGGGAAGTAGATCTCGTGGATGCCGCCGAAGAAGTGGATGATCGCGGCGCCCGGGGCGGAGGCCTTCGCGGCGCCGCGGCCGAAGACGGAGAAGGCGAGCAGGATGCCGAGGCCCGGGCCGGGGTTCGACTCGAGCAGGAAGAGCACCGACTTGCCGTCGACCGCGGCCTGGCTGATGCCGAGCGGCGTGAGCACGCCGTGGTTGATGGCGTTGTTGAGGAAGAAGACCTTCGCCGGCTCGATGAGGATCGACACCAGCGGCAGCAGGCCCGCGTTGACGAGGGCGGCCACGCCGTTGGAGAGCAGCGTCATCAGGCCGTTCACGATCGGGGCCAGGCCGAAGAAGCCGACCACCAGCATGAGGAAGCCGAAGATGCCGGCGGAGAACATGTTCACGAGCATCTCGAAGCCGGCGGGGATGTGCTCCTGCCACAGCCGGTCGAGCTTCTTCATGAGCCAGGCGGCCAGCGGCGCCATGATCATCGCGCCGATGAACATGTGCACCTGGCCGAGCTCGGCGTAGTCCGCGGCGTTGTTGCCGGCCGCGACCCACTCCTCGAGCAGGCGGGCGTTCTGCTGGGCGATCAGCCAGTCGGAGCCGCCGATCACGCCCATGGTGGCGATGACGCCGACCACGGCGCCGCGCGCCTCGTAGACCATGCGGCCGCCCGTGTTCGCGATGAGCAGCGGCAGCAGGTAGTGGATCATCGGGCCGACGACACTCGCCAGCGGCTCGTTCGGCGTCCAGCCGTCAGGGATGAAGAAGGCGGTGAGGATGCCCCACGCGATGAGCGCGGGGATGTTCGGCATCACCATGTTCGACAGGGAGGTGCCGACCTTCTGCAGCGCCACGCGCGGGGAGAACCCGCGAGGCGCCTCGGTCGCTGTGGTCATGACTCGTCCTCGACTCCGGGGGCCGCGGCGCACCGGGCGGGGCGCCGGGAGCCCGGGATCGGCACTGACCATGGGGGATGGGGACGTCACAGGCTCAGGAGCAGTCTAGGACGGTCCCACAGGTCAGCACAGGAGGGCGAGGGTCCCGGAGCGAACACGCGGCGCGTGCCGCACGGGGCGAGCGGTTGCCCGGGGCGAGGAGGGTCACCCTCGGGGAGGGGTCAGAGCTGGCCCTGCGCCTCGGTGCCCGCGGGGATCGGGGTCATGCGGGTGACCGTCGCCGGCTTCGCGACCAGGTCCTTCACATCCGCGCGGAGGATCTCGACGACGCTCCCGGAGCCGTGCGTGTCGAGGTCCTCGACCGTCGTCCACTTCTCGATCATGGTGATCGTGCCGTCCTCGGAGTCGTGGATCGCGTAGAGCTCGCAGCCCTGCTCACCGTGCACGGCGGCGATGCCGCGCTGCATGGCGTCGGCCAGCTCCTGCTTGCGGTCGGGCAGGGGGTAGAACACGGCGGTGACGACGACGGTCATCGGAACTCCTTCGAACCAGCGGCGGGGTCGGTCACCTCCGAGGCTACCGGCGCGCGGTGTCCGTACCCCGCGTCGTCCACCCCTCGACAGATCTATCGAGAAACGATAGATTTCTGTCGTTCCTCGAGAGAAGGAGGGGTCATGAGGGCCTCCACCATCGTCATCCTGCGGATCATCCTGTGGATCTCGCTCGCGGGCAGCGCCGTCGTGCAGCTCGCCGTGGTCACCTCCCCCTGGTGGGACCAGGACGCCCCCGACCGCGTCGACGGCATCACGGTCTCGCTGATGGTCCTCGCGGTGCTCGGGATCCTCGCCCTCCAGGTCGTGGCGGTGAGCATCCTGCGCCTGCTCACCCTGGTGCGGAAGGGCCGGGTGTTCTCCGCGCGCTCCTTCCGCGAGGTGGACCGGATCGTCGTCGCCGTGCTCGCGATCGCCGCGGTGGTGCTCGGGGTGCCGATCGTCGGCGCGATCGCCAACCGCCTGCACCCGGGGGATGCGATGGCCCCCGGCATGGTGCTCGTGCTCGGCGGACTGGCCCTCGTGGTCGCAGGGGTGGCGCTGGTGATCCGGGTGCAGCGCCAGCTGCTGGTGCAGGCCACCGAGACCCTCACCCGGGCGGAGCACCTGCAGTCCGAGCTCGACGAGGTGATCTGAGTGGGCATCGTGGTGGACATCGACGTGCAGCTCGCCCGTCGGCGGATGACCGTGGGCGAGCTCGCCGAGCGGGTCGGGATCACCCCGGCCAATCTCGCGGTGCTGAAGAACGGTCGGGCGCGGGCGGTGCGCTTCACGACCCTCGCCGCGCTGTGCGAGGCGCTCGACTGCCAGGTCGGGGACCTGCTGCGGCACGAGCCCGACGGGGAATGAGAGCGGGCGCACACTCCACCGTCCACAACGCGGTGTCGCATGTCGGCTCGGTGCCGTAGGCTCGAAGAGGTCGCTCCGGCGACTGCGCCGCACCTGCGGCGGATCTCCCGTCGGCACCTTCGACGGGGGCAACGGACCACTGAAGTGGTTCACGACCGAAGGAATATCGCCATGGCAACTGGCACCGTCAACTGGTTCAACTCCGAGAAGGGCTACGGCTTCATCGCCCCCGAGGATGGCAGCGCGGACGTGTTCGCGCACTTCTCCGCCATCGTCGGCACCGGCCGTCGCGACCTGGTGGAGAACCAGCGCGTCGAGTTCGACGTGGAGCAGGGCCCCAAGGGCCTGCAGGCGTCGAACATCCGCCCCCTCTGAGACCTCCCGCCCGTCCCTGATCAGGGACCTGCGGATCGCGCCCGTCGCCCCGGCCCCGTGCCGGAGCGGCGGGCGTTCCTCATGTCCTCACCAGTCTCACCAGTCTCACCAGTCCAGGGCGTGCTCCCCGGGCCCGAGCTGCCGGTCCGTGCCCGGGAGCAGCACGCGGGCGCGGGTGCCGTCGGGGACGGTGAGCCGGAGCGTGCGCGCCTCCCGGTCCACCGCCAGCGAGATCTCGCCCGCCCGCGTGCGGCGCGTCATCGTGATCCGGCCGACGGGGACGTCGGGATCCGGCGCCACCAGGAAGTTCCCCCAGCCGTCGGGTCCGCGGCGCAGCCCGGCCACGTTCTCGTGCAGCCAGGTCGCCGGGGTGCCCATGAAGTAGTGCGAACAGGATCGCGGGTCCTCCCACATCTCCATGAAGGTCGAGTTCCCGGCCTCGAGCCAGGCACGCCAGCCGGGTGCCGTGGGATTCGCGAGCACCCGCCAGGCGAGCGCCCCCTGCCCGGCCGCGGAGAGCACCGGGAGCAGGAAGCGCACGCCCAGGTGGCCGCAGTCGTGGTGGTCCCCGGCCCCCTCGATCGCCCGCACCAGGTTCTCCTGCACCGCCGCGACGTGCTCGGCGGGCACCGTGCCGAGCGCGAGGGGGAGCAGGTTCGAGGTCTGCCGGTAGCCGTGGCCGGTGCCTGCGGGGTCGCGGTAGAGACCGCGCTCGGCATCGAGGAAGACCCGGTTCACGGCCTCCTCGAGCTCCTGGGCGGAGGCGCGCAGCTCCGCGCCGCCGGCGAGGTCCGCCAGCTCGAGGGCGTGGGCGAGGCGGCGCAGGGCGCTGCCGACCATCAGGGTGGCGCTGAGCCGCTTGTCGTCGGGGGCGGGGCCGGGGCTGCCCGGGGTGAGGTAGTCGCCGAGCACCCCGGAGATCAGTCCGTCGCCGTCGCGGCGGGACAGCTCGTGGTCGAGATAGCGGCGCGCCGCGGGCTCGTGGGTGCGCACCGCCTCGAGATCCCCGTACTCGCAGGCCAGCTCGTCGAGCAGCACCGGCATCAGCGTGGTCCATTCGGGGGCGGGGGAGAGTTCCTCATAGCCCCAGCCGGGGTTCGGTGAGATGACCGAGAGGGAGCCGTCGGCGCGCTGCGCGTCGACCTGGTCGTCGAGCCACTTGCGCAGCATGCGGTGCATGTCGAAGCTCGTGGTCATCGCCGCGAGCGCGGTCAGCGCGTCGCCGGTCCAGCCGTTCTTCTCGTGCATCGGGGTGTCGGTGGGGACGTGGTGCATGTTGTTGGCGAGCGAGGCGCGCATCGCCGCGTCGAACCGCGCGACGAGGGGCTCCGAGCAGGTCAGGGTGCTCGCCGGGGCGAGATCCGCATGGGCGAGCAGCCCCGCCACCCGCACGTCGGCGAGATCTCCGGCGACGGCCTCGAGCTGCACGTAGCGGAATCCCTTGTAGGAGTGCTGCGGCTCGAAGGACTCGGCGATCCCGGGGCGCAGGCGGACGTCGTCGCGCTGGAAGCGGTCGCCGCGGATGTGCTCGCTGTCGTCGTCGACCGTGCCGTCGGCCCGCAGCTTCTCCCCGTGCCGGGCCCGGAAGGCGACCGGCTCGGCGAGGGCGTCGACGTGCGCGGCGAGCTCGAAGCGGCACCACCCGGCGATCACCCGTCCCAGGTCCAGCACGATCCGTTCGGGCCCCACGGAGACGGTGCGGGGGGCGATCTCCTCGCGCACCACGATCGGCTCCTGGGCCTGGAGCTGCAGGATCGGCTCGTCCCCGACCGCTCGTCGTCGGGAGGCGGGGCGGTCCGGCTCGACGAGCACCGGGTCCCAGGCGGTGTCGTCGTAGCCGGGCAGGCGCCAGGCGGCCGGGTCCTCCCGGGGGTCGAAGGTCTCGCCCGCGTACATCGAGTCGTGCGTCACCGGCCCCGGGGCGGTGCGCCACTCGGGGCCGGTCGCGAGGATCCGCGAGCTGCCGTCGGCGAGGTCCACGCGCAGATGCGCCCAGGCCCGCACCGGTCCCCGCCACGGCGCCTGCTCCCAGCGCCACACGTTCTCGGTCGTGAGGGCGTGGAAGCCGCGACCCAGGTCCAGACCCAGCACGTTCTCGCCCGCCCGCAGCAGCGGGGCGATGTCGACCTCGAGGACCTGCACGCGGGCCCGCGGATCGGTCAGCCCCGGATCCAGACGGGAGGCGGACGCGGGGGAGCCGTTCACCCAGGCGCGCACCGTGCCGAGCCCTGTGTACCGCCAGCGTGCGGACAGCGGCGGGGAGGGCAGGTGCAGCACCGCGCGCAGCAGCGGGTTCTGGGGGTCGTCCCCGGGGGCGGTGATCCATCGGGCATCGAGCGGATCGAGGGCTGCGGACAAGGCTGCCACCTGGTTCTCTGTGCGACGTCGGCGTCGGCGTCAGTCTGTCACGCAGGGAGCGGGGAGCGGGGCGGCTCAGCTCCCGAGGTGGCCCGAGAGCAGCTCCATCCGACGGGCGCTCTCGCCCTCGAGGCCCACGATCCGCGCCTCCTTGCCGCGCTCGGCGTACTTGCCGCGGACCGCATCGAGGGCCGCGACGCTCGAGGCGTCCCAGACGTCCGCGCCCGTGAGGTCCACGATCACCACCTCGGGGTCGCCCGCGTAGTCGAAGCGGTAGACGAGATCGTTGCTCGAGGCGAAGAACAGCTGGCCGTGGACGAGATAGCGGCGCACGTCGACCGTGCCGTCGCCGTCGAGGTCGCTCTCCCACACCGCCTCGATGCTCACCAGGTGCGCGACCCGGCGGGCGAAGGCCACGATCGCGGTGAGCACCCCGGCGATCACGCCCACGGCGAGATTGTGGGTCGCGACGGTCGCCACGACGGTCACCACCATCACCAGGGTCTCCGAGACGGGCATGCGGCGCAGGGTCGACGGGCGCACGCTGTGCCAGTCCACTGTGGCCACGCACACCATGATCATCACCGCCGCGAGGGCCACCATCGGCACCCGGCCCACCACGTCGCTCAGCAGCATCACCAGGACCAGCAGGAACACCCCGGCGCTGAGCGTCGACAGCCGCGTGCGGCCCCCGCCGTCCTTCACGTTGATCATGGTCTGGCCGATCATGGCGCAGCCGCCCATGCCGCCGAAGGCCCCCGCGGCGAGGTTCGCGACGCCCTGCCCCCAGGCCTCCCGGGTCTTGTCCGAGTGCGTGTCGGTGAGGTCGTCGACGAGCTTCGCGGTGAGCAGAGATTCCATCAGGCCCACGAGCGCCATCCCCACGGCATAGGGCGCGATGATCCGCAGCGTCTCGAGGGTGAGCGGCACATCGGGGATCATCAGCGCGGGCAGCGACTCGGGCATCTCGCCCTGGTCGGCGACGTCCGGGACCTGCCATCCGGTGACCACGACCAGGACGGTGAGCACCGCGATCGTGATCAGCGGAGCGGGGATCACGGTGATCAGCCGCGGCACCACGATCAGCAGGGCGAGGGCCAGCGCGAGCAGCGGCAGCACCACCCACGGCACGTCCCCGCCGAACAGGTGGGGCAGCTGGGCCGTGAAGATCAGGATCGCGAGCGCGTTGACGAAGCCGGTCATCACCGAGCGGGGGATGAAGCGCATCAGCCGCGCGACGCCCAGCAGCGCCAGCACGATCTGCAGCACCCCCGCCAGCAGCACCGCGGCGATCAGATGGTCCATGCCGTGCGAGGCGACCAGCGGGGCGATCACGAGCGCGGTCGCCCCCGCCGCGGCCGAGACCATGGCGGGCCGCCCGCCCACGATCGCGATGGTGATCGCCATGATCACCGCCGTGAACAGGCCCACCCGCGGATCCACCCCGGCGAGCACGGAGAAGGACACCACCTCGGGGATCATCGCGAGCGCCACCACCAGCCCGGAGAGCAGCTCGATGCGCAGCAGCCGCGGGGAGCGGAGGGCGGAGAGGATCGAGGGCGGGCTCGCCTGGGAGTGGGCAGGGGCGTCGGGGAGGACGGAGGATCGGGTCACCGGGACATGATCCCAGGCTCCGCCCCGGGGCCGCTGGCACGATGGCCCGATGGACATCCCCGGAGCGCTCGCGGCCGTGTGGCGGCGGATCCCGCCCGACGCGGCCCCCTCGCCCGGCTGGTGGCTGGTGCTCGCACTCGTCGTGACCGCGCTCGCGGTGAGCGTGCCCGTGCTGTGGCGGCTGACCCGCCCGGCCGTGACGATCGTGCACGAGCTCGGCCACGCCGTGGTCGGCGTGCTCTGCGGTCGGCGCTTCACCGGCTTCGTGGTCAGCGCCGACATGTCCGGGCACGCGGTGACCGTCGGGCCCACCCGCGGGTTCGGCCGGATCGCGTCCACCTGGGCGGGCTATCCGGCGCCCGCGATCCTCGGCGCGCTGCTGGTGCAGATCGCCCTCGCCGGCTGGGGGCGCACGGCGCTGTTCGCGGCCCTGATCGCGCTGGTCCTCGCCCTGGTCTTCTCTCGGTCGCTGCACACCGTGCTCGCCGTGCTCGCCACCGCAGCGGGCGTCGGCGCCCTCTGGTGGTGGGGCGGCCCGGGACCGATCGCGCTGCTCACCCTCGCCGCGGGCGCCTTCCTGCTGCTCGGTGCGTGGCGGCACCTCGGGGCGGTGATCGCCTCCGGTCGCAGCGGCGACGATCCCGCGCAGCTCTCCCGGCTCACGGCTCTGCCCGCCGGGGCCTGGACCGCCTCCTTCGTCCTCGTCCTCGCCGCCTGCACCCTGTGGGCGGGGGCGCTGCTCGCCGGACCGCTGGGCGATCTGCTCTGAGACCGCGGCTCGCGCCTGGTCTACGCTGGGCGCTTCCGCCCGCCGTCCCGAGGAGCCCCATGTCTGCGATCGCCGTCCCGGCCCGCCGCCCCGTCCTGGCCGATGCGCTGCCCGCGCACCGAACCCTGCTGACCGATGCGGGGCTGATCCTCGCCGGCGTCGTCGTGCTCGCCGCGCTCGCGCAGGTGACGATCCCGCTGCCGCTCGTGCCGATCACCGGGCAGACCCTCGGCGTGATCCTCGTCGGCGCGTCCCTCGGCTCCCGTCGGGGCGCCCTCTCGATGCTCGCCTACCTGCTGGTCGGCCTCGCGGGCGCGCCGGTCTTCGCCGAGTTCTCCGGCGGGCCCGCCATGCTCCTCGCCCCGAGCTTCGGCTTCGCGCTGGGATTCGTGCCCGCCGCCTTCGTGGCCGGCTGGTTCGCGGAGCGGGCATGGGATCGTCGGCCGCTGATGGCGCTGGCCGGCTTCCTCGCCGCGAGCGCGGTGCCCTTCCTGGTCGGCGTCCCGTACCTCGCGATGATCCTGCACTCGGTGATGGGTGTGGAGATCACGCTCGGCTCGGTGCTCGCCGCGGGCCTGTGGCCCTTCCTGCCCGGTGGCGTGGTGAAGGCCGCGATCGCCGCGGTGCTGCTCCCCGCCGCCTGGCGCGGGGTGCGGGCGCTCGACGCGCACCGCTGACCCCGCACCGAGGCGGACCTCAGGCTCGGGCTCCGGTGCCGGCGCTGAAGGGCGCCAGGTGGCGGCCGATGTGCTCGGCGACCACCGCGGTGTGCTCCTCCTGGTGGGCGGCGACGACCCGCACGAAGCGGTCGTGGATCGACTCGCCGGAGGGCAGTGCGCCGTTGAGGGAGTCGCCGTAGCCGACGTGGAGGATCTGCCGGGCATCGTCCGAGCGGATCAGCTCGGTGAGGTCGACCCCCTCGAGGGTGGTGGGGGTGCGGTCCTCGTGCGCGGAGACCTGGTAGCTCGCGCGGGCCTTCACGTAGGAGGCGCGGGAGATCTCCCAGATCGTGGCGAACAGCTCCGGGTCGTGGACGGCGATGACCTCGAGGGCGCACAGGTAGCTGGTGCCGGAGGTCTTCAGATGCACGTGGCCCTGCGTCGCCTCGACGCACAGCGGGTAGATCGAGAACTTGTCCGAGCCCGAGTGCAGCGAGATGCGGTAGCCGCCGAACTGCTCGGAGATCGCGTGATGGGCCTCGAGGTTCCGGCGCAGCTCCTCGGCATCGCCGAGGAAGTCCAGGCCCTTCTCGAAGCCGTCCACGTAGCGCGGGGCGAAGCTGAACCAGCTCGCCCCGAGGCGCTTGAGCTCGGTGGCCAGGTAGAAGTGCTCGAAGAAGGTGGTCAGCCAGGCCGTCTCGTCGACCGCGAACTCGATCTCGATCTCGTGACGGGCGTTCTCCATGGCGTGGCGGTACAGACGGATCGCCTCGGCGACCGCCGCCCCGTACTTCACGGTCGCGGTGATCACGTCCTGCTCGGTGACCTCGATCTGCGAGTGGCCGACGTCGAGGGTGAGGCCGGCGTAGCGGGCGAGCGTCTGCTCGAGGGTGTCCTCGAGGGCGTCCCAGGGCAGGGAGGCGGCGTCCGCCGCGGTGACGCCGCCGGTGACGTCGGCGACGTGATCGCCCGGATCGAGCGTGAACATGACGAATCCGGCCTCGAGGCCGCGGTCGATGCCCTCGGTGGTCTTGATGTGGTCGCAGTCCGCGCCGAAGCCGCCCTCCCAGCCGGCCTCGAGCAGGCCGAAGACCGCCTCGTCCATGACGGTCCGGGCCGAGCGGCCCAGACGGTCCATCTCGCGGATCGACTGCTGGGCCAGCACCGGCATGACCCCCTGGCCGTGGGCGGCGAAGGCCGCTGCCTGCCCGGGACCGGCCAGGCCGATGCGGTCGCCGGTCCCGACCGAGGTGCGGTGGCGGCTGATCAGCTGCGGGCGCAGCACCTCGAAGGCGTCCTGCAGGGCCTTCGCGTTGGCGGTACTGAGCGGGCCCTCGAGCAGATGGGCCTCGCCGTCGGGGCGGATCTCGCCCTCGAAGGGGGCGAGCGCGTCCGCGGCGGCGGCGCGCACGTGCAGGGAGCGGACGGCGCCGTCGTAGTGGATGTCGGCCTCGAGCGCGTCGGTGCGCAGGGTCATGGATCTCTCCGATCAGAAGGGGTCTGAGGTGGGGTCTGTGCGGGGTGGGGTCAGCGGGTCAGGTCAAGCAGGATCTTGAGGTCGGCCGTGGCGCCCTCGGCGGCCGCGCGCAGCACGGCGGGCGCCTCGGCGAGCGGGACCGTGCGGGTGCGCAGCGGGGAGACGTCCACGGCGCCGCCGGCGATCAGCTCGATCAACTCCGGGAAGACATGGCGGCTGTTGCGGGAGCCGAGCACGTCCAGCTCCTTCTTGATCAGCGCGGACTGATTGAAGGTGACCTCGCGGGTGCCGTTGCCGATGAGCACCAGCCGGGCGCCGACGGCGGCGGCCTCGATCGCGCCGAGGAAGGAGACCGGGAGGCCGGTCGCCTCGAGCACCACGTCGAAGCCGTCCCCGTCGGTGGCGCGGGCGACGAGGTCGGGGATCTCCTCCGTGCGGAGATCCGCGGTGCCCTCGGCGCCGAGGGAGGCGGCGAGCTCGAGGCGGTCCGGGAGGATGTCGGCGCTCCAGACCCGCGCCCCGTGCGTCCGCGCGGACAGCAGGGTGAGCTGGCCGATCGTCCCGGAGCCGAGGACCAGCACCCGCTCGCCCTCGCGCACCCCCGCCCGGCGCACGGCATGGTGGCCGATCGAGAAGGGCTCCACCAGCGCGAGGTCGCGGGGGTCGAGGCCGCGGGCGGCGTGGAGCCGGTCGACGGGCAGGGTGATCAGCTCCTGGAAGGCGCCGTCGCGGTGCACGCCCAGGGTCTCGTTGTGCACGCAGGCGTTGATCAGCCCTCGGCGGCACGAGTAGCAGGTGCCGTCCTGCAGGTAGGGGACGCCGGTGACCACGTCGCCCGGGGCGAAGCCGCCCGGATCTCCCTCGATGCGCACGATCTCGGCGGAGAACTCGTGGCCGGGGACGCGCGGGTAGCTCGCGAAGGGCTGCGTGCCGCGCAGGACCTGGAGGTCGGAGCCGCAGATCCCGGCGTAGAGGATGCGCAGCAGGGCCTCGCCCGCCGCCGGGACGGGGTCGGGGACCTCCTCGACCTGGACCTCGCCCGGTGCTCGCACGCGCAGCGCTCTCATGGTGCTCCTCTCGGCGCCTTCGCCCTGGGAATTCGCTTGCCGGAAACGATTGCATATCTTCGGCCTGCATGGAAGAGTCGGCCCACGCCGGATTCGCACCGGGATCATGCAATTGTTGCAGTGGGGAGGTGGGCATGTCCGTGACCCTGCGGGACGTCGCCGAGCGCGCCGACGTCTCCGTCGCGACCTGCTCCCGCGCCTTCCAGCGCCCCGAGCTCGTCGGCGAGGCCACCCGCGAGCGGATCCTCGCCGCGGCGTCGGCCCTCGGCTACCGGCCCAACCGCAGCGCCCGCGCCCTCATCACCGGGCGCACGGGCGTGTACGGCGTGATCGTCCCCGACCTCGAGAACCCCTTCTTCGCCGCCGTCCTCAAGGGGGCGCAGGCGCGGGCTCACGAGCTCGGCACCCAGCTGCTGATCACCGACGCGGGGGAGGCCCCGGAGGGGGAGCTGCCCCTGGTGCGGACCCTCGCCGCCCAGGTCGACGGGATTGTCCTCTGCTCGAGCCGGATGGACGAGACGTCCCTGCGCGAGGCCGTCTCCCTCACCCCGCTGAGCCTGGTCAACCGCATCTCCCCGGACCTCTCGGGGGTCTACGCCGATCCGCTGCCCGGCATCCCCACCGCGCTCCGCCACCTGCGCCGCACCGGGCACACCCGCATCGGGTACGTCGGCGGCCCGCCCGCGAGCCGCTCCGACGCGGTGCGCCGCGAGGTGATCGCCGAGCAGTGCGCGGCCGCCGGGATGGACTGGACGGACATCGGCGCCTTCACCCCCGACGTCGACGGCGGCCGCCGCGGCGCCGAGGCGGTGCTGCTCAGCGACGTCACGGCGGTGCTCGTCTACAACGACCTCATGGCCCTGGCCCTGCTCGAGCGGCTCGCGGGCTTCGGGGTCGACGTCCCCGGGGAGCTCTCGGTCGTGGGCTGGGACGACATCCCCTTCTCCTCCCTGCTCCATCCCGGACTGTCCACGGTGCAGGTGCCCCGCTACGACATGGGCGTGACCGCCGTGGACCTGCTCCACGACGACGCGACGAGACCCCGGCGCGAGGATCCCGTGCGCACCCGCATCGGCCTGCCCACCACCTTCGTGCCCCGCGGCACGACTGGACGCGCCCGCGCGGTGGACCCCGCCGGTACCCTCACCCCATGACCGCCACCGACGCACCGCTCAGCACCCCGCTCGCCGAGCTCCCGGGCGTGGGCTCGCCCGCCCCCCGCGCCCTCGCCGAGCAGGGGCTCCGCACCCTCGGCGACCTGGCCGGCAAGGACTGGACGACCCTCGCCGCACTGCACGGCGTCGGCCCCGCCTCCGGCCGACGGATCCAGTCGGCGCTCGCCGCCCACGGGGAGAGCCTGCAGAACCCGCCCGCCCCGGACACCCGTGGGGCGAGCGTGACCGCGGGGAACACCGGCGTCGGTGCGAAGGACATCAAGACCCACGCCACCACGGTGACCCCCGAGGAGTACCTGGAGACCGTGACCGGGCGCCGCCACGAGGAGGGCCTCGTGCTGCTCGAGCTGTTCCGCGCGGCGACCGGCGGCGCCGAGGCCGTGATGTGGGGCCCGAGCATGATCGGCTTCGGCGAGGTCCACTACCGCTACGCGAGCGGACGCGAGGGCGACACCTTCCACCTCGGCTTCAGCCCCCGCTCCTCCGACCTCTCCCTCTACGGGCTCACCGGCACCCCGCGCGCCGAGGAGCTGCTCGCACGCCTGGGAAAGCACCGCCTCGGGAAGGCCTGTCTCTGGGTGAAGAAGCTCGAGGACGTCGACCAGGATGTGCTGCGGGAGATGGTCGAGCACGCCTGGGGGACCCCGCCTGAGGCCTGCTGACCCGGCTAGCATCGTCTCCGACCCCGCCCCCTCGGAGAGGACCCCATGATCACGAGCCCCGCGACCGCCGCCCGCCCCTGGGACGAGATCCCGGCCGGGGCCGCCGACCTCCGCCTGGTGGTCAGCGACATGGACGGCACGCTCCTCACCCCCGACGGCGAGCTGCCCGCGGGATTCTGGGAGCTGATGGGGACGCTGCGGGAGCGAGGCATCGCCTTCGTCCCCGCGAGCGGCCGCCAGCTCGCGACGCTCCAGGCCATGTTCGGCCCCGATCCGGCCAGCGGCCGCGAGGGCGTGCCCAGCTACATCGCGGAGAACGGCACCCTGGTCCTGCACCAGGGCGAGGTGGTCGAGACGACGCCGGTGGGGGAGGGGACCACCGCCGAGGTCATCGAGCTCGTGCGCGCCCTGAACGCCGACGGCGCCGGGCTGGGCCTGGTCCGCTGCGGGGTCGAGAGCGCCTACGTCGAGGCCGAGGACGAGCACTTCCTCACCGAGGCGCGCACCTACTACCACCGCCTCACCTCCGTCCCCGACCTCACCGCCGTCGAGGGGCCCACGCTCAAGCTCGCCGTCTTCGACGCGGTCGACGCCGAGGCGACCGCCCCCGCCTTCGACCGCTTCACCGTGAGCGAGCAGGTGGTCGTCTCCGGGCGGCACTGGATCGACGTCATGAGCCCGACGGTCGACAAGGGCCGCGGAGTCCGGGCCCTGCAGGCCGCGCTCGACGTGACCCCGGCCCAGACCGCCGTCTTCGGCGACTACCTCAACGACACCGGCCTGTACGCGACCGCCGACTGGTCCTTCGCGATGGCCGACGCCCACCCCGGCATCACCGAGCTCGCCCGCTACATCGCCCCCGGCAACGACGAGCGGGGCGTGCCGCGCGTGCTCGAGCACCTGCTCGGCCTCGGCCGCTGACCCCGCCCTCAGGAGAGACATGACCGAGAACGTGACGCTCGCCGTCGGCGACCCCGCCCCCGACTTCGACCTGCCCACCGCCGGCGGCGGCCGGGTGAGCCTCGCCGACCTCCGCGGCGCTCCCGCGCTGCTGTGGTTCTACCCCGCCGCGAACACCTCCCTGTGCACCCGGCAGGCCTGCGACCTGCGCGACCACCACGAGATGTTCGCCGATGCCGGCTACCGCGTCGTCGGCATCTCCCCGGATCCGGTGCCGGAGCTGGACCGCTTCGTGGCGGAGCAGGGCCTGCCCTACACGCTCGCCGGCGACGAGAGCCACGAGACCATGGCGGCCTACGGCGCCTGGGGCGAGAAGAACATGTACGGGAAGGTCGTCGAGGGCGTGATCCGCTCGACCTTCGCCGTCGACGCCGACGGGATCCTCACCCTGGTGAAGTACCGCGTCGGCACCCCCTCGCACATCGCGCTGCTGCAAAAGCGCCTCGGGCTCACGGCCGACGGGTGAGCGGCCGGGTGTGACGTGATCCGCCCGGGCTCGCTTTGGCGCACTCCGCGCCAGCCCGTATGCTGTATCGGCGTGCTGCGTGCGAGCGCAGCGCCAGGAGACGTGGCAGAGCGGCCGAATGCGCTCCCCTGCTAAGGGAGTAGGTGGTGATAAACCGCCTCGGAGGTTCAAATCCTCTCGTCTCCGCCGCAGCAGACAGCCCCCGGCAGGGTCCTCCCGCCGGGGGCTGTTCGCGTTCCAGGGCCGCCGGGTGCTCAGCCGTCCTCGGACAGCGGGGACCACTCCGGGCCCGTGCTCTCCCGCAGCTCCGGGTCGCGCAGCACCTCGGTGCCCTCGCCGGTCAGCAGGCGATGGGCGAGCTCCCGCAGGGAGAGACGCAGCAGCGCTCGGGCCCGCGAGTCGTCGCCCGCGGCGAGGGCCTCGAGCAGCTCGTCGTGCTTCTCGGGGAGATCGGCGCGGACCCCGAAGCCGAGCGGATCCGAGAAGGAGCCCATCCGGGTGAGGATCACGATCGTGCTCATGGCGGAGGCGAGGAAACGGTTCCGGGCGATCTCCGCGAGCTGCTGGTGGAGGTCCAGATCGGCGTTCCCCGCCTCGATGACCTCCTCGGCCGCGAGGGAGGCCGCGCTGCGGGCCGCGCACTCGCGGAGCGGCGCGAGCAGCTCGCGAACCCCGTCCTCGTCCCCGTCGGCCCGCAGCTGCGCGGCGCGATCGGCGACGATCGTGGCCGCCTGCATCTCGATGCCCAGGCGGTAGTCGATGAACTCCGACATCGTCTCGGGGTCCATGCGGGTGACGAACAGGCCGCGGCCCGGGAACTGGGTGAGCAGGCCGTCGCGCACCAGGCGCTGGCAGGCCTCGCGCAGCGAGGAGCGGGAGATGCCCATCTGCTTGGACACCTGCACCTCGGGGATCCCGTCACCGGGGCGGAGGTCGCCGTAGTAGATGGCGTTGCGCAGCTCCAGCTCGACCTGGTCGATGATCGAGGGCCGCCGCAGCGGCTGCATCATCGGCAGCTGGACCGTGTCGCGTCGCGGGGTCATCCGGTTCCTCCAACAGCTCGGGCGCGATGGCGCGGGGGCGACCTGCAGTATTCCACCGCTGCGTCCGCTCCGCGATCGGTGCGGGGTCCCGCGATCCGCCCCCTGTACCCTAGGCCCGTTCGTCCCGCGCCGACGCGGTCGCCCTTCGCTGTCGGCGGCCGTCGTTCGGCGCCGACTCCCAGGAGGCCCCGTGCCCGAATACGACGCCCTCGTCGTGCCGACGCTGACCAGCGAGTTCCCCGTCGTCGGCGACGATCCCCATATCGACGCCCCGCTCCGTGCGAGCGTGCGCCGGCTGTCCACCCTGCTGGGCCGCACGCTCGCGGACCAGCACGGCCCCGAGCTGCTCGAGCTCGTGGAGCAGGTGCGCCAGCTGACCAAGTCCGCGAAGTCCGAGGACACCACCGCGAGCGCCCGCGACGTGCAGGCCCGCCTCGCGGAGCTGCCCCTCGAGCAGGCCACCGCCCTCACCCGCGCCTTCACCCAGTACTTCCTGCTGGCCAATGCGGCCGAGCAGGTCTACCGGGTGCGCGCGCTGCAGGAGCGGCCCGCCGCCGAGTCGTGGGTGCCGCGCGCCGTCGAGGGCGTCGTGGAGAAGGTCGGGGCCGACGGGCTGCAGAAGGCCGTCGACTCCCTCGACGTGCGCCTCGTGTTCACGGCGCACCCCACCGAGGCCAGCCGCCGCGCCGTGCTGACCAAGCTGCGCCGCATCTCCGACCTCCTCGCCACCGAGACCGAGGAGGGGACGGTCGAGCGCCGCCGCCAGGACCACCTGCTGTCCGAGGCGATCGAGGCGCTGTGGCTGACCGACGAGCTGCGGCGCACCCGCCCCACCCCGCAGGACGAGGCGCGCAACGCTCTCTACTACCTGCGCCAGCTCTACCTGCACACGATGCCCGGCTTCCTCGACGACCTGCGCGAGGAGCTGCGGGCCAAGGGCGCCGACCTCACCGAGCGCCAGGTGCCGCTGCGCTTCGGCTCGTGGATCGGCGGCGACCGCGACGGCAACCCCTTCGTCACCGCCGAGGTGACGCGCGAGGTGCTGCAGCTGCAGTCCGAGGCCGCGATCGACATCGCCATCGAGATGGTCGGGGAGCTGATCGCGGACCTGTCGATCTCCAGCGCCCTGGCCGGCGAGGACGCGGAGCTGCGCGGGTCCATCGCCGCGGACCTCGCTTTCGAGTCCGAGGTCGACGAGACCCAGCAGGAGCTCTTCGACCAGGAGCCCTACCGCCTCAAGCTCGGCACCATGCGCGCCAAGCTCCGCGCCACCCGGGATCGGGTACGCAGCGGCGAGGCGCACGTGCCCGGGCAGGACTACCGCGACGGCGAGGAACTGCTCGGCGACTTCGACGTGCTGCGCGAGTCGCTGCGCCGCCACGGCGCTCATCGGGTCGCCGACGGGGCTGTCGCCATCGCCCAGCAGGTGCTCGCCGGCTCCGGGCTGAACCTCGCGACGCTCGACATCCGCGAGCATTCCGAGAAGCACCACCACGTGCTCGCCCGGCTCTTCGACCGCGTCGGCGAGCTGGACCGCCCCTACGACGAGCTCAGCCGCGCGGAGCGCACCGAGGTGCTCGGCGCCGAGCTGGCGAGCCGTCGGCCGCTGGTCGGCACCTCGATCAGCGAGGACCCCTCGCTCCTCGACGACGCCACCCGCACCACCTATCGGGTGTTCGGCGAGATCCGCGATGCCCACCGCCGGTACGGCCGCAGCGCCATCGAGACGTACATCATCTCGATGACCCACGGCGCCGACGACGTCCTCGCCGCCGCGCTCCTCGCCCGCGAGGCGGGCCTGGTCACCCTCGCCGGCGGTCCCGGCGCGGAGGAGAACCGGGCCGACATCGGCTTCGTCCCGCTGCTCGAGGAAGTCGCCGAGCTGCGCCACGCCGACGAGATCCTCGAGGCGCTGTTCGCCGACCCCTCCTACCGGGAGATCGTGCGCCTGCGCGGCAACCGCCAGGAGGTCATGCTCGGCTACTCCGACGGCAACAAGGACGCCGGTGTCATCACCAGCCAGTGGGAGATCCACCAGGGCCAGCGTCGGCTGCGCGACGTCGCGGCCCGCCACGGCGTGACCCTGCGGCTGTTCCACGGCCGCGGCGGCTCCGTGGGACGCGGCGGCGGCCCCACCTACGATGCGATCCTCGCGCAGCCCTACGGCGTGCTCGAGGGCGAGATCAAGTTCACCGAGCAGGGCGAGGTCATCTCCGACAAGTACATGCTCCCCACGCTCGCGCGGGAGAACCTGGACCTGTCGCTCTCGGCCGTCATCGAGGGCTCCGCGCTGCACACCGCGCCGCGCACCAGCCCCGAGCAGCTCGAGCGCTTCGGCGGCGTGATGGAGAAGGTCTCGGACGCGGCCTTCGCCCGCTACCGCACCCTCGCGGACGATCCCGACCTGCCCGAGTACTTCGTGACCTCGACCCCCGTCGAGCAGCTCGGCGACCTCAACATCGGTTCGCGGCCCTCGAAGCGCGCCACCTCGGACAAGGGCCTCGACGGCCTGCGCGCCATCCCGTGGGTGTTCGGCTGGACCCAGTCGCGCCAGATCGTGCCCGGCTGGTTCGGGGCGGGCTCCGGCCTGAAGGCCGCGCGCGAGGCCGGCCTCGAGCCGGACCTCCACGAGATGCTCAAGCACTGGCACTTCTTCCGCAGCCTCATCAGCAACGTGGAGATGCAGCTGGCGAAGACCGACCTGCAGATCGCCGCGCACTACGTGCACTCCCTCGTGCCCGAGCGACTGTGGCCGCTGTTCGACCGCATCAAGGAGGAGTACGAGCTCTCGGTCGCGGAGATCGAGCGGCTCACGGGCGTGCTCGAGCTGCTCGACGGGCAGCCGGTCCTCAAGCGCACCCTCGCCGTGCGCGACCGCTACCTCGACCCGATCTCCTACATGCAGGTCGCGATGCTGCAGCGCGTGCGCGCCGCCGCGGCGGCCGGCGAGGAGCCCGACCCCGAGCTGCAGCGGGCCCTGCTCACCACCATCAACGGCGTGGCCGCCGGCCTCAAGAACACCGGCTGAGCCGCCACCCCGCCCGTAGCCCCGCCCCGGGCACCCGCCACGCCACCCCGCCCCACCCCGGTCCGGCTCGGTTACCGGCGGGTAGCGGTACCTGAGGGAGCATGTTCAGCGGAACATGCTCCCTCAGGCGCCGTAACGCATCCGGCCCGCCCCGGGCGGGTCCGTCGGGGGACGCGACGTCCGACCGAGTTCCCGGCCGGGGCGGCCCGACCAGCGGCTCTCGGGTGGGGCGTCCAGCCCCCGGGACACGAAGGCGCGGCGGAGCGTCGACAGGAAGCGGCCGGGCGCCGCGATGTCGTCGGCGTTGAGGAAGGGCAGCGTCCACCCGAGGGAGACGAGGGACTCCCGCCGGGCGTGATCCGCCCGCCACTGCGAGATGCCGCGACGGTCCTTGTCGTGGCCGCGCCGGTGGTAGTCGCCGTCGTACTCCGCCCCGATCAGCGCCCCTTCCCAGGCGAGGTCGAGGCGGCGCATCGCGCCGTTGTCCGGATCGAGCACGGGGAGGTTCGGCACGGGCTCGGGGAAGCCGGCGCGCATCACCAGCAGCCGCGCCCGGGTCTCGCCCGGTGACTCCACCCCGGGGCGAGCATCGCGCAGTGCCGCGCGCACGGCGGGGATGCCATGGGCTCCGCGGCACTCGTCCAGACGCTCCTCGATCCGTGCCACGTCGAGCCCCCGGTAGCGGCTGCGCGGGCCGAGGAGGTGGTCCAGGGCAATGACCAGGTCATTGTGCGGCAGGACGGACGCGAGCTCGACCAGGCACACCACCGGATGCGAGACCCGCAGGCCGCGGACGGTGATGGTCCGAGCGGGCGGCATGCGGTGCACCGTCACGAACTCGCCGGCCTGACGCCGAGAGTCCCCGGGAACGCGGCAGTGGATCGGCGGTGGCGGGGACGGCGACTCCGCTTCCGGGAGTCTGCTCGGTACCGGGGCCGGGAGGCGACCCGTCGCATCCGGCTCACCCAGTCGGCACACGCCGCCGTCGAGCCACCACGGCATGGGGATCCCGCGCAGGAGTGCCGCGGTCGAGTGACTCGCGACCGCGTCCGGCAGGATCTCCCGCTGCAGCACCGCGAGGATGCGATCGAGGCTGGCGGGGTCCGCGGCGGGCGTGTGGAAGCCGGTGAGCGGGCTCTGCAGCTCCGGCCCGCGCAGCCGCCGCGCGGAGACCCCGAGCTCGACCCACTGCGCGCGGGGGAGGAGGACTCGGGGCGGGAGGGGAGTGGCGCGCATGCTGCCAGGCGTTACGGCGCCTGAGGGAGCATATTCGGGCGATCATGCTCCCTCAGACGCCGCTACCAATGAGTAACCCCGAAAAGCGGGCGAGGGGCGGCGCAAGCCCGGCCGTCAGCGTCCGGTGCCGTCGACGGCGAACTCGTCGATGCGGGCCAGCTCCTCCGAGGTGAAGGAGGGGTTGTCGAGCGTCTGGATGTTCTGCTCGAGCTGATGCACCGAGGAGGCGCCCACGAGGGCGGTCGCGACCTGCGGGTGGCGCAGGGCCCAGGCAAGGGCGAGCTGGGCGAGGCTCTGCCCGCGCTGGTGCGCGATCTCGGAGAGGCCCCGCACACGCGCCTGGTAATCGGGGTCCTTGACCTGGCGCTCGCTGAGGGAGCCGGAGGAGCCGCCGGCCCGCGATCCCTTCGGCACCCCGGACATGTAGCGGTTGGTGAGCAGGCCCTGCTGCAGCGGCGAGAACACTGCGAGCCCCACACCCAGATCCGCGACCGTCTCGAGCAGGCCGTTCTCCACGTGCCGGTTGAACATCGAGTAGGAGGGCTGGTGGAGGAGCAGCGGGGTCCCCATCTCGCCGAGCAGCCGGGCGGCCTCCCGGGTCCGCTCGGGGGAGTAGTTGGAGACACCCACGTACAGCGCGCGCCCGCTCACCACGGCCTGGTGGAGCGCCCCCATCGTCTCCTCGAGCGGGGTCTCCGGGTCCTCGCGGTGGTGGTAGAAGACGTCCACGTAGTCCAGCCCCATCCGCTCGAGGGACTGGTCGAGCGAGCTCAGCAGGTACTTGCGCGAGCCGCCGTCCCCGTAGGGACCCTCCCACATGCGGTAGCCCGCCTTCGTGGAGACGATCAGCTCGTCCCGATGCCGGGCGAAGTCCTGGGCGAGGATGCGCCCGACATGGGTCTCGGCGCTGCCCGGCGGCGGGCCGTAGTTGTTGGCGAGGTCCAGGTGGGTGACGCCGAGGTCGACGGCGCGGCGCACGATGTCGCGGAGGGTGCGCGGATCGCGGTCCTCGCCGAAGTTCTGCCACAGGCCGAGGGAGATCGGGGACAGGCGCAGGCCGGAGCGGCCCGCGCGACGATAGGGGGTGTGCTCGTGCCGGTACTGGGCGGGGACGTAGGCCTCGTTGCTCATGCGTCCAGCATAGGGGGCCATCGCAGGTCAGCGCGGGACTGCCGTCCGTCAGGGGAGCGGGCGGACCATCACGCGCATGCCCAGTCCGGGCACCTTGAGGTCCGCGGCGTTCCCCGCGAAAGGCACCGGGCGGCCGACGTCGGCGAAGCCGCAGCGCGCGTACCAGGCGGCGAGCTCCGGCCGGGAGTCCAGGACGCGCAGGTCCAGGATCTCCAGCCCCTGCGCCGCCCGACGGCGGGCCTGCTCCTCGAGCAGCGCCCGGCCGATCCCGCCGCCCTGGACGTCGGGGGCCACGGCGAAGAGCCCCAGCTCCGCGCCCCGCCCGTCCTCGTGCAGGGCGGTGTAGCAGCAGCCCACCACGGCGCTGTCGCGCTCCGCGACCAGCAGCAGATGGGCCTGGTCGGTGATCGCCTCGCGGATCTCGTCGGCGTCGGCGCGGGCCCCGGCGACCAGATGCGCCTCGGTCGTCCAGCCGCCCTCGGCGCGGTAGGCGCGGTGCACGATGTCGAGAAGGATCCCGAGGTCCGCCGGGCCCGCCTCGCGCAGGGTCACCGCGCCGTGACGCGTCGCCGTCACAGGACGCCCGCCGTCCGCAGCCCCTCGAGCAGGCCGTGCCCGTCGGGCGCCTGCACGTCGGCCGGGGAGTCCGTGTCGTGGGAGCGGGCCGCGAGCGGACGCAGGGTGCCGTGGGCGAGCAGCTGCTCGGACTCGGTGAGCTGGCGGATGACGATCGCCTCGACCCTGTCCGGGTGGTCCGCGGCGAACTGCGCGTAGATCGACGGGTCGTGCTGGCCGTCATCGCCGATGAGCAGCCAGCGCACGCCGGGGAAGGTCTCCGCGAGCTGGGCGAGGGAGCGCTGCTTGTGCTCCGGGCCGGAGCGGAAGAAGCCGGTGTTGGTGGGCCCCCAGTCGGTCAGCAGCAGCGGGCCGTCGGGGTAGCCGTTCTTGTAGAGGAAGCGCTTGAGCACCGGGAAGACGTTCCAGGCGCCCGTCGACAGATAGACCACGGGCAGCGCCGGATAGCGGTGGGCGAGCCGCTGGTACAGCATCGGCATCCCCGGGACCACCTGGCGGGAGGACTGGTGCACCACGAAGGCGTTCCAGAAGGCGAGCAGCGGACGCGGCAGCCAGGTCACCATGACGGTGTCGTCGATGTCGCTGACCAGCCCCACCTGCGCGTCGGAGGGGAAGACCGTCACCTCGGCGGTGACCTCGTTGCCGGGGACGGTCCACAGCACCGCCTGGTGGCTGCCGGGCTCGAGGCCCACCTCGAGGCGGGCGTCGACGATCCCGGACCGGTCCGCCCGCACCGACACCTCGTGGTCGCCCAGGCGGATGTGCACCGTCCGATGCGGCGCGACCTGCCCCGCGAAGTTCCGCCAGCCCCGCACCGCCATCGTGCGCATGTCGTGCACGGGCTTGTCGTGGAAGTCGGCGGGGGTGCCGGGGGAGGCGTACAGCACCTTCGCGAGGACCCGCACTTGCTCGGTCGAGCCGTAGCCGTGGAAGGGCTGCAGGCGCAGGTCCCAGCCGAGCCGGCGCAGCGCGGTGCCGACGGTGACGTTCTTGATGTCCTCGAGCCGGGACGCCCAGTGCGGTCGATCGGAGGCGCCGCGCGCCGACAGGGCGCGCAGCAGCGCCCGGGGGGCGGGCGTGCGGGAGGTCACGGGCGCGGGCCGGTCAGAGGCCGCGTGCCATCTTCAGCCAGGCGCCGTCCGCGTCGTCCTCGCGGATCTCCCAGCGGTCGCCGGTGTCCTGGAAGCCGAGGGAGGTGTAGAGCGACTGCGCGACGGTGTTGGTCGGGCCGACGTACAGCGTCACCGTGTCGGCGCCGTCCTCCTTGGCCCAGCTGAACACGGCCTCGGCGAGGCGCTGCGCGAGGCCGCTCTTGCGGGAGCTCGGCGTGACCCACATGGCCTGCAGCTCGCGCTCGTTCTCAGGGGAGTCGCCCTCGTGGCGCACGGCCACGACCGCGAGTGGCTGCCCGTCGTCGACCGCAAGGAACCAGGCGGCGTCCTGCACGCGCTGGCGCCACACCGAGTCGTCGTAGGTCGATTCCTTCTCCCAGCTCTGTCCGAAGGCGGCGGGATCGGTGCTGAGCGAGCGGAGACGGATCTCGCGCACGAGCGACCAGTCGTCCTCCTGGGCGCGGATGATGTCGGCCATGGCTGTCCTCCTGAGCCGTCCTGGGATCGTCACGGGCGAGTGCCCTGGTGTTCATGCCGCGGCGCGTACGCCTCCGCGGCGCGACGGCGCCGGGTGCACGTTCCCCAGCATTGTAGGGGGCATCACGATTCGGTGCTCGCCACGTCCCGGCGCTTGACACAATGGTGCGCATGTCGAAGCTGCGAGTCCTCACCGTGTGCACCGGGAACGTGTGCCGCTCCCCGGCCGCGGCGGTCATGCTGCGCCAGGCGATCGCGGAGGCAGGTCTCGCGGACCGGGTCGAGATCGGCTCGGCGGGCACCAGCTGGGAGGCCGAGGGGATGCCGATGGACGAGCGCACCGAGCTCGCCCTCGAGCGCGCCGGCTACGCGCGGCCCTTCGAGCACACGGCCAGCACCATCCACCTGCACGAGCTGCTCTGCTGGGACCTGGTGCTGCCGATGACGGCGGAGCACGCGCAGACGCTGCGGCGCATGGCCGAGCAGGCGCCGAGGGAAGGGGCCGCGCCCGAGATCGTGATGTGGCGACGCTTCGACCCGAAGGCCCCGGAGGGCGCCCCCGAGACGGAGATCGCGGTGGAGGACCCCTGGTACGAGGGGCAGGCCGCCTTCGACCGCACGATCCGGCACATGCGGCGCAGTCTGCCGGGCATCATCGAGCATCTGCGGGAGCGGCTCGGCTGAGGGGCGGGCCGGGGCCGGGAGGGGCGGGCGTCAGCCTTCGCGGCCGCGCGAGCGCAGGCTCGAGACCTGCCGGCCACGCCAGGTGGCGCCGATGAAGCCGGCGGCGGTGAGGAAGCCGATGCCCAGCGCGGCGATCAGCACCTGCCGCAGGCGGCCGAAGGGCGAGTCGGAGTTCTCGGTGAACGCGCCCAGCAGCTGCACGATCGGTCCACCGCCCTGACCGGTGGAGGCCGACGCCGGGGCCGGGGAGGCGGGATCCTCGTCCTGCACCACGACGATCTCCTCGGACTCCTCCGAGGAGCTCTCCGTGCTCGCCGCTGAGGCGCTCCCGGGGGTGCTCGAGGGCTCCTCGACGGGGGGCTCGGGGGACCGCTCCTCCGTGTCCGGGGTGTCGTCCGGCTGCTCCACGGTGCGGGGGGCGTCGGTCTCCGGCTCCTCCTCGGTCTCCGGGGCGGGGGCGGGCTGCAGCTCGGCGTCCGGGTCGGACGTCTCCGGCTGCTCCGTCTCCGGATCGGTCTCCGGGGTGGTCGGCGTGGGCTCCTCCGTCGGCGTCGCCGTGGGCTCCTCGGTGGGAGTGGTGGTGTCCGGGGGCGTGCTCGTGGGTGTCCCCGTCGGATCCTCGGTCGGCTCCTCGGTGGTCGGCTCCTCAGGGGCCGACGACTCCTCGGTCTCCTCCTCGTCGGTGGAGGGATCCGGGACGATCGTCTGGGGCGGGGCGGGGCTGCTCGGGGCCGACGGGGTGAGCTCCTCGTCCGTCGTCGGCGACGTGGTGTCGGGCAGCAGCGTCGGGTCCGGCGACGCTGTCGCCGTGTCCTCCGTCGGCTCCGGCTCCGTCGGCTCGGGGGACTCGGTCGCCGTGTCCTCCGTCGGCTCGGGGGACTCGGTCGCCGTGTCCTCCGTCGGCTCCGTCGGCTCCGTCGGCTCCTCGACGTCGGGCTCGGTCACGACCGCATCGGCGCAGTGGGCGGCGTCGCCCGCGCGTACGGCCTCCGGCGGGGGGACGGAACCGTCGTCGCAGGCGGCCGAGTTCGCGGGGCGATCGGGTCCGGAGCCCGGATCGGCGAGGCCCGGAGCGGCCGCGGCGGGCACGGCGAGGACCAGGGCGGCGGATCCGGCGCACAGGCGCGCGCGAAGTCCCTGCATGGTGGATCCCCCCTTCCCTGATCGCAGATCCGAGCTGCGTGCGGCGATGTCCCGGTGGGTCCGACGGAGCATATTACCGTACGGATCCTTTACCTCCGGTAAGCATCGTCCCCAGGAATCCCTGGGGGCGCAACCCCGATGTGGACGCCGACACCCCGGTGTGAGGGAAGAGATCTTGACGCCCCCTTGACCGATCCTTGACGGAAGGTGGTGCGTGTCACTCGGCGAGGACGCCGTCGACCAGCTCCTTCGCCGACTCCAGCACCTGGGCGACATGCTCCTCGCCGCGGAAGGACTCGGCGTAGATCTTGTAGATGTCCTCGGTGCCGGAGGGCCGGGCCGCGAACCAGGCCGACTCGGTGGAGACCTTGAGCCCGCCGATCGCCCCGCCCGCGGGAGCCTCGGTGATCGCCGAGGTGATCGACTCGCCCGCGAGCTCGGTCGCGGTGACCTGCTCGGGGCTGAGGGCGGCGAGCTTCGCCTTCTGGGCGCGGTCCGCGGGGGCGTCGATCCGGGAGTAGGCGCTCGCGCCGAAGCGCTCGACCAGCTCGCCGTGGAGCACGCTCGGGGAGCGGCCGGTGACCGCG
The DNA here is from genome assembly GCF_036321705.1 of Brachybacterium sp. J144. NCBI lineage: Bacteria > Bacillati > Actinomycetota > Actinomycetes > Micrococcales > Dermabacteraceae > Brachybacterium > Brachybacterium sp. J144. The sequence goes on from NZ_JAZDCG010000031.1 coordinate 144,421, forward strand.
AGCATCTCCGAGGCGAGCAGGGCGAGGATGATGCCGTCCTTGTCGGTCGTCCACACCGAGCCGTCGCGGCGCAGGAAGGACGCGCCCGCGCTCTCCTCCCCGCCGAAGCCGACCGAGGAGTCGATCAGGCCCGGGACGAACCACTTGAAGCCGACCGGCACCTCGAAGAGCTCCCGGCCGAGCGACGCGGCGACCCGGTCGATCAGTCGGGAGGAGACCAGGGTCTTGCCGACCTTCGCGGCGGCGGGCCACTCGGGGCGGTTGCCGAAGAGGTAGTGGATCGCGGTCGCCAGGTAGTGGTTGGGGTTCATCAGCCCGGCGTCCGGGGTGACGATGCCGTGGCGGTCCGCGTCCGCGTCGTTGCCGGTCGCCACGTCGTACTGATCGCGCTTCTCGAGCAGCGAGGCCATCGCCCACGGGCTCGAGCAGTCCATGCGGATCTTGCCGTCCCGGTCCAGGGTCATGAAGGACCACTGGGGGTCGACCTCGGGGTTCACGACGGTGAGGTCGAGGTCGTGCATCTCGCTGATCTCGGCCCAGTAGTCCACGGCCGCCCCGCCCAGCGGGTCCGCGCCGATCCGCACGCCCGCGCGACGGATGGCGTCGAGGTCCACGACCGAGGGCAGGTCCTCGACATAGGTGTGCAGGAAGTCGTAGCGGCCCGCCTCCTGGAGCGCCTTCTGCCGCCCCGCCCGTCGGACCTCGCGCAGACCGCCGCGCAGCAGCGCGTTGGCGCGATCGGCGATCCAGCCCGTCGCGTCGGACCCCGCGGGGCCGCCGTGGGGCGGGTTGTACTTGAAGCCGCCGTCGCGAGGCGGGTTGTGGCTGGGGGTGACGACGATGCCGTCGGCCCGGCCCGGATCCTCCGCCGCCCGCCCGCGGTTGTGCACCAGGATCGCGTGCGAGACCGCGGGGGTGGGGGTGTAGCCGTCGCGGGCGTCGACGAGGACGGGGACCTCGTTGCCCGCGAGGACCTCGAGCGCCGTGTCGAAGGCCGGTCGGGAGAGGGCGTGGGTGTCGCGGCCGACGAACAGGGGGCCGCGGATGCCCTGCGCTGCGCGGTACTCCACGATCGCCTGCGTGGTCGCGGCGATGTGGTCCTCGGTGAACCGGGTGTCGAGGGAGGAGCCGCGGTGCCCGGAGGTCCCGAAGGACACCGCCTGGTCCGGGTCGTCCGCATCGGGGTGGCGATCGTAGTAGGCGTCGAGCAGGGCGTCGACGTCGACGAGATCCTCGGGAAGAGCCTTCTGTCCGGCGCGGGGGTGCATCATCACCACTCCATCCTCATTGGGGGTCGCAGCGCCACTGTAGGTCAGGAGCGGGGATCGCGACGCCGAGGGCCCGGAGGGCGGGACGCGCCGTTCAGCTGCGGCGGCTGCGCACCAGCAGGACGATGCCGACGATGGTCAGCACCAGCCCGACGAGGCCCGCGACGACCCCGATGATCGGGCCCACGAGCATCGGTACCGCGACGCCGAAGACGCCGATGGGGCCGAGGTAGACGGCGCCCTCCGTGCCCGTGCAGCTGAGGGTCGCGGTGGTCTCCTCGACCGCGACCACGCCGAAGCGCTGCTCGTAGACGGTCCCGTCGGCGAGCTGGACCTCGCCCGAGGACGGGGCCTGCGAGATCGCGCCCGGGGTCGCGGACTCGGCCGTGCACTCCGCCGTCGCGACATCCGCCGCGGGCACGTAGACCATCACCATCTGGCCCGAGCCGAGCTCGACGTCGGTGCCGGAGGCCTCGATCGGGATCGGCTGGCCGCCGATGTCGTCGACCACGGCGCCGACGCCCCAGAGCAGCCCGCCGATCGTCGCGATCGGGGCGACCACCACGAGCAGCACCAGCCCGATGATCAACGGCCACAGTCCGCGGCGACGGCGCGGGGCACCGGGTGCGGACGGGCCCGGCGCGGAGGCGGGCAGCGGGCCGGTCACCGGTCCGACGGCCGGGGTCCACCCGTCGGGGGCAGCGGGACCGGGGGTGCCGGAGGGCGCGGAGGCCGAGTGGAAGGACGGCGCGGAGGCCGACGGGCCGGGCTGCGCGGGGCCGGGCAGGCCGTAGGACGGCCGCCGGCGATCGTTCGGCGGCGTGGACTCGGCGTCGGACATCGGGCCTCCTTCGGGCAACGGGCGCGACCAGCCTACCGGCCGTCCCTGCAGGCCGCGCTCAGGCCGGGAGCTCAGACCAGGGGCAGCTCGCGCAGGACCGCGGCGATCGATCCTGCGATCACCGCCGTCGCGATCGGGGTCACCACCCAGATGCCCACCATGGTCCGGGCGACGTTCCAGCGCACCTGCCGCGGCCCCATCGCCACGCCGGCCCCGATCACGCTCGAGGCGAGGCTGTGCGAGGAGGACATGGGGAACTCGAGCCCGATCGCACCGAGCCCCATCAGCCCTGCCGAGGTGGACTCTGCGGCGAGCCCCTGGGAGGCGGAGAGGTCCGTGAGGCGACGGCCGATGGTGCGGATGATCCGGTGCCCGCCCATGAAGGTCCCCGCCGCCATCGCGAGGGCGATCGGCAGCATCAGCGCGAGCGAGGCGCCCGTCGGCAGACCGAGGGGGATCACGACGATCGCGACGACGGCGAGCGGGATGCGCGAGTCGGCGATGCCGTGCCCGGTCGCGACGAGCCCCGCCGTCACGGTCTGCGCGAAGCGCACGTGGTCGATCCGGACCCGCTGGGTGCGGATCAGGGCGAGCAGGGCCTGCATCACCGCGTAGGAGATCCCGATCGCCAGCAGCGGCCCCACCACGGAGATCGCGAGGATCCCCGCGAACCGCCCCCAGGGGGCGGACGACCCGGCGATGAGCGAGACCCCGAGCACCCCGCCGAAGAACGAGTGCCAGGTGGAGGAGGGCATGCCCATCCACCAGGTGAGGATCTCCCAGGCGAGGGTCGCCGTGATGATCGCCAGCAGGCAGAGGGCGAGCACGTCCGGGGCGTCCACCAGCTGCGCGGCGAGCGGCTCGAGGCCGAGCAGGTGCAGCGCCCAGGGCAGCGACAGGCCGATCATCACCATGCCCAGCAGGGCGCCCAGCAGGTTGAGGATCGCGGCCATGCCGAGCGCGGTGGACTCCCGCAGCGAGCGGGTGGTGATCGCGGTGGAGACGGCGTTCGAGGCGTCGTGGAAGCCGTTGTAGTAGGCCATCACGAGAGCCATCAGCACCACCAGGCTCAACAGGAGGGGGCTCACTCAGGAATCCTTCACGCGCAACAGGTCGACGATGCGCGCCGTCTGCTCCTGCAGCTCGAGGGTGCGCCGGACGGAGTGGGCGACGTCGTGGAGGGGGAGCACCTCGCCCACCGCGCCGCCGCGCCGGTACAGCTCCGCGAGGGCCTGGCGCACGAGGCGATCGCCCTGGCGCTTGAGCTTGCGGGTCTGCGGATAGTAGTCGCCCATCTCGCTCATCGCGCTCAGCTTCCACGAGGCGGAGACGGTCAGCTCGGCCGCCCGCTCGATGCCGGTGGCGGCTTCCAGCAGCGGCGTGGGGAGGGTGCCGACGCGGGTCCCGGCGAGCAGCTCGCCGGTGTGCTCCATCGCGTCGAGGGTGTCGGCCATGGTGAGCGCGAGGTCGTACAGCAGCTCGGCCTCATAGGGGGTGACCAGGGATTCCGCGAGGCGCTGGGCGATGCGCCGGGTGAGCTCCTCGGCGCGCGTGGACTGGTCGTGCAGGCGCGGCGCGATGCGCACGCGATCGCGGTGCCCCTGGCCGATGAGCTTCGAGTGGGTGTCCGCGGACTGGACCAGCAGCTCGGCCAGCTCGCCGAAAAGGTCGTACATCGGGCGCTCGATCCGCCGCGCGAAGAACGCCACCGATCCTCGTCCCTCCTCGCGCCCGTGGCGCTCTCACGGCCCTGACGGGCGGTCCTGACGGATGGTGAAGCTGAGGCGCCGGACCGGGATGCGCCTGTCGGCGCGAAGGCCGCTCGAAGCGGCAAATGTTGGAGCCCGGGGCAACCGCGGCCCGGCGCCCGGCCATCGTAGGGCACGTGGGCCCCCGGCGCAGGGTCGCAGGTCGCGGGGAATGACGAGCGCCACGCCGCGGCCGGCTCACTCCAGGTGGCCGGCCTCCGCCTGGCGTCCCGCGGCCGTCAGCTCCTCGCCGGTGGAGAGCAGGCGCTCGGCCTGCCGCGTGCGCCGGTCGTCGGGGTCCTCGTCGGCCAGCTGGGCGGTGCCGTGGGCGACCAGCGTCGCGACCGCCCCGGCGCGGCGCAGCGCGAGCCCCAGGTCGCCGGTGAACGCTCCGCGCAGGATGTCGTCCATCGTCCTCTGCACCTGCTCCACGTCCGGGGGCTCCGCGAAGCCCGAGAGATAGCGCAGCCCGGGGATCGTGCGGGAGCCCGCCCGGTACCGGAGCACCACGTCCTCGCCGCTCTGGCGCACCCAGGTGTGCAGCACGTACAGCCGCCACAGCGCGCCCGGCAGGGAGGTGGCGGGCGATCCCGACCAGAGGGCGGCGAGATCCGAGAGGCCGTCCTCGGCGGCCAGACGCAGCACCCGCTCCACCACCTCCGGGTCGGAGCTGTGGAACACGCCGTCGAGCAGGGCGGCCGCGGAGTCGTGGGCGAGATCCGTCGACGCCGCCGGATCGGGCTCGCCGGGGATCGCCTCGGCCGTGGAGGCGAACAGCGGGGCGGGGCGGCGGAAGCGGGGCGAGGAGCTGGATCCGGGGGAGGACATGCCCTGCACTGTACGACTCCGTCGGACGCCTGCGGCTCCCGGCCGCTGTGCGTACGCTGGGAGCATGACCATCCCCCGGCAGATCGGCCCCGAGACGGGCCCGCGCACGGCACTGCCCGACTACTCGCGCAGCAGTGCGACCGTCGAGCGGATGGTCGCGCAGCTCGACGGGCCCCGCCGCCGCACCGGGGGAGGCAACGGGCAGGTGCGGGCGCTGCTGCCCGCCGCGGCCACGCGCGACACGCTGCTGCGGGGCGCCGTCGGGGTGCTCGCCCTCGGTGTCGCCCTCGCGGCGCTGATCGGGGTGATCGCCGTCTGGCTGACCGTGCCGGAGGGGCACTCCCCGGACATCGGCCGGCTCCTTCTCATGCTCACCCTCGCGCTGCTCGCCCTGATCGTGGGCCTGCTCGGACTGCGCTTCGCCTGGGTGGCGATCGCGACCGCCCGCGCCCGCGTCGAGATCGGCGAGGACTCCCTGCTCGTGGTCGGTGCGCTGCGCTCCCGGCGCGTTCCCTGGGACGAGATCCTCGCGATCGAGTCCCGGGTGGTGCATCCGGTGCACTGGCTCACCGCGGCGCTGCGCCTGCGCGACGGCTCGCGCGTGCTCATGCCCGCCTTCGACCGGCACATCTGGTCCTACTCCCGGCCGACGGGGGAGGACGTCCGAGGACTCCGCCGGGAGCTGCACGAGCGGGAGCTCGCCCGGCACCCCCGCCGCTGAGGCGACCCGACCCCATCCCCGGAAGGAGCGCCCGTGGAAGCGCTGATGATGACCCTCGGCTCCGGCTGGGTGAGCGGGATCCGTCCCTACTTCATGATCTTCCTGCTCGGCCTGTCCGGGCGGCTGTTCGACCTGGAGCAGGTGCCGGGCGTCCTGCAGCGCACCGATCTGCTGGTGATCACCGGGATCCTGCTGGTGGTCGATCTCGCGGCGGACAAGATCGCCTTCCTCGACTCCTTCTGGGACCAGCTGCACACCGTGGTCCGGCCGATCGCGGGCGGCGCGATCGGCTTCCTGCTCGGCGGCGAGACGGACACCACCACCGCGATCGTCATGGCCGTGCTGGGGGCGGCCACGGCCTTCGGGGCGCACTCGGCGAAGGCCACCGCCCGGGCGGTCGTCAACGTCTCCCCGGAGCCGGTCAGCAATGCGCTGGTCTCCACCGGCGAGGACGTCGCCGCGGTGGTGATGGGCCTGCTCACCATCCTGCTGCCCGCGCTCGCGGCGCTGCTCGCCCTCGTGCTCCTCGGGCTCGGCATCTGGCTGATCGTGCGGCTGCGCCGCGCCTACCGGGACCTGCGCGACCGGCTGCGCGCCTCCCGCGCCGACCGCGCGCGCCCCTGAGGCGCGGCGAACACACCGCTCAGCTGGCGGGCGCCGCGCTCGTGCCCTCGTCCCACAGCGCCGCGACCGCCGCGGCGACCTTGTCGCGCGGCAGGTCGGAGACGCTCAGGACCCCCTCCTCGTCGAGCGGCAGGTGCCCGAGCCGCCAGGCGCCGCTCGGCTCGACGTGCATCATCATCGGCACCTGGTCCGACGGGTCCGTGAGGTCGGTGCGGCGCAGCGAGACGGTGCGCTCGGCCCCGTCGTCGAGGAAGGCGATGACGATGTCGGCGATCGAGTCCGGGACGACCGCCGGGTCCGGCAGGGCGGTGACCTGGAAGGAGTCCAGCTCGTCCTGGGTGAGCATGAGGACCGCGCCGTCCGCCTTGACGACGAAGGCCATCCGCATCGCGGGGCCCTCCGAGAGCGCGATCCCGAGCCAGCGGTCCGCGGAGGTCAGGGCGGTCGCCACGATCTGGCCCTCCTCGCCGAGCGCCCACTGCCCCTCGCCGGAGCGCTCGACCTTGCCGCGGGCGCGCAGCCCCGAGGACACCGCCGCCGTGACGAACTCCCGCGCCTCCTCGGGAGCCGAGCGCAGCCCGATCTGCTCCCGCGTGATGCGCCCGTTCTCGGTGTCGCGTAGCCCGAGCATGAAGTCGATCTCGTAGGCGGTGTAGACCACCACCGGATCCTGGTCCTGCTCGTGGCGCGCGGTCGTGCTGGTCTCGCTCATCGATCCCCCTGAACTCGTGATGTCCTCCCGGAAAGCATGGCAGAGGCGGCGGCGCCGGTCACCTCCGCGCCGATATCCTCCTCGGATGGACAGCTCGCGGCAGGACGCCCATGACCTCGGCGGGGACAGCGCCCGCGCGGTGTACCGGGACCTGCTGCGCTTCGGGCCCCGCTCCCGCAGCGGCCTCTCCGCGCGCCTCGGCCTCTCGGCGCCGACCGTCACCCGGGTCACGCGCGATCTGCTCGAGCGCGGGCACCTGCACCCGCTGGACACGGTGCCGCTCGCCAAGGGGCGTCCGCAGGAGCCGCTCGACATCGAGGAGAACCTCGGGCCCCGCTTCGTGGGGGTCAAAGCGACGGCCGACGAGATCCACGCCGTGGTCACCACCGTGCGCGGCAACCTGCTCGAGGAGCTCGTGCTCCCGCATGCGGCGACCCGCCCCGACGACCTGCTCGCGGCGATCAGCGCCCCGGTCGAGGCGCTCATGGCCGCGCATCCGCGGGTGATCGGGGTGGGGGTGAGCCTCGGCGCCCGCGTCGCCGGGCGGCGCTCGGTGCTCTCGTCCTCGCTCCTGCACTGGGACGAGCCGGTGGACGTCGGCGGGCTCCTCGGGGCGCGTCTCGGCCTCCCCGTGACCGTCGAGAACGACCTCTTCGCGATGGTGCAGGGCCTGCACTGGTTCGGGGTGGGCCGCGCCTACCGCTCCTTCTGCGTGCTCACCGTCGGCGCGGGCGTCGCGATCGGCAGCGTGATCGACGGTCGCCTCGTCGAGGGGCGCAGCCATCTCGCGGGGCTCACCGAGCAGCTGCCCGCGCGCGTCGGGCCCGACGGCGCCGTCCTCACCCTCGGGGAGGTGGCACGCCTGGACGCCCTGCTCGACGAGGCCCGCCACCGCGGCCTCCTCACCCCCGAGGACGGGCTCGAGGCGCTCCGCGAGCAGCTGCGCGCGGGGGAGCCGGGGGCTCGGCGCCTCGTCGCGGATCTCGCCTGCGACCTCGCCCGGACCGCCTCCGCGCTGGTCGCGGTGCTGGATCCCGAGGCGCTGCTCATCGGCGGCGAGACCGTCGACCTCGTGCGCGAGGCCGACGGGCTCTTCGAGGAGGTGCTACGCGCCGCGGTGCACCCCGTCCAGCGGGATCTGGTGATCCGGCTGCTCTCCGGCGACTTCGACGACTGGGCGCGCGGCGCCGCGGTCATCGCGATCCAGCAGCACGTGGGCGTGCCCGCCTGACCCCGATGACCGCGACGCCGTGCGGTCCCCTCAGCCGAACAGGGCGTTGACCCGCTCGTTGTAGGCGGCGAAGTCCGCGCCGCCGATCCGCCGCATCCAGCACTCGTCGAAGGCCGGCTGCATGATCGACGCGATCGCCGCGGAGTTCTCCACCAGCGGGTACAGGCCCGTCTCCCCGGCCTCCACCCGGTCGGTGAAGGCGGTGACGTCCAGGCCCCGTTCGGCGTAGGAGGCGATGGCCGCCTCGGTGCCGACATCCGTCGCGGGGAAGAACGGGGCGCGGTCGCCGATGATCTGCTGCGCCTCGTCGGAGGCGAGGAAGGCGATCAGCCGCGCCGCCTCCTCCTGGTGCTCCGACTGCGCAGCGATCGAGTCGCCGAGACCGTTGAACATCGACATCGGCGTGCCGGCCGGTCCCGTGGGCAGCGGGGCGATCCCGAGGTCCACGCCCTCGAGATTCGCCCAGGTGGTGATCATCCACGAGCCCGCCAGCCCCAGGGCGGCCCGGCCCGACTGCACCTGGGTCTGCAGGGGGCTGGAGTCCCCGAACATGCCGAAGGGCGGGAAGAGGCCCTTGTCCACGAGGCCGAAGTACCAGTCCATCGTCGCCGCGAAGCGGTCGTCGTCGTAGTGGAAGGCCGTGCCCCAGGTGTCGGCGTCGGTGAAGGTCCATCCCGTGGCGAGCGCGAAGGCCGACCAGGAGGTCTGGCCGACGTAGTCGATGCCGGCGTCGGCGCCCAGGCCGTAGCGCGCCACGCGCGTCGGATCGAAGCCGTCCTCGTCCCCGCGCACACCGTTCTCGTCGACCGTGAGCCGGGCGAGCAGGCGCTCGAAGGAGCCGCCGTCCTCGGGATTCCAGTCGAGGCCCGCCAGGTCCTCCTCCGTCAGCCCCTCCTCCTCGAGCATGTTCTTGTCGTAGAGCACGGCGATGGTGTCGTAGTCCTTGGGGATGCCGTACCGCTTCCCGTCCTGCCCGGTCCACAGCTCCTGCAGACCGTCCTGGAAACGGTCGGCGGTGACCTCGGCGAGCGGTGCGAGGTCGTCGAGCGGGGCGATCACCCCGAGCTTCACGAACTCGGGATAGCGGGCCAGATGGTCCGCGAAGGCGTCGGGGCCGGCACCCGCGACGAAGCCCGCGGTGAGCTTCGTCCAGTAGTCGTCCCAGCCCAGCTGGGTGACGCGGACGAAGACGTCCGGGTTCTGCGCCATGAAGGCGTCGATCGCGGCGGAGTAGGCGGGCAGCTGGTTCGCGTCCCACAGCCAGTAGTCGATCTCGGTGGCTCCGGGCGGGGCGGCGCTCGTCCCGCAGGAGGCGAGCGAGACGGTGCCCGCGGCGCCGGCGGCGAGGGCCGCGGAACCGGTGAGCAGGCGCCGACGGGACAGGCCGCCGCGGCGCGGGTGATGGGTCGATGCAGTCATCTGGGGCACCTCATTTGATCCCGCTGAAGCCGATGGAGTTCACGATCTTCTTCGCGAACAGCGCGAAGAGGATCAGCATGGGCGCGGCCGCGACCAGGGTCGCCGCCATCAGCCCGGACCAGTCCGGTCCCGTGCCCGGGGCCTGGGCGCGGAAGACGCCGAGGGCCACCGTGAGCACCCGGGACTGGTCGGTGTAGGAGACCATCAGCGACCAGAAGTACTCGTTCCAGGCCGACATGTAGGTCAGCAGCGCGAGCGTCGCGAGCGGCGCCGAGGACATCGGCAGGATCAGGGTGAAGAACACCCGCGCCTTGCTCGCCCCGTCGATCAGCGCCGCCTCCTCCACCTCGCGGGAGATGTTGTTGAAGAACTGGCGCAGGAAGAAGATCGCGAAGCTCGAGATGAACAGCGTGGGCAGCATGATCCCCAGCAGCGTGTCCACCAGGCCCAGGTTCTTGATGAGGATGAAGTTGGGCAGCAGGGTGAAGATCTGCGGGATCATCAGCGAGCCGAGGAAGACCAGGAACACCGTGTCCCGGCCGCGCCAGCGCAGCCGCGAGAAGGCGTAGGCCGCCATCGCGCAGGAGAAGGTCTGCACCACGGTGATCGTGGTCGCCACGATCACCGAGTTCAGCAGGTAGCGCCAGAAGTTGATCGAGGCGCCCGAGCCGCCCTGCGAGATCGCGGTCTCCACGTCCTGCAGGCCGAAGACCCGCTCGAAGCCGCCGGTGTTCAGACCCACGGGCAACAGGCTCGCGGAATCCGTGGCCAGGGCGTTGTTGCTGGACAGCGCGGTGCGCAGCATCCAGTAGAAGGGGAACAGGGTGATCAGCAGGAAGATCACCATCACGGCCCAGGCCGCGATCTTCCCCCAAGGGATCGCGCGGCGGGGGCGGTGCGCCATCGACGTCGTGGTCATCGCACTCTCCTCTCAGTCCAGGTCCGACTGGCCGGCACGGCTCATCCAGTACTGCGCGAAGGTGATCACCATGAGGATCACCAGCAGCGCGACGGACAGCGCCGAGGCGTAGCCGAACTCGTACTGGGCGAAGGCGTTCTCGTAGATGTACATCTGCAGCACCTTCGAGGCGTCGGCGGGGCCGCCCTGGGTGGTGACCGAGATGGTGTCGAACACCTGGAAGGACCCGATGATCGTCATGATCAGCACCAGCGCGAGGATCGGGCGCAGCAGCGGCAGGGTGATGCGGCGGAACATCGCGACCTCCCCGGCGCCCTCGGTGCGCGCGGCCTCGTAGAGGTGGGCGGGGATCGACTGCAGGCCCGCGAAGAGCAGCAGCGCGGTGTAGCCCATGTGCCGCCACACGTTCACCAGGGCGACCGTCGGGATCACCCAGGTCTCGTTGGCCCAGAAGGAGATCGGGTCGAAGCCGATCCACTGCAGGAAGATGTTGACGATGCCCAGCTGGGTGTCCAGGATCCACAGGAACACGATCGCGGCGACCACGTTGGAGACCAGGTACGGGGCGAGCACCAGGGAGCGCAGCACGGTGGACTGCGTCAGCCGCTGCATGAGCACGGCGATCACCAGCGCCACGATCGTCTGGATGCCGATGTTGAGGATGACGTACCAGACCGTCACCTTCAGCGAGTTCCAGAAGACCGGGTCGGTGAGCAGCCGACTGTAGTTGTCCAGGCCCACCCACTGCGGCGGGGTCAGCGTCGTGTACTCGGTGAACGAGTAGTACAGGCCGGTCAGCAGCGGCCAGACCAGGAAGACCAGCAGGCCGATCGAGGCGGGCGCGATGAACAGCAGCGCCAGCTTCGTGTCGTCCTTCCGATGGCGTCGGCGGGGGGCCGACGGGGCGGTGCCCCGCGGCGGATCCGCCTCGGTGGTGATGGTGGACATCGTCGTCCTCTCTCCGGGGTGGGTGGGGGTCGGTGGGGTCAGGGTCGAGGCGAGCCCGAGGGGAGCGCTTCGACCTCGAGCAGGAAGGCGGTCTCGGGAGCCATGACGGGGGCGGCGAGGCCCGTGCGCACGAGCACGGAGCCGGGGACGTCCACGTGGTCGATGAGCTCGGGCGGCCCGTAGCCGCGGCCGCGGCCGTCGGCGGCGGGGTCGACGCCCTGCCGCGCCCAGGCGGGCCAGGTGTATCCCGTGGGCGCCGGGCCGATCCGGTGCAGGTGCACCCGGTAGGGGCGCTCCGGGTCCAGCCCGGGAAGACGCAGGGCGCCGACGGGGGCGATGTCCGGAGTGTCGACGGCGGTCACGGTGAACAGGCCGCGATCGCGGGCGGGGGAGAGCACCCCGGTGATCCAGATGCTGTCCTGGCCGCGATCGGCGCGGACCAGGTCGCCCGTGAAGAGCAGGTCGCGGTGCTCCTTGTGGCGGGCGATCCAGGTGCGCAGCTCCTCGAGCTCCTCGGCGCTCGCCTGGCGCAGATCCCATTCGATGCCGAGATGGCCGAGCAGGGCGCTCGCGGCGCGGAAGGAGAGCGAGTGCAGGCGGCCCGTGGTGTGGGAGGCTCCCGAGGCGATGTGGCTGCCCATCAGCTCGAGCGGCACCAGCTGGGCGGTCCAGCGGTTCATGGTCGCGCGCTCGAGCGGGTCGATGCAGTCGGAGACCCAGATCCGGTCAGCGCGCTCGAGGATGCCGAGGTCGACGCGGGCGCCGCCCGAGGAGCAGGACTCGATCTCGAGACCCGGATGAGCGGCCTTGAGGCTGTCCCACAGCCGGTACAGCGCGAGGGTCTGCGCATGGACGGCCGCGGCGCCGGTGGCCTGGGTCGCGGCCTCGACGAGGTCGCGGTTGTGGTCCCACTTGATGTACGCGATGTCGTACTCGGTCAGCAGGGCGTCGATCGCGTCGTGGACGTGCTGCCACGCCGCGGGGATCGAGAGGTTCAGGACCTGCTGGTGCCGGGCGGGCAGCGGCATCCGCTCGGGGGACGGGGCCATGATCCAGTCGGGGTGGGCGCGGGCGAGATCGGAGTCGGGGCTGATCATCTCCGGCTCGAACCACAGCCCGAACTGCATCCCGAGGCCCGTCACGTGATCGATCAGCGGGCCCAGGCCGTTCGGCCAGACCTCCTGCGAGACGGTCCAGTCGCCGAGCCCGGTGGAGTCGTCGCGGCGCGAGCCGAACCAGCCGTCGTCCAGCACGAAGCGTTCGACGCCGAGGTCCGCGGCGCGGTCGGCGAGCTCGGAGAGCACGGCGAGGTCGTGGTCGAAGTAGACGGCCTCCCAGACGTTGAGGGTGACGGGGCGGCGGGTGTCGGGATAGGGGAGGCCGCCGTGCTCCTCCCGCGCGCGGAGGTGGGCGTGGAAGCGGTGGGCGATCGCGTCCAGACCCGCGGCGGAGTGGGCGCCGTACAGCCACGGTGAGGCGAGGGAGGCACCGGGGTCGAGCCGGCCCTCGCCGGGCAGCAGCAGCTCGCCGCCGCCGATCACCTGCACGCCCGCGGAGAGCCGTTCGGCGAAATGGAGGTGGTTGCCGGAGAAGGCGGTGTGCACGGCCCAGATCTCACCGGAGGAGAAGTCGAAGCCGGAGGTCCCCAGGTGCAGCAGGTGTGCGGCATCCGCCCCCGTGCGCCCACGCCGGTTCTCGCGCAGGTGCGTGCCAGTGACCATGGCGCGCCGCTGGGGAGCGCGCTCCTTGGTCCAGCGGCCGCCGAAGTCGAGGATCTGATCGGCGTCCAGCGGGACCGGCAGCACCGGGGTGAGGTGCTGGACCGTGTAGGCGTCGGAGCCGGTGTTCGTGACCTCGGCGCGGACCCGCACCAGCCCCGAGGGGAGCAGCTCGACCTCGAGCAGCGCCCCGAGGCGGAGCTCCTCGTCGGCGAGATCGAAGCACACGAGCGCGGGGCCGGTCTCGACGGCATCGTCCGCGCCGGGGACGAGGTCGCGCCCGGCGCCGCCCTCGGTGATCCGCACGCCGAGGACGCGGAGCCGCGGGGCGGTGCCGGAGCCGTCGTCCCGGGCACCGGTGAGGCCCGGGCGGCCCAGCCAGCCGTCGGCGTTCTGGGGGAGCAGGCCGGTGCGCAGCGGCACGTCCGGTCCGTTGCTGGAGATCGCGGGGGTGGTGACGGCGAAGAGGGCGGAGAGCCCCGAGGCGTCGAGGGGGCCGAGGTCCGAGCCCCAGTGCAGGACCGCCGGAATGCGGCCGCCGGTGGTGTCGAGCACGAGGGACACCCCGGCCGCGCGGAGGTGGAGGCGGTGGGTGCGGGGATCGGCAGGCATCGGCGCTCTTCCTGATCGGGGGACTGCAGGGGGTGGCGGAGTCGGGGATCGGGACCGTCGCTGGTCGATCCGACCATTTACTTACGCCTCGAAAGTAAACCCCCTCCGCCTCGGCGTCAAGGCCGGCCCGCGCGCCAGCATCCGGGCACCTGCTGCGCCTGCTTCCTGCGGCGCTACCCTGGCCTCTCCCCTCCGAGACGGCAGGAGCCGACCGATGATCTTCACCCAGTCCTCGAAGCTGCGCGATGTGTGCTACGAGATCCGAGGACCGGTCCCCGCCGAGGCAGCCCGCATGGAGGCCGAGGGGCACAAGATCCTCAAGCTCAACATCGGCAACCCCGCGCCCTTCGGCTTCGAGGCGCCCGACGAGATCCTCGTCGACATGATCCGGAACCTGCCCACCGCGCAGGGCTACTCCGACTCCAAGGGCATCCTCCCGGCCCGCCGCGCGGTCGCGCAGTATTACCAGACCAAGGGCATGCCGGGCATGGAGCTCGACGACATCTACCTCGGCAACGGCGTCTCCGAGCTGATCCAGATGACCTGCCAGGCGCTCGTCGACGACGGTGACGAGGTGCTCGTGCCCGCGCCCGACTACCCGCTGTGGACCGCCTCGATCGCGCTCGCCGGCGGCCGCGCCGTGCACTACCGCTGCGACGAGGAGCAGCAGTGGTGGCCCGACGTCTCCGACATCGCCGACAAGGTCACGCCGCGCACCAAGGCGATCGTCGTCATCAACCCCAACAACCCCACCGGCGCCGTCTATCCCGAGCATGTGCTGCGGGAGATCGTCGAGGTGGCCCGCAAGCACGGGCTGATGATCCTGGCCGACGAGATCTACGACAAGATCCTCTACGACGACGCGGTCCACACCCATGTCGCGAAGCTCGCCCCGGACCTGCTCACGATCACCTTCAACGGCCTGTCCAAGGCGTACCGGGTGGCGGGATTCCGCGCCGGCTGGATGGCGCTCTACGGTCCGAAGGAGCATGCGACCAGCTTCATCGAGGGCCTCGACGTGCTCTCGAACATGCGCCTGTGCCCGAACGTCCCGGCACAGCACGTCGTGGCGACCGCGCTCGGCGGCTATCAGAGCGTGGGCGAGCTGCTGCTCCCGGGCGGGCGGTTGCGCGAGCAGCGCGACGTCGCCTACGAGGGACTCAGCGCGATCGATGGCGTGAGCGTCGTGAAGGCCTCCGGGGCGCTCTACATGTTCCCGCGCATCGACCGCGAGATGTACCGGCTCGAGGACGACGAGCAGTTCGCCTACGACCTGCTCCGCTCCAAGAAGCTGCTGGTCAACCACGGCACCGGCTTCAACTATCCCGAGCCCGACCACCTGCGGCTGGTCACCCTGCCGCAGGCCGATGTGCTCGCCGACGCGGTCGACCGGATCGCCGACCACCTGGCCGCGATACGCCGCTGAGGCCTCCCGCGCGGCCCCCGGCCTCAGCGCAGCAGCAGGCCGAGGACCGTGGCGAGCACGGCCAGCAGCGGCAGCCCGCCCTGCTTCACGGCGGCCGCGCGGTGCTCGGGGGAGCTCAGCAGCAGCACGGTCGCGGCGGCGAGCATCGAGCCCGTCCCCGCGAGCGACAGCGTCGCCCCGACCGTCACGCCGCCCGCGAGGACCAGCACCGCGCCGAGCGCCGCGAGCACGGCGAGGAACAGGTTGTAGAAGCCCTGGTTGAAGGCCAGGGCGCGGGTCGCGGCGATCTCCTCCGGGCTCTGCGCGCCGAACACCTTCTGCGCCTGGGGCCCGCCCCAGGCGAGCGACTCCAGGCGGAAGATGACGACGTGGAGCGCGGCCGCGGCGAGGGCCAGGACGGAACCGAGGATGAGCACGAGGGCCTCCGGGGGTGGGGGGGTTGTGGAATAGCCATTCCAGTATAGTGTGGGCCGTGGCATCGCACCTCCCGTGCGATGCGCACTGCGGAGAGGAGAGCGGCATGGGGCGACAAGCGGGTTTCGTCCATGAGGACGCCGTGCGCTCCGCGCGCGACGTCTTCTGGCATGAGGGCTTCGACGGAGCGTCCCTCGCGGCGCTCCAGCGGGCCACCGGCCTCAACGCCAGCAGCCTCTACCACGCCTTCGGCTCCAAGCGCGGCCTGTTCGATGCCGCGGTGGAGGACTATCTCGAGCACGTCGTGCGCCCCGGGCTCGTCGGGTTCCAGGTGGAGCATGTCGCTCCCGGTGCCCTCGAGGCGTACTTCCGCTCCGCCCGCGAGATCCTCGCGGACCCGTCCGGCCGCGCCGTCCCCGACGGCTGCCTCCTGGTGAACACCGCGTGCTCGGGCCTCGCCCGGGACGACGGCATCGCCGAGGCGGTGCGCGCCTACCGTGCCGAGCTCCTCGCCGCATTTTTCCGTGGGGCCGCTGCTCGGTACCCCGACCGGCCGGCCGATGAGCAGCTGCGGCTCGCCGAGACCTGCGTCGCGCTGCTCGTCAGCGCCCTGGTCATGACCCGGGTGGACACGCGGTCGGCGCTCGCCGCCCTCGATGCCGCCCTCTCGTATCTCGACTGAAGGAGAACCTGCCATGAAGCCCCTCTACAGCACCGAGGCGCTCGCCACCGGCGGCGGCCGCGACGGCCGCGTCGACGTGGTCGACTCCGACCTCGCCTTCGACCTCGCGATCCCCGTCGCCATGGGAGGCAGCGGCGGCGGGGCGAATCCCGAGCAGCTCTTCGCCGCCGGGTACGCCGCCTGCTTCCACTCCGCGCTGCAGGCCGTCGCCCGTGCGCAGAAGACGGCGATCGACGGCTCGAGCGTCGGTGCCCGCGTGACCATCGGCTCCGAGGATTCCGGCGGTTTCTCGCTCGCCGTCGAGCTCGAGGTGGTGCTCCCCGATCTCGATCACGACGCCGCCCAGGCGCTTGCCGACGCGGCCCATCAGGTGTGCCCCTACTCGAACGCCACCCGCGGCAACATCCCCGTCACCGTCACCGTGTCCGACGACTGAGCGCTCCCTCGCGCGTCCCGCCCTCCCCGGGCGGGACGCGCCGCGCGGGTCAGGGGCGCAGCAGCACCTTTCCCCCTCGGCCGGCGGTCAGCGTGGCCGAGACGGCGGCAGCGACCTCCTCCAGCGGGAAGATGCCCGCGACCGGCAGCGAGACGTCCCCGGAGAGCAGGCCGGAGAGGATCTCGCCGAGGAGGCGGCGCCGCACCTCGGGGGACATCTCCTGCGAGACCCGGGAGCCCCAGAACCCCTCGACCCTCAGGTTCCGGAAGATGATCGGTCCGGAGGGGAGGGCCATGGTCGAGCCGCCCATCGCGCCGAAGACCACCAGGCGGCCGCCGTCACCGAGCAGCGAGAGCACCTGGGCCGACGCCTCCCCGCCGACCGAGTCCAGACCGGCGGCGACGTGCGCCTCGCCGATCAGGGAGCGCGCCTGCTCCTGCCAGTCCTCCCGATCGGTCGCGATCACGTCGCCGATGCCTTGCGCGGCGAGCTCCTCGACGCCGCTGCCGCGCCGCACGAGGCTGATCACGCGGATCCCGCGGATTCGGGCGAACTGGGCGACGAGGCGGCCGACGGCCCCGGTCGCGGCGTTCTGCACGAGGACCTCTCCGGGCGCGAGATCGAGGTGCTCGAGCAGGGATACGGCGCTGAAGGGCATGGCCACGAGCTGGGCGGCGGACTCGTCCGGCAGCTCGGCGGGCAGCGGGATCAGCGAGGAGGCGCGGGCGGTGACGAGCTCCGCCCAGGCACCGGGGATCGCGCTCGCGGCGACCCGGTCGCCGACGGCGAGCCCCTCGACGCCCTCCCCGAGGGCCCCCACCACGGCGACGCCCTCGCTGCCCGCGCCGGAGGGGAGCGCGGGGCGGACGCCGTAGGTGCCGCGAATCGTCCACAGGTCGTGATGGTGGATCGGGCTCAGGAGCATCCGCAGCAGAACCTCGCCGGCACCCGGGGTCGGGGAGTCGACGGCGGCGGTGCGGAGGACATCGGCGGGTTCGCCGAAGCGGTCATAGGTCACGGTGAGCATCAGGGTGCCTCTCGTTGTGGAATGGTCATTCCACTATATGCACTTGGGCCCGAAAGGGATCGTGCCCGGGATGCGCTGTTCCGGGATTCACACAGGGGCCGGAGGCCGGGACCGGTTCTCCGGTCCGACCTCCGGCCCCTGTGTGGCGGGATGCCGGCGACGTCTGCGCGCGGCTCAGGCGTTCGAGGGCAGCGGAGCGCCGTCGCGCGAGACCCGCACCATCTCCTCGCGGTCCACGACCTTGATGCGGGCACGCGGCTCGCCGTCGGCGTCGAGGGCCGCGGCGCCGAGGGCCTTCTCGTGCTCGTCGAGCGCCATCCAGCCGTCCCAGGTGGTGTACTGCACGCCGCGCTCGTCGAGCACCGACAGGATCGCATCGGCCTCGCGCTCGGGGGCGGCGGCGAGGGTTCCCGCGGCGATGTCCTCGAGCAGGCAGGTGATGGTCTCGATCGCATCGGACTTGGTCGCACCGATCAGGCCGACGGGTCCGCGCTTGATCCAGCCGTTCGCGTACACGCCGGGGATGACCGTGCCGTCGGCCTCGGTGACGCGCCCGGCCCGGTTGACCACCACGCCGCGGGCGGCGTCGTAGGGGAGCCCGGGCAGCTCGGAGCCGTGGTAGCCGACCGCTCGGTAGACCGCGCCGAGCTCGTAGTCGACGAACTCGCCGGTGCCCTCGAGGCGGCCGTCGGCATCGAGGCGGGTGCGCTCGAAGCGCATGCCGGTGACGGCTCCGTCCTCGCCGAGGACCTCGACGGGGCGATGCCAGAAGTGCAGGTGCAGGCGGCGGGAGACCGGGCCGCCGTGCGCGTCCGTCGGCGCCTCGCCCGCGGCCTCGCGGCGCTGCTGCTCCTCGGTCCAGCCCACGAAGGTCTGCACGATCTGGTCGGTGCGCTTGTCCGCCCGGATGGTCTCCCACTCGGCCTCGGTGATCTGCTCGAGGTCGCGCGGGTCCATGACCACCTGGAGACCCTTCGGGTGCGCGAGCTCGCGCGCCTCGAGCGGGGAGAACTTGGTCTGCGCGGGGCCGCGGCGCCCGAAGACGTGCACGTCGGTGGTGGACGCGGCCTTCAGCCCGTCGTAGACGTTCGCGGGGATCTCGGTGCGCAGCAGCTCGTCGGCGCTCTTGGCGAGCACCCGGGCGACGTCGAGGGCGACGTTGCCGTTGCCGATCACGGCGACGTGCTCGGCGTCGAGCTCCCAGGTGCGGGGGTAATCGGGGTTGCCGTCGTACCAGGCCACGAAGTCGGCCGCGCCGAAGGAGCCCTCGAGCTCGATGCCGGGCACGTCGAGGTCCGCGTCCTTGAGGGCGCCGGTCGCGAAGATGACCGCGTCGTAGTGGGTGCGGAGATCCTCGACGGTCAGGTCGGTGCCGAACTCGACGTCGCCGAGGAAGCGGATGTCGCCCCGGCCGAGGATGCGGTGCAGCGCGGTGATGATGCCCTTGATGCGCGGGTGATCGGGGGCGACGCCGTAGCGGATCAGGCCGAAGGGGGCCGGGAAGCGGTCGAACAGGTCGATCGCGACCTCGAGCTCGCCGTCCTTGACCTGCTGGGTGCGCAGGAGGGTCTCGGCGGCGTAGACGCCGGCAGGTCCGGCGCCGACGACGGCCAGGCGGAAGGGCTGCGGGTTGGAGGACATCGCACCTCGGTCTCGTGGCGCGGCGGCGCCGATCGGCTGCAGGGCGGCGAGGGTCTCCCCGGACCGCCAGGATTTCCGCACCACTGTATACGCGTTAATGCTCTCCCCCGGAGGAGTGTGAGCGGGGCGACGCCAGTCCGCGCACACGCGTTCACGGGGCGACACGGGGCTCAGGCGGCGGAGCCCTCCCGGCGGCGGTAGATGGTCCAGAAGTAGGCGCCGACGAGCACGGCGCCCCCGACGATGTTGCCCAGGATCACGGGGATCAGGTTGTCCCACACCACCGCGCCGACCGTGATCGCGGCGAAGTCGCCGCGGTCGACGCCGGCCGCCCGCACCGCCTCCCCGGCCCAGAAGCCGTCGCCCGCGCCGTACTTCACGAGCAGACCCATCGGGAGCAGGAACATGTTCGCGACCGAGTGCTCGAAACCTGTCGAGACGAACAGGACGAGCGGGCCGGTCACGGCGAGGAGCTTGTCGGTCACTGTCGTGCCCGCGGTCGCGGTCCACACCGCGAGGCACACGGCGAGGTTCGCCAGGACGCCGAGCACGAAGGCCTGGTGCCAGTCGTGGGAGAGCTTGCCCTGCGTGAGGTTCAGGACCACCAGGCCCCAGGCCGACCCGTTGGTGGTGTGGGTGCCGGCGAGCATCACGAGCAGCGCCACGGTCACCGCGCCGATCAGGTTGCCGAGCAGGGAGATGCCCCAGTGGGCGAGCATCTGCGCGGTGGTGATCCGCTTCGACAGCCACGGCATCGAGGTCAGGGTGGTGCCGGTGAACAGGTCGGAGCCGCTGATGACGACCAGGCCGAGGCCGATGGCGAAGACGGTGCCGCCGAGGACCTTGGCGAGGCCGACGGGCCAGTCCGCCATGCCCTGCTGCGAGGTGATCATGGCGATGAAGCCGAGGGCGATGAACCCGCCGCCCGAGAGGGCGAGCAGGAACATGCGGTCCAGCGGCGCGGTGGCCTTGGCGTGCATCGCGTCCTCGAGGGACGCGGCGAGGGCCTTCGGGGCGGGGATCCGGGTGCTCTGTGCCGCCGGGGCAGGGGCGGGGCTCGAGGTGGGGTGCGACATGGGGGCTCCTGGGCGGGGATGTGACCGGATCCGGGTCGCGCCGAGGGCACGGCTCGGATCCTCCGTGGTCAGGCTAGGACCCCCGGGGCACCCTCCGGAGGGACTTCCGGCGGATCCGCCCCGCTCAGGTCGCCGGGTCCGAGAGGGGGACGACCCCGACGGCGACGTCGAGGGTGCTCGTCGCCCCCGGCGGGCCATAGACGATGCCCTTGAGCGGGGGCACGTCGGCGTAGTCGCGGCCCCAGGCGGTGGTCACGAAGCGCTGGTCGACGAAGGTGCGGTTGGTGGGGTCCACGTCCACCCAGCCGGCCCCCGGCACGAGCACGCTCAGCCACGCGTGCGAGGCCGCGGAGCCGATCATCTCCCCGACCGGCTCGGTGCCCAGGGCCCCTGAGGTCGAGGGGGCGGTGCGCAGGTAGCCCGAGACGTACCGTGCGGCGAGACCGGCGGCTCGGACCGCGGCGAGGCCGACGTGCGCGAAGTCCTGGCAGACGCCGTGCCGTGCGGCGAGCACCTCGGCGAGGGTCGAGGTGACGGTGGTCGCGGCCGCGTCGTAGGTGAAGTCGGTGTGGATCAGCGCGGTCAGGTGCGCGAGGGCCTCCCCGATGGGGCGCTCCGGGGCGAAGACCTCCGCCGCGATCTCCCGGGCCGCGCTCCCGGCGGGGATCCGCGGCGAGGCGTGGACGAAGTCGATGCTCGCCGCCGGGATCAGCGTCCCCCAGTGCTCGGGGGTGCACTGCTCCCAGGGGCGGTCGAGGTGCTCGGCCGGGTAGCGCCGATCGGCGACGCTGACCAGGGCGTGCGAGTGCACGTCGAGCTGCTCGTGGGGCTGGTCGACGAGCAGATAGGTGGAGGAGTTGCCGTAGAAGTCGGTGTGGGCGGTGAGCCGCGCGGGAGCCGGGTCCACGACCACCTCGTGGGAGAGGACCCGCTGGTGCGGGGTCGCGCGCGGTTCCACGTGCGCGCGGCCCACGTTGCGGGTCACCGGCTTCGCGTAGCGGTACCGGGTGAGGTGGTGGACCTGGTAGTCCACGGCGGGCGCCGGCTCCTCCTCGCCGTGGCGGAGGGGGATCTCGGGCAGGGTGCCGGGACGGAGCGGATCAGACATCGTCGACCCCCCAGCGGGACGTGGACTCGGACGGGCGGAAGAAGCGGTTCTCGAGGGCGGTGGCCAGCTCCCGCAGGGAGGCGATCGCGCCGTCGATCTCCGTGAGCAGCGGGGTCGGTGTCCCGTCGGGACCGGCCCCGGCGTCCTCCGCGGGCTGCAGCAGGTCGTGGGCATGCCAGCCGGCCAGCCGGGTGCGCAGCGAGGTCAGCGGCGCCCGCAGCTCGAGGGCGGGGGTGCCCTCGGGCAGCCGGTCCAGGGCCGCGGAGAGCCGCTCGATCTGGAAGGCGATCGAGCGGGGCAGGGTGGTGTCGGCGAGGAGCAGCTCGAGGAGGAGCTCGGGGCGCACCGCGGCGTGATAGGCGCGGCGGTAGGCGGCCCCGGACTCGGTGATCAGGGCGACGGTGCGGGCGAGGCGGGTCTCGACGGCGCGCGGCCGGCGCCGGCCGAGCGTCGCCCGGAGCAGGGCGAGCAGCGCGAGCGAGCGCTCGATCCGGCGCCCCGCCTCGGTGAGGTCCCAGCCCAGATTGCGCGGCATGGAGTCGGAGACGGCGCCGGACAGCGTGAGGCAGCCGTCGACCACCTCCGTGAGCGCCTGCTCGACGGGCTGCAGGTCGTGACCGTCCAGGACCGCGAGACGGGCTCGCATCGAGGCGATCACGGGCCACACGTCATCGGTGATCAGGTCCCGCAGGGTGCGGGTGGTGTGGGCCAGGGCGACGTAGGACTGCGCGAGCGAACCGGGGCGCCCGACCTCGGTGAGCAGGCTGCGCACCTCCCGGCGGATCGCCGAGGGCGAGGCCCCGTCGATCGCGGCGAAGCCGGGATAGGTCGTGGTCACGTCGGTCACGGCGCGCAGCAGCACGGACTGGGTCTGGCGGGCCGAGGGCGAGCGCTCCGAGGAGAGGTCGTTGACGGTGTCCAGCACGGTGCGCAGCATGCGGGCGGTGAGGTCGACCCGCTCGAGGTAGCGGCCGAACCAGAACAGGTCCGAGCCGATCGACCGGGTCATCGCCGGGTAGGCGCTGAGCAGACCGGCGGGGTCCTCCGCGGTGTCGATCGCGGGGAGGACGCGAGGGGCGGGATCGGCCGTCTCGTCCCCGGGGTTCCCGGCGGTCCCCGGGACGCTGGTCTCGGCGGGCACCACCCAGACGTCCTTGAGCGCCTCGGGTCCGGCGTCGGCGGTGCGGGCGACGCCGCCGGGGAGCACCTCGTAGCCGTCCCCGGTGGCGATCACGAGCATCTGCAGGGTGAGGGGCCGGTCCACCAGGCCGTCACCGCCCGCGGGATCGGCCGACGGCCAGCCGGCGGCGGTCCCGCCGTCGCGCAGGTCCTCGGGGGCGGGACGCAGCAGCAGGTCCTCGTGGAGGATCTGCCGGCACAGGTCGGGCAGGGCGGCGGCGAGCGCCGGATTCTCGAGCAGGCCCGCACCGAGCGGGTTGAAGATCTCGACGTCGCCGCTCCGCGCCGCCTCGAGCAGGCCGGTGACCCCGCCGCCCGCGGACGGGCCGAGGTCCAGCGGGTCCAATCCCGCCGAGGGCACCAGGCGCAGCACGGCGTCGACCGTGTCGCCCGGGTCCTCGTCGCCGCCCGGCAGGCGCAGGGTGAGGGCGCCCGAGCCCGTGCGCAGGTCGCCCGCCGAGACCAGGGGGGCGCCGAGGAGGTTCGCGAGCCAGCTGTGGTCGAAGGCGCGCGCGGGGTCGTCGGCGTCGTCGGCCAGCACGACGGTGCGGCCCACGCGCCCGCCGGAGCGGGTGCGCTGGTGCAGGGCGGTGCGGACCCCGTCGAAGTACGGGTGCAGCCGGCGCAGCGGGGTGGTGCTGTAGAGCGAGGGCGCGCAGCGGGAGAGGACGCGGCGCAGCTCGAGCGCGAGGCCCGCTCCGCCGGGGACGTCCACCGCGTCCTCGAGCACCGTCCAGGAGCCCTCGGCGGTGCGGGCGATGGTCGTCGAGAGCAGGAACAGATGGTGGTTCCCGCGTGAGGGGATGCCCACCGCGGGGCGCAGGTACGCGGGGTCGGCGAGGAGCTCGGCGACTGGGGCGACGTCGGTCGCGAGCACGGTGCGGGGGCCGTAGAGGTCGGAGTAGAGCGCGTCGAACAGCCGAGCGCGCTGGATCAGCCCGGCGGAGATCTGCTCCCACTCGCCGACGTCGAGGACCACGGGGACCGGGTCCACGAGGGGTGGGGGGATGGAGACGTCGGCGGCGATCATCGCCGCCGCCGACGTCGCGGCCCGGCGCCGGCCCGCGGCGCCGAGCTCGTCCAGCTCGGCGGCCAGGACCGGTGGTGCGGTGATGCTCACCGGGTCATCGTAGGCATGCCGCTGCGGCCGACGTTCAGCCGGCCGTGACCACCGGCGCACCCTCGGAGGGCTGCACCACCACGAAGCCCGGGCCATGGAAGCCCAGCTGGAAGGACTCGCCGGACCCGCGACCGATGAGCGAACCCATCTTGAAGTCGTTCTTGATCTGCGGCTGCAGGTTCG
Organism: Brachybacterium sp. J144; assembly: GCF_036321705.1. Lineage (NCBI taxonomy): Bacteria > Bacillati > Actinomycetota > Actinomycetes > Micrococcales > Dermabacteraceae > Brachybacterium > Brachybacterium sp. J144. Next base: position 168,302 of record NZ_JAZDCG010000031.1, read on the forward strand.
CGGACCAGCACACCGCGGCCTGCGGATCCACGAAGGTGGGCTGCTGGGAGCAGTCCAGCAGCATCGGCGGGCCGTCGGAGGTCACCGCGACCATGCCCTGGCCCTGGAGGAGGAGGTTGAACAGGCCGCCGGCCATGAAGCCCGCGCCGCCGAGGGACCGGATGTCCCACTGGATCGAGCTGTCGAAGGCGAGCATGTTCTTGGTGTTCAGCGTCAGGGCCTCGCCCTCGAGCTGGATCAGGAAGATCTCCTCCGCCTGGCGGGCGTAGAAGATCTCGCCCTGGCCGCGGGTGCGCATCAGGTTGCCGCCCTCGCCAGTGGCCATCTTCTTCAACAGCTTCATCCCGCCGCCGGAGCCCTGGTAGGAGAAGTCCATCTGGCCCTGATAGGCGACCATCGCGCCCTGGGCGGAGATGATCTCCGGCGCCTGCGGGTTCAGCGAGCAGCGCAGCATCTTCGAGGACTGCAGCGCCCAACGGTCGGTGGTCTGGCGCTCCTGGTTGGAGGCATCGAACAGGTTCGAGCGCATGAGGGCCCTTCCTCTCTCGGCCGGGCGCTGCCCGGGATGTGACGACGCCCACCGCGCCGACGGGCCCGATCGTCTCACGGCGCGCACCCGCCGGGGGAGGGGCGTGGTCCCGCCGGGCCGGTGGGGGCCCTGTGGCGGAGCGGTGAAGGGTGCCCGGGGCGGGACGGCGGTTCCGTAGCATGGCCGACATGGCCGACCCCCGCACGCCCCGACGAGATCTCCGCGACCCGCGGCTGGTCGCGCTCGCCGAGGACTCCGGCTACGAGATCCTCGGCCGCATCGGCACGGGCGGGATGGGCATCGTCTACCGCGCGCACGACGCCGACGGACACGAGGTCGCGATCAAGCTACTGCGCCACGAGATCGCCGAGGACCCGCGAGCGCGCGAGCGCCTGGCCCGGGAGGTCGCGGCCCAGCAGCGGGTCCGCAACGACAGCATCGTGCGGATCCTCGACGCGGAGCTCGACTCCGCCGACGCCTTCGTCGTCACAGAGTTCGTGCCGGGCCCGACCCTCGAGGACGCCGTGCGGGTGCGCGGCGGGCTGCACCCGGAGGCGGTGCGCGAGATCGGCCTGGTGCTCGGGGAGTCGCTGCGCGCGATCCACGGCGCGGGGGTGATCCATCGCGACCTCAAACCGTCCAACGTGCTGCTGCGCGGGGCGGGCGACGCGGACCTCGACGGTTTCGACCCGGACGGCGACGGGCTCGACCCGGTGATCATCGACTTCGGCATCGCCGTCGCCGCCGAGGAGTCGCGGCTGACGTCGACGGGTCTGGTGATGGGCACGGCCGCCTACCTCGACCCGGAGGTGCTGCGCTCTGACCGCACCGACGAGGCGGGCGACTGGTGGGCGTGGGCGGCGATGCTGGCCTTCGCCGCGACGGGGCGGGAGCCGTACGGCACGGGCCGCGCCGACGTGGTCTTCCTGCGGGCCGAGCGCGGCGAGCTCGACGTGGACGGGACGCCCGTCGAGCTGGGGGAGTGGCTGCGCCGGGCGCTGACCTCCGAGCCGTCGGAGCGCCCCGCCCCCGAGGAGCTGCTCGCCTCCCTCGCCGAGCTCGATCTCGAGCGCTATGCGGAGGCCGGGATGACGGAGGCGCTGCCGGGGACCCCGGGGGACGGGACCGCCGAGGATCCGGAGAGCACCAGCGTGACGGCGCCGGTGCCCGAGGAGAGCACCGACGAGGTCCCGATCTCCTCCCCGACGCAGGTCCTGCCCGTCGTCCCCGCCGCGACCGAGACGCTGCCGCGGACGGCCACCCCCGCGGAGCCGGTCACCGAGGTGCTGCCGGTGCTGTCGACGCCGACGCAGGTGCTGCCGGCCGTGCCGGCCGCCGCACCCCCGGCGGGACCGCCCGTCGGACTGGGCGGTCCGGCAGGTCATCCGGTGCAGCGGGCGCCGCAGCAGGCGGGCTGGGCGGGAGCCCCCGCCGGGCCGATGACCGCGCCCGTCCCGCAGCCGCAGCCGCAGCGCGCACCGCAGCCGATGCCGCCGCAGCCGATGCCGAGCCCCTACGGTGCTCCCGGCCCCTACGGCTGGGCGACGCCGCTGCCGCCCGCGCCGCGGCGACCCGTGCTGGTCTGGCTGGGCCACCTCCTGCTCGTCGGCCTCGCCGCAGTCGCCCCCTATGTCGCACTGACCCTGATGCTCCTGCTCGGTGCGACCGCCCGCACCTGGGAGCGCTCGCACCGCTCCGTGGCCGAGAAGCGCCTGCGCGGGGCCGTCGGCGGCGGACCGCTCGTGACCGCCGGCCTGCTGGCCCCCTTCGGCCTGCTGCGCGGTCTGGTCGAGCTCGCCCTGCAGGCGCTGCTCCCGTTGATCCTGGGCCTCCTGGTGGGGATCGCGATGGACGCCGCCTGGACCCTGCTCAGCGGCGGCCCCGCCCCGCCCGACGGGGTCGTCTTCGCGATCGCCCTCGGCGTCACCCTGCTGATCACGTGGGTCGGTCTCGGCAGCGGCACGACCAGGCGGGGCGCCCACCGCATGCTCGACGCCGCGGCCCCCGACCGGATGTGGACCGGGGTGCTCCTGGGGCTGCTGCTGCTCCTCCTGGGTGCCGTGATCGCCGCGATCCTCGCCCGGCAGGGGATGGTCGACTACTTCCCGTTCCCCACCGGTCCCCGGCTCGAGGACGTGGCGGTGTGGCGGCGCTGACCGCGCCGTGACGTGCACCATCGCACCCAGCCGCGGCCAGGTCCCGGCAGTTACACTCCGAGCGGAAATGTCACCCAGCAGCGCCTCGGGCACGAGGCACAGGAGCAGCACATGGCCGCGTCTGGATCGTCGAAGTCAGCGCAGGAGCGCCGCGAGGCACAGCGGGAGGCCCTGCGCAAACAGCGGGAGTCCGAGCTGCGCCGCCAGCGCACCGTGCGCACCGTCGTGATCGCCGCGGTGACCGTCGCCGCGCTCGTGATCGTCGCGGGCGCCGGGTACCTGATCTACCGGACCACCCGCCCGGCGGGTCCCGTGGCTGTCCCCGCCGGCATGGCGCAGGACCAGCCCTACCTGAGCTTCGGTGCGGAGGAGGGCTCCGGCGCCCCCGTGGTCGAGCTCCACCTCGACTTCATGTGCCCCTACTGCGGGCAGTTCGAGCAGATCAACGGAGAGGACGTCGCCGCCCTCGTCGAGGACGACGCGATCACCCTCCACCTGGTGCCCCGCCGCATGCTCGACACCGCCTCCACCACCGGTGACTACTCGTCGCGGGCCGCGAACGCGATGGTCTGCGTGTACGAGGAGAACCCGGACGCGGCCATGGCCTTCCAGCAGCTGATGTTCGCCAACCAGCCCGCCGAGGGCACCGCCGGACTCACCGACGACCAGATCTGGGACTACGCCCAGCAGGCCGGCGCCACCGAGGCCGTCCAGGGCTGCCTCACCTCCCGCACCTATCAGCCGTGGGTGCGCCAGGTCGCCGAGCCGTACGCCTCGGAGATGCAGAAGGGCACCCCGTACATCGCGATCGACGGCACCCAGTTCGGGGAGTGGACCACCGAGGGTGCGTTCCTCGCGGCGGTGCAGGCCGCGGGCGGCTCGACGGCCTCCGACGCGGGCGGCGCCGAGGCCTCCGACGGCGGCGAGGGCTGAGCCTCGGTCGAGGCGGGCGACGAGTTCGCTAGGATCTGGGGCCGGTCGGGCATCCGATCGGCCCCTTCCGCTGGAGTGGCGCAACGGTAGCGCACCTGTCTTGTAAACAGGTGGTTGCGGGTTCGAATCCCGTCTCCAGCTCTCTTCGGCCGGGCGCCATGCCGGTCTTCCGCTCCCCGGAATGGGGACTTCTCCCCAGTGCGGCACGGATGCTCCCGGCCTAGGCTCGGAGCCTGCGGCATCAGGGGGATGCCGCCTCGCCACGCTCCGCTGCGGCGGCACGAGTACGGGGGAGCACCGATGATCATCTGGCGAGGCTGGGGCGTCCTGGCGGTCCTCTACATCGCGCTGTGCGCGGCGCTGCTCGGCGGGCTGCTGGGCGCGTCGGTGCTGCAGTCCTCGGCGGCGGCCGGGCCGCTCGCGGGGATCGGCATCGCGATCGGCGGGGCGCTCGCCACCGCCCACGGCTGGTACCTCAACATCATCGGCCCGCGGAAGCGGTCGCTGGCCTGGGCCGAGGTGGAGAAGCCCCGGCTGACCCGTGCCGCTGACGAGGGGACGCTCGTGATCGGGAACGTCCGACCGTCCAGCCGCGAGGAGGCGCACGCCCTCGTCGACCAAGTGCTGGAGGACGGGAAGCGCCAGATCGGCCGGCACGGCCCGCACTCCGTGTTCTGGATCCCGATGGAGGTGATCGGGATCCTCGCGATCGCGGGCGGCGTCGTGCTCGCCGTCGGGACCGGGATCGTCGCGCTCAGCGGGTGATCAGAAGGTCTCGTAGGTGCCGCGACTGACCATGAAGCCGTGCCCGGAGCGCACGTCCCAGCAGGTCATGCCGTCGTCGCGGCTGGTGCAGGCGACATTCCCGTCGACCGCGGTCTGGCCGTACTCGAGCGTCTCCGCGCCCTCGGCCCCGACCGTCCCCTCGCAGTCGAGGGCGACCTCTTCGCCGGTCGCGCGGATCGTGAACTGGGAGTCGCCGCAGTCCTCGACGTCCTCGTCGTAGCGGGTCTCCTCCAGCGAGCAGGCGACGGTGTCGCCGTCGAGCTCGCAGCGGATGTTCCCCGTGGGAGACTGCACCGCGGACATCTCGAGCGCGTCCTCCGGAGCGGGGGAGACAGGGTCCTCGGTCGGGGACGCGGACTCTTCCGCAGGGCTCGAGCCCTCCGCGGGCTCCTCCGCCGCCGTCGTGGAGCTGTCGCGCTCGTAGCCCTCCTCGTCACCGCTCAGCCAGGCGCGGCCCACGAGACCGCCGACCACGAGCAGCACGAGCGCCAGCAGCAGGCAGCCGCCGCAGGCGAACCACATCCGCCGATCGCGTCGGCCCTCGCCGTCGTCGGCCTGCGGTGCCGGGGCCGCTGGGAGGGCGGCTGTCGGGGCGCCGTACGCCGGGCCGGGCGCGGCGACCGGTCCGGGCGCCTCGCGGTCCGGGGTCGACGGGAGCGGCACCACGCCCGAGGAGGGCGCGATCCGCACGGTCCCCGTGGGGCCGGCGGCCGCGGTCGTGGCCGCGGCCGGGGCCGGCACCTCCTGCGGAACAGGGGTCCAGGCGGCGGTCGCCTCCGGATCCGCCGCGGACGGGGTCGAGTCCGGGGCGCTCGCGAGGTCGCCCCAGGCGGAGGTCTCGGGACCGGACTCGAAGGCGGGGGAGTCCGTGACGATCGGGTGGCGGCGGGTGGCGTCGGGATCGTCGGACGGCTCCGCGCCCACGGTTCCCTCCTCGCCCTCCTTGCCCCGCGCTCCCTCCGCCTGCTCGAGCGCCTGGCGCGCCTCGGGGGAGGTGGCGAGGATCCAGTCCTTCGCGACCTGCGGCGTGGCGGGGTTCAGGACCAGCGGCACCTGCAGCTCGGGGTGGTGCTGGGCCAGCTCGAGGAGCCGTTCAGGGCTCGTCGCGGGGTCCGCGGCCTCCTCGGCGGTCGTCCGGGGCTCTGCCACCGTGCTCTCCCTTCGTCGCGCGGCGCACCGGCGGCGTCGCGTCGACCGACGAGGATGGCACAGGTGCCCGGACGGCGGCAGGGATCGGGAAGCGTCTCGGACGCAGATCACTGCCGCCGTCAGGCCTCCGCCCGGCTGGCGCGGATCAGCCCTCCGGGGCCACCACGGGCAGGGCGGTGGTGGACGTCATCGGCTCGCCGTGGGCGTCCAGGGGGCGCATCTTGAGCCAGAAGTAGCCGTGGCCGGCGAGGGTCAGGGTGAGCGAGCCGTCGGCCGTCACCGCCGGGAACTCGTGCCCCCCGAACAGGTCGCGGATCGTGCGCCGCTCCATGCCCACCAGGTCCAGCGTCGAGGTCACCGGCTGCGCCGACAGGTTGAACACGCACAGCAGGGTCTCCGCGTGCTCCTCCGCGTCCTCGCCGTGATCGGCCCCGTCATAGGTGCGGGTGAAGGCCAGCACCCGCTCGCTGTCCGCGGCGACCGCCCGGTACGCGCCCATGCCGAAGGCGGCGTGCTCACGACGCACCGCGAGCATCCAGCGCACGAAGTGCAGCAGCGAGCCGGAGTGCGCCATCTGCGCCTCGACGTTCACGGTCACGTAGTGGTGGACCAGGTTCTGGATCACCGGGAGGTACAGCTTGCCCGGGTCCGCGATCTCGCTGAAGCCGGCATTGCGGTCCGGGGTCCATTGCATCGGGGTGCGCACGGCGTCGCGGTCCTCGAGCCAGATGTTGTCGCCCATCCCGATCTCGTCGCCGTAGTAGAGGAACGGCGAGCCGGGCAGGGACAGCAGCAGCGCATGGATCAGCTCGATCTCGGAGCGGGAGTTGTCCAGCAGCGGGGCCAGACGCCGACGGATGCCGACGTTCGCCCGCATCCGCGAGTCCGGCGCGTACCAGCCGAGCATCGCCGAGCGGTCCTCGGGCGAGACCATCTCGAGGGTCAGCTCGTCGTGATTGCGCAGGAAGGTGCCCCACTGGGCGCCGCGCGGGATCTCCGGGGTGTCGGCGAGGATGTCGATGATGTGCCGGGCGCTGCCCTCACGCAGCGCGTAGAACAGGCGCGGCATCACCGGGAAGTGGAAGCACATGTGGCACTCGGGCTTCTCCGGGGTGCCGAAGTACTCAACCACGTCCGCCGGCCACTGGTTCGCCTCCGCGATGATCACGCGGCCCGGCCAGTGCTCATCCACGTACGCGCGCAGTTCGGCGAGGAACTCGTGGGTCGCCGGGAGGTTCTCCCCGTCGGTCCCCTCCTCCTCGAAGAGGTACGGGATCGCGTCGGCCCGGAAGCCGTCGATGCCCTTGTCGAGCCAGAACCGCACCACGTCGAACATCGCCCGGCGCACGGCGGGGTTCTCGAAGTTGAGGTCCGGCTGGTGGGAGAAGAACCGGTGCCAGAAGAACTGCCGGCGCACCGGATCGAAGGACCAGTTGCTCTCCTCCGTGTCCACGAAGATGATCCGCGCCTCGGAGTACTTCTCGTCGGTGTCGGACCAGACGTAGAAGTCGCCGTAGGGCCCCTCGGGATCGGAGCGGGACTCGAGGAACCAGGGGTGCTTGTCGCTGGTGTGGTTCATCGGCAGGTCGATGATCACGCGGATCCCACGACGGTGCGCCTCGGAGACCAGCCGCTCGAAGTCGGTGATCGAGCCGAACTCCGGCAGCACCTGTTCGTAGTCGGAGATGTCGTAGCCGCCGTCCCGCAGCGGGGAGGCGAAGAAAGGCGGCAGCCACAGGCAGTCGATGCCCAGCCACTGCAGGTAGTCGAGGCGCTCGATGAGTCCGGTGAAGTCGCCGGTGCCGTCCCCGTTGCCGTCGGCGAAGGCGCGCACGAGCACCTCGTAGAACACGGCGCGGCGGTACCAGTGGGGGTCGTAGTCGACCCCGGGGCCCTGCGGCGATAACTGGGAGAGGTTCAGGGGCATCGGGTCCTCCGCGTGGACGGGGCGAGGGCGTCGCCGACGGGACGGGCACTCCCAGCCTAGAGCCCTCCGTACCATGGGCGCAGGCCCGACGCGGGCGTCGGGGAGATCAGGAGGGGAGGAGGGGACATGGGGCAGTCGGATCAGGGGTGGAGCGGGGGCGGGACGGCCGGGGGGCCGTCCTCGCCGTCCTGGGAACAGCAGGCGGGCCAGCAATGGGGGCAGGCCCCGGGCGGCCCCGCTCCGTCCGGCGGAGGACGCTCCCGGCAGTGGATCGTGCTCGGCTGCGCCGGTCTCGTAGTGATCCTGCTGATCGTGGCGATCACGGGCGGGATCATCGTGCTGGTCTCGCAGCGCGGAGGCGGCGAGGAGGAGACGAGCGCGGCGCCGCAGTCGACCGTCTTCGAGACCGAGGACTTCCGCCTCGAGTACCCCGCGGACTGGGTGACCCATGAGGTCACCGAGCAGGACGCGGGCTTCGGCAAGCTCCTGCACGTCACCGACCTGGAGATCGCCCCGGAGGACGAGTTCGACCATTACCCGCCCAACAGCCTCGAGGTCTACAAGTTCGAGAGCGACGTGCACGCCGAGGTCGAGTGCGAGATGCAGGCGATCTGGGCGGGCTTCGGCTGGGACGAGTCCGGGGACGAGGGCGTCCTCGAGGGCCCGGAGCTCGGCGGCCGCCCGGTGCACGGCTACACCAAGTCCGGGGAGCACGACGGGGCCGACGCGATCACCGAGGGCTTCTGCGCCGACGTGGGTGACGAGATCGTTCAGGTGGTCGTCGAGACCCACGGTTCCACCGAGATCTCCCCCGCCCTGCGCGAGATCCTCGACAGCTGGACCTGGGTGGGAGAGGGCTGAGGGCAGACCCGCGGACCGGGCGGGGCGGCCGGTTCGGCGCCAGCTCGCCTCAGCGAACCGTCCAGTCGATCTCCGCGCCGCCCTGCGCACGGAGCAGGGCGTTCGCCTGCGAGAACGGGCGTGACCCGAAGAAGCCGCGCGAGGCCGAGAGCGGGCTCGGATGCGGGCTCGCGACGTGCGGCAGCTCGCCCAGCAAGGGGATCAGCGACTGCGCGTCCCGTCCCCACAGGATCGTAACGAGCGGCCCGCCGCGATCCACGAGGGAGCGGATGGCGAGCTCCGTGACCTCCTCCCAGCCGCGGCGGCGATGGGAGGCGGCCGCGCCCGGTCGCACCGTGAGCACCCGGTTCAGCAGCATCACCCCCTGGTCCTGCCAGGAGGAGAGATCGCCGTGGGCGGCAGGGGAGATTCCCAGGTCAGATCGCAGCTCGGTATAGATGTTCGCGAGGGAGCGCGGCAGCGGTCGCACGTTCCGCTCGACCGCGAAGCTCAGCCCGATGGGATGGCCCGGCGTCGGGTAGGGGTCCTGGCCGACGATCAGCACCCGCACCTCGGAGAGGGGGCGGGTGAAGGCCCGCAAAACGCGGTCCCCGGCGGGCAGGTAGCCGTGCCCCGCCTCGACCTCGCCGCGGAGGAACTCCCCGATCGCGTGGATCCGCTCCTCGGCGGGGGCCAGGGCGGCGGCCCAGTCGGGGGCGATGATCTCGGCGAGCGGCTGCGGCATGCCGCCAGTCTGCCAGGCACGTCACCCTCCGGCGCGCCGGAGCGGGACGGCGCGAGCGGCCGCGTACTGTCGATCCATGCCCGTCCCGTCCCCCTCCGCGTCGTCGCCCTCCCCGGGCGACCCCGCCCCGGAGCTGTCGGCGCAGGAGCTCGCGATCCTCGCGCTCGAGGGGCGCACCTTCCGCTACGTCGGCGCGAAGGAGCGGGCGATCCGTGAGGAGATCGGCATCTCCAAGGTCGCCTACTACGTGCGGCTCAACGCCCTGCTCGACGATCCGCGGGCGCTCCGCGCGGCCCCGGCCCTGGTGCACCGGCTGCGCGGCCGACGGGTCTCAGAGCACGGCGAGATGCCCCGCCGCGGCGGCGACCGCGTCGCCTGATCCGCGGGCCGGGTGTCCCGTCGGACACTCCTGATGGGCGTGGGTTCCACGGCCCTCCCGGGGGGAGCGGGTTTAATGGGCCCGTGGCAGATTCCCAGTACCCCTACCCGCCCGACCGATTCGACGACGAGGCGGACGCCGTCGCGTTCCACGGCGCCCACCGCGCCGAGGAGCCGTTCTGGCGCCAGAACCTGCTCTACATCATCATCATCGCGGCGGCCCTGGTGCTGCTCGTGGTGCTGCTGTTCCTGATCGGGAACCTCGGCGGCGGGGGAGGGGACGACCGCTCCCAGGAGCCGACCACCGCCGCGGAGACCACCGCGGAGGAGACCACCGGCGAGGAGTCGGCGGAGGAGCCAGCCTCGGAGGAACCCGCCCCCGTGGCGGACAAGACCGTCCCCGTGCTCGTGATGAACGCCGCGGGCGTCGACGGGCTCGCCGGCGACTGGCGCGACACCCTCGAGGAGAGCGGCTGGGAGGACGTCCAGATCCAGACCGCGGACACGCAGCAGCAGGAGGCCGTGGTCTTCTACCGCGACGAGGCGGACGCCGAGACCGCCCAGGCCCTCGCGCTCGAGGTCGGCGCCGGTGAGGCGCGGCAGAGCGACGAGTTCCAGAACCGGATCACCTTCCTCGCGGTCGAGTCCCCGGGCGCCGGTGCCGAGGAGGGCGACGGCGAGGGCTGAGCCCCCGCTGTGCGCGGTTCCTCCCGGGGTTAGCACTCTCGGGCCGAGAGTGCTTATGATGAGCTGGCACTCGTCGCTCGAGAGTGACAGCACTCGCGAGCGACGGGCCAAGAGCATTCCGGCCCCGTGAGGGACCCGTCGTCGTGGGACATGAACACGGCGGCTGGTGCCGTCCGTCGCGGGCACAGGGTCGGGTGGACACCACACCACACGGGAGAGATTCCACAATGGCCAAGCTCATCGCATACGACGAGGAGGCCCGGCGCGGCCTCGAGCGCGGGATGAACCAGCTCGCCGACGCCGTCAAGGTCACCCTCGGCCCCAAGGGCCGCAACGTCGTGCTCGAGAAGTCCTGGGGCGCCCCCACGATCACCAACGACGGCGTCTCCATCGCCAAGGAGATCGAGCTCGAGGACCCCTACGAGAAGATCGGCGCCGAGCTCGTCAAGGAGGTCGCCAAGAAGACCGACGACATCGCGGGCGACGGCACCACCACCGCCACCGTCCTGGCCCAGGCGCTCGTGCGCGAGGGCCTGCGCAACGTCGCCGCCGGCGCCAACCCGATCGCGCTCAAGCGCGGCATCGACAAGGCCGTGGCCGCCGTCTCCGAGACCCTGCTCGCGCAGGCCAAGGAGATCGAGACCAAGGACCAGATCGCCAACACCGCCGCCATCTCCGCGGCCGACCCGGCCATCGGCGAGCTCATCGCCGAGGCCCTCGACAAGGTCGGCAAGGAGGGCGTGATCACGGTCGAGGAGTCCAACACCATGGGCCTCGAGCTGGAGCTCACCGAGGGCATGCGGTTCGACAAGGGCTACATCTCGCCCTACTTCGTCACCGACGCCGACCGTCAGGAGACCGTGCTCGAGGATCCCTACATCCTCCTGCTCTCCTCCAAGGTCTCCACCGTCAAGGACCTGCTGCCGCTGCTGGAGAAGGTCATCCAGTCCGGCAAGCCGCTCGCGATCATCGCCGAGGACGTCGAGGGCGAGGCCCTCGCGGTGCTCGTCGTCAACAAGCTCAAGGGCTCCTTCAAGTCCGTGGCCGTCAAGGCCCCCGGCTTCGGCGACCGCCGCAAGGCGATGCTCGAGGACATGGCCATCCTGACCGGCGGCCAGGTCATCGCCGAGGAGGTCGGCCTCAAGCTCGAGACCGCGGGTCTCGAGCAGCTCGGCCAGGCGCGCAAGATCGTCGTCACCAAGGACGAGACCACCATCGTCGAGGGCGCCGGCGAGGCCGACCGCATCGCCGGTCGCGTCTCCCAGATCCGCACCGAGATCGAGAACTCGGACTCGGACTACGACCGCGAGAAGCTCCAGGAGCGCCTCGCGAAGCTGGCCGGCGGCGTGGCCGTCATCAAGGCCGGCGCCGCGACCGAGGTGGAGCTCAAGGAGCGCAAGCACCGCATCGAGGATGCCGTGCGCAACGCCAAGGCCGCTGTCGACGAGGGCATCGTCGCGGGCGGCGGCGTAGCGCTGCTGCAGGCCGGCAAGGACACCTTCGCCACCCTCGCGCTCGAGGGCGACGAGGCCACCGGCGGCTCCATCGTCAAGGTCGCCATCGAGGCCCCGCTCAAGCAGATCGCGGTCAACGCCGGCCTCGAGGGCGGCGTCGTGGCGGAGAAGGTCAAGAACCTCCCCGTCGGCCAGGGCCTGAACGCCGCCACCGGTGAGTACGAGGACCTGCTCGCTGCCGGCATCATCGATCCGGTCAAGGTCACCCGCTCCGCGCTGCAGAACGCGGCGTCCATCGCGGGCCTGTTCCTGACCACCGAGGCCGTCGTGGCCGACAAGCCGGAGCCGGTCAAGGCTCCCGCGGGCGGCGACGACATGGGCATGGGCGGCATGGGCGGCATGATGTGATCCAGCCTCACGGCTGATCATCTGCCGCTCCCCCCGAGCGACCTGCGGGCCCCGATCCTCTCCGGAGGGTCGGGGCCCGTCGGCGTTCCCTCCGGTGCCCTGGTGCTCGCGGTCGTCTGCTGGAACTCCGCGCCCTGCGTGACCCCAGGCTCTGTGGGGCCTCGAGCTCACGCCTGGCATGGAGTTCCAGCAGGGCAGGGGCGGGCGAGGGTCGACCCCGGGGAGCTGCTGCGCGAGGATGGAGGGATGACGATGCGGAGCGACGACGCCCTGACCACCGGCCTGACCACCCGCCCGACCACCGGCACGACCCCGACCCCGACGCCGACGACTGACCCCACCCCAGCCCCTGCGACCCTGCGCGCGCTCACCCAGAACCTCCGGTACGCGGACCCGTCGGTGCCGCCCGAGCACCCGGACCACTGGCCGAGCCGCGCCCCGGTCCTCGCCGAGCTGCTGCGCGCGGCCGATGCCGACGTGATCGGCACCCAGGAGGTGCTCGCCGCCCAGATCCCGCTGCTGGACGAGGTGCTCGGCGCGACCCATCTGCGCCTGGGCATCGGCCGCGAGGGCGGCGGCCGGGGGGAGCACAACCTGCTGCTCCTGCGGCGGGAGCGCTTCGACCTGCTGGACTGGGACCAGTTCTGGCTGTCGGAGGATCCGGCGCGGATCGGCTCGCAGGGCTGGGACGGGCACTGCCCACGGATCGCGGTGTGGGCGCGGGTCCGGGACCGGTGGACCGGCGGGGAGCTGGTCTTCGCCGTCACCCATCTCGACCATGCGGGGGAGCGGGCCCGGGAGAAGGGCGCGGGACTGATCGCTCAGCGGCTGCGGGAGGCGGCAGACGGCGCGCCGACGCTGCTGATGGGCGACTTCAACGCCACCGGCGGGGACAGCACGCCCTGGCGGGTGCTGCGCGATGCGGGCTTCGCGGACGCGCACGACGTCGCCGAGGCGCAGGTCGGCGAGGACATCGGTACCTTCCCCGACTATGGCGCGCCGGAGGTGGGCGGCATCCGGATCGACTGGATCCTCACCCGAGGCCTCGCGGTCCAGGAGTACGAGGCGTCCGTCCCCCGGCGGCAGGGACGGGCCGCGAGCGATCACGCGACGGTCACCGCGCGCGTGCGGCCGATGGGGGTCTGAGCGCCCGGCTCACATGTCGCGCGCGGAGGTGACCAGCTGCGTGCCGTCGACGCACATGGCGGTCAGCTCGATGACGTCGCCGGCCTCGGAGATGTTCGCGCTCTGCACGAGGCCGGGCTGCACCTCGACCCAGCCCCCCGCGCAGTCCTCGACCTCTCCGTCGAGCGTCGGGACGAGGATCGCCCCGATCGTCTCGGGCGTGACCGGCTCGAGCGCCGTCAGCGCGCCCGCGGTCCCCTCGGCCCGGGCGATCAGCGCGTCCCGCTGCTCCGCCCCGAGCTCGATCACGGCCTGCCACCAGGAGTCGTCGGGGGCCGGGATCGGTGCCCGATCGGCGGGATCGGTGAACCGCCCGTCGGCGATCGTCACCGGCGCCACCTCGCCGAGCATCGGGAAATGCTCCTCGACCAGCTCGGTGGACTGCGAGACGAGGTCCGGGCGGTAGTAGCGGGCCGACTCCTCGTCGTACGCCCACTCGGGCTCGTCCCGGTCCCCGCCGGGGATCAGCGCGCAGCCGCCGAGCAGCAGGACGCCGAGCGCCGCGGCGAGTCCGGCGACGGCACGGTGCCCCGTCACCTCACAGCCCCCAGGCCTCCGCGAGCAGCTCGAGGCCGCGCATCCGGTGCTCGGGATCGAAGTAGTTCGCGGTGACGATCAGCTCGTCGGCCTCGGTCGCGGCGACGATCGCCTCGAGCTGCTCGACGACGCTCGCGGGCGAGCCGACGGCGCGGATCGAGAGGGTCTGCTCGACCTGGGAGAGGAGATGGTCGGGGACCGTGCCCTCGAGATCCCGGGGAGGCTGCATGGCCTGCCGCTGCCCGGTGACGACCCCGAGGAACTGCTGCACGTTGGTGGTGAACAAGTGCTGAGCCTCCGCGTCGGTCGGGGCGATGACCACGTTCACGCCGACCATCGTGCGGGGCGCCTCGAGCTGGGCGGCGTCGCTCTGCGTCGCCGAGAACTGCTCGCGGTACACGCGCAGCGCCTCGAGGTACTGGAAGGGCGCGAAGTGCGAGGCGACGGAGAAGGGCATGCCCAGCTGCGCCGCGAGGCGCGCACCATTCGTGGTCGAGCCGAGGATCCACATCGGCACCTCGGTGCCCTCGGCGACGCCCGCCCGGATCGGGAGGGTGCCGCTGGGCTCGGCCCGGGACCAGTCGCGCATCTGCTCGACGGCGGCGACGAAGGCGCCCGGCTCCGCCGAGGTGCGGGCCAGCAGCTGGGCAGTGTACTGGTCGGTGCCGGGAGCCCGGCCGAGCCCCAGGTCGATCCGGTCGCCGTGGAACTGGACGAGGGTGCCGAACTGCTCGATCACGGCGAGCGGGGAGTGGTTGGGGAGCATGATGCCGCCGGAGCCGACGCGGATGCGCTCGGTGAGGGAGGCGGCGCGGTCGATGAGCAGGCTGGTCGCGCTCGAGGCGAGGGTCGCGGCATTGTGGTGCTCGGCGTACCAGTAGCGGGCGTATCCGGAACGGTCGGCGGTCTGCGCGGCGCGCATCGAGGTGTCGATCGCCTCGCGCGTGCTCTGCCCCTCGCTGAGGGGCACGAGATCCAGGATCGACAGCGGGACGTGGGGGATGCTCATGGCGCGAGCCTAGCCAGGTCCGACGCCGTGCGGCGGGCGAGCGGAGCGGGGGAAGGATCACCCGGGATCGGGCCGTGAAACGGGAAGATCCGGGGGCACGGAGGCGTTGCGCCTGCCGTGAGACTCTCCCTCCTGGACCGCTCCCGCACGCGCGCGGGGATGCCGGAGGCGTCGGCCCTCGCCCACAGCGTGGATCGGGCCGTGGCCGCGGAGGAACTCGGCTACCACCGCTTCTGGGTCGCGGAGCACCATGCCGTCCCGGGGATCGCCTCGGGCTCTCCGGCGGTGCTGCTCGCCGCGATCGGCCAGCGCACCGCGCGGATCCGCCTCGGCTCGGGCGGGGTGATGCTGCCGAACCACCGCCCGCTGGTCGTCGCCGAGCAGTTCCTCATGCTCGAGGCGCTCACCCCGGGCCGGGTGGACCTGGGACTGGGCCGCTCCCTCGGGTTCACCGCTCCGGTCCGTGGGGCGCTGGGCCGCACCGAGGCGAGCACGGCGCAGTTCGCCGACGAGGTGGCGGAGGTGCGCGCGCTCCTCGAGGGCACGGCCGCGCTCACCGCCCGGCCCGTCACCGCGAGCCCGCCCCCGCTGCACCTCCTGGCCACAGGTGCCGGTCTCGAGCTCGCCGCCCGGCTCGGTCTCGGTGTGGTCCTCGGCGGGCCGGTGCTCGCGGCCGACGACCTCGGCGAGCGCCTCGACGGCTACCGGCGCGCCTTCCGCTCGCATCGGGGGAGCGCGCCGCACGTGATGCTGTCCCTCGATCTGCTCGTCGCCGACACCGACGCGGAGGCGCGCGAGCTGGCGCTGTCGGAGGTGTGGGCGATGGTCGCCTCCCGTCGCACCGGCGCCTTCCCACCGCTCGAGGATCCCCTCTCGATCCGGTCGGGGGAGCGGACCACCCGAGAGTCGGCGCAGCTCGAGAGCGGGCTCGCGACCGCCTGGGCGGGCAGCCCGGGGACGCTCCGACCGCGGGTCGAGCGGCTGCTCGAGCGATCGCGGGCGGACGAGATCCTCGCCGCGGGTGCGGCCTTCGACCGCGCGGCGCTCGCCGACTCCGACCAGCGGGCCATGGCGCTGCTGGGCTGAGCGGAGCGGTTCAGGCGGGCGGGCGCAGGTTCGCGTCGTCGTCCCCGTGGATCGGGACGTGCGCCTCGGGGATGTCCTCGTAGCTCGCCGGGTCGGAGATCGGCTCGAGGTGGGTGAGCACGGTGAGGGCGGGCATGGCGCGCATCAGCTCGTGCTCGAGCTCCTCGATGTAGTCGTGGCCCTGCTTGACCGTCCACTCGTCCGGCACCAGGACGTGCACGTTCATGTACTTCTGCTGCCCGGCCTCGCGGGTCTGCAGGCCGTGGAAGGTGACGGTCCCGTCGGTGCGGCGGCGGAGGATCTCGGCGATGACCTCGTTCTCCTCGTCAGGCAGCGCTTTGTCCAGCAGGCCCGAGACGGACTCGGAGATCAGGCCGATGCCGGTGATGATGATGTTCACGCCGACGGCGAAGGCGACGATCGGGTCCAGCCGGTCCCAGCCGGTCAGCGCCACGAGGCCGACTCCGAAGAGCACGCCGGCGCTCGTGACGACGTCGGTCATGAGGTGCTTGCCATCGGCGCGCAGGGTGATCGAGTTGTGCTGCCGCCCAGCGCGCAGCAGTACGAGGGCGACGCCGCCGTTGATCAGGCTCGCGACCACGCTGATCGCGAGGCCCCAGCCGACGTTCTCGAGCGGCTGCGGGTTCAGGAAGCGCTCGACCGAGGTCACCAGGATCACCGCGGCGGCCACGAAGATCATCACGCCCTCGACGGCGGCGGAGAAGTACTCGGCCTTCGCACGGCCGTAGAGGAAGCGCTCGGTCGCCGGACGGATCGCGACGCGCAGGGCGATGAGCGCGACCACGGCCGCGACGAGGTTCACCACGGACTCGGCGGCGTCGGAGAGCAGGCCCACCGAGCCGGTCATCACCCAGGCGCCGGCCTTGAGGGAGATGGTGACGATCGCGGCGGCGATCGACAGCCAGGCGAACTTCGTGAGGTCGATGCGCTGCGGTGTGGGCCGGAACGGGGGAGCGTCGGGGGTGGTCATCGGGGATCCTTCCGGGGCGGGTCGGGGGCGAGGGAGCCGTCGGGAGCGATGTGCTCGAAGATCTGCTCGACGAGCTGGACCACGTGCGGGTCCTCGACCGTGTAGTAGCTGTGGCGGCCCTCCCGGGTCGCCGAGACGATGCCCGTCAGCCGCAGCTTGCGCAGGTGCTGGCTCGTGGTGGGCAGGCTCAGCCCGACCCGCTCGGCGAGCGCCCCGACGTCGTAGCGACCGGTGCTCATGAGCTGGACCAGGTGGAGCCGGGCCGGGCTCGCGAGCATCGCGAAGGTGTCCGCGGCCGCGGCGAGCTGCGGCTCGGTGGGGGCGGGGGGCAGCTCGCCCGGGGTCGTCGTCATGACCGACATCCTCGCCGACGCTTCGTCATTCGCGCAACTGACGAAGTGTCGGATGTGGCGCTGCCGACGGGGAGCGATCCCCGGCTCGTGGCGGAATGCAGGTCGTGTCAGAGGACGACGCGGGTGGGCTTGCCCTTCACCGGCAGGCCGGCGCGGCGGTACGCGCGAAAGCCGCCCACGAGATCCGTCGCGCGGGAGAAGCCGAGATCGCGCAGGTCCCGGGCGGCGAGCGAGGAGTAGTACCCCTCGTTGCACACCAGGATCACCAGGTCGTCATGCCCGGGGCCGTCGGCCATCCGATGCGCGGAGCCCGGGTCGAGCCGCCACTCGAGCACCAGGCGCTCCATGACGGTCGCGCCGGGGATGTGCCCCTCGGGCTCGCGGGTCCGCTCGGAGCGGAGGTCGATCACGTGGGCGCCGCGCGCGATGAGATCCGGCAGGTCGGCGGGCTCGACGCGGTCTGCGCCGCGCCGCGAGGCCTCGAGCACCTCGTCGATCGAGCGGTGCGCGGGCACCTCCGCGCGACGGCGGCCGACGGGTCGCTCCGTGGAGGAGGACCCGTCGGCCGCAGACGAGGAGATCACCGGCCGCGGCGCGAGGAGAAGGCCGCGAGGCCGCCGCCCGAGGAGGAGCCTCCGGTCGAGGTCGAGTAGACGCTGCCCGAGCCGGAGCGGCCCTGCCCGCCGCTGCGACCCCGGCCCTGACCGCCGCGGGAGCCCTGACCGCCGCGGCCGCCCTGGCCGCCGGACTCGCCACGACCGCGACCCTGGCCCTGACCCTGCTGGCCCGAGTTTTCGCCGCCGCGGGCCCCCTGGCCGCCGCGACCGCGGCCCTCGCCGCCGCCCTGGCCGCCGCGTCCGCCACGTCCGCCATGGCCCTGGCCGCCGCCCTGACCGCGTCCGCGCCCCCGACCGCCGCCGGGGATGCCCGCCTCGCGGCGCGCCTGCTCCTCGGGGCTGTCCTCGGTGACCGGTCCGCGCGGCTCATGGGTCTCGACCCGCTGGCCCGGGGCGAGCGCGCTGAGCACGGGGCTCGCCGCGGTCACACCCTGGTGGCGGGTCGGGGTGATCCCGGCCTTGCGCATCAGGTCGTGGACGTCCTTCCGCTGCTCCGGGGTCTGCACGGTGATGACGGTGCCGGACTCGCCGGCCCGCGCGGTGCGGCCCGAGCGGTGCAGGTAGGCCTTGTGCTCGATGGGCGGATCGGCGTGGACCACGAGCGCGACCTCGTCGACGTGGATGCCGCGCGCGGCGATGTCGGTGCAGACCATCGTGGTCGCGGTGCCCGAGCCGAAGGCCTCGAGGTTCCGGGTGCGGGCGTTCTGCGAGAGATTGCCGTGCAGGTCCACCGCGTCGACACCGCGCGCGGCGAGCTTGCGGGCGAGGTTCTTCGCCCCGTACTTGGTGCGGGTGAACATGATCGTGCGGCCCGGCGCGGCGGCGAGGTCGCGCAGCACGTCGAAGCGGGCGGTCGGGTCGACCTCGAGGACGTGGTGCTCCATGGTGCCGACGGGGCTCGTGGCCGGGTCGGCGGAGTGGGTGACCGGGTCGTGCAGGAACTGCTGGACGATCTTGTCCACGCCGGCATCGAGGGTCGCGGAGAACAGCATGCGCTGTCCCTTCGCGGGGGTCGCCGCGAGGATCCGGCGCACCATCGGCAGGAAGCCCATGTCGGCCATGTGGTCGGCCTCGTCGATCACGGTGATCTCGATGGCGGAGAGGTCGGCGTGGCCCTGGCCCATCAGGTCCAGCAGGCGGCCGGGGCAGGCGATGAGCACGTCGACCCCGCCGGCGAGGGCGTTGACCTGCGGGTTCTGCCCCACGCCGCCGAAGACGACGGTGCTGCGGAGCTTCCCGGCGCGCTCGAGCGGGGCGAGCGAGTCGGCGATCTGCGAGGCCAGCTCACGGGTCGGTGCGAGCACGAGCGAGCGCGGCCGACGGGCCTGGCGGCGGCGCGGCTCGGCGAGCAGGCGGGCGACCAGCGGGAGGAGGAAGGCGTAGGTCTTGCCCGAGCCGGTGCGGCCGCGTCCGAGCACGTCGCGACCCGCGAGGGAGTCGGGCAGCGTCGCCGCCTGGATCGGGGTGGGGGAGGTGATGCCCTGCGGAGCGAGTGCGTCGACGAGGGCGGTGGGCACGCCGAGGCGTGCGAAGTCAGAGGTGGTCACGAGGATCCGTTCTGCATGGTGCGTCCCGCCCGGTGCGCCCGGGCCCGGCGCCGCTGACGGCGTGGGGAGGGTCTGCGCAGTCGCCCGTGACGGGGACCTGTGCCGCGGCGGGGTGACGGCACTCGAGCTCCACGGTAGGGGCCGCCCCGCCCGGTGGCGAGACCGGGGCCCGCCGATGTGAGATACCCCGGCTCCCGCAGCGGAGCGTCGCGGGGACGTAGGGTGCGAGCACCGGGAGAGCTGGAGGACCGATGGCCCGCAGGGTGAGCATCAAGGACGTCGCCGAGAGGGCGGGCGTGTCCTGGAAGACCGTGTCGAACGTCGTCAACGAGCGGCCCGTGGTCCGCCCGGAGACCCGGGAGCGGGTCCTGGCGGCGATCGAGGAGCTCGGCTACGTCCCCAACCAGGTCGGCCGCGAGCTGCGCGGCGGGCCGACGGGATCCCTCGCGCTCGTGGTCCCCGAGCTGCAGAACCCGTACTTCGCCCGTCTCGCCGAACGGATGCAGGCCGCCGCCCGGGCCCGCGGGCGCACCGTGAGCGTCGAGGTGTCGTTGCACAGCGCCGCGACCGAGCGCGCCCACATCAGCGGCCGCAGCTCGCGCCCGGTGGACGCCGTGGTCATCTCCCCGTCGGCCCTGACCGCCGAGGACCTGCGTGACCGCACGTCCGGCCCGCCCGTGGTGCTGCTCGGCGAGATGCTGCTCGCCGCCCCGGACATCGTGCACGTGGCGATCGACAACGTCGCCTCCGCCTCCGAGGTGGTGCGCCACCTGGTGGCCGCCGGTCACCGTCGGCTGCTGTTCCTGGGCGCCGACGAAGGGCGCCGCTCCACGGGCGCCGACCGCCTCGTCGGCTTCCGGCTCGCGAGCGCCGAGGCCGGGCTCGACGAGGACCCCGCGCTGATCCGCCACGTGAGCGACTGGACGCGGGAAGGCGGCCGCGACGAGATCGCCGCGGCGCTCGCCGAGGGCCTCGACTTCGATGCGGTCGTGGCCGGCAACGACCTGCTCGCCATCGGTGCGCTGATCGCCCTGCTCGATGCGGGGCTCCGCGTCCCCGAGGGCGTCGCCGTGGTCGGATGGGACGACCTGGTCGAAGCGGCGTGGACGCGCCCGGCGCTGACGACCGTCGCCCCCGACCTCGACGCCCTCGTCGCCGCCGCCCTCGACGCTGCCCTCGCCGCCCCCGCCGAGCGCGAGGGCGTCGAGCGGGTGATCGCGCACCGGCTCGTCGAGCGCGGGACCACCCGCTGACCCGCGCCCCGCCCTCCCGCGGTCCTCCGCACCTCGTTCCCGTGACACCAGCTCGTCGGCCGTGTCCACCTGGCGATTCCCACGTTGCACTTCGCGCTGGGGTGCGGTTGACTGACTCCTGACGGCCCGTCCGGCGCACCGTGCGCCGAGGCCTCAGCGCCGAGTCCCCTCGACCCCAGGAGCAGTCCGTGCCCGACCAGAATTCCACCCTGCCGGAGTCGCTCTCCGCGCTCTTCGCCCGAGCCGACGAGCTGGCCGCCCAGCTCGATGCGCCGCTCTCCGCGGCGGCGGACGTGCCCCGCCCCGAGCATCCGCGCCCTCAGCTGCAGCGCTCCGCCTGGCTGAGCCTCAACGGCACCTGGCAGTTCGAGATCGACCGCAGCGACACGGGTCGCGAGCGCGGGCTGCTCGACGCCGAGCTCGCCACCACCATCACCGTGCCTTTCGCGCCGGAGACCGCGGCCTCCGGCATCGGCGACCGCGACTTCCTCGAGGCCGTCTGGTACCGCCGCACGGTCGCTATCCCCGCCGACTGGGACGGCCTGCGCCCGATCCTCCGCTTCGAGGCCGTCGATCAGGACGCGACCGTGTGGGCGAACGGCGTGGAGGTCGCCCGCCACCGCGGTGGCTTCACCCCCTTCGCGGCCGATCTCTCGCAGGTCCCGGGCGTCGGCGCCGGCAGCGAGGTGACCGTGGTGGTCCGCGCCCGCGACCCGCACGATCAGCCCCAGGCCCGCGGCAAGCAGTCCACCTGGTTCCGGCCCACGCACGCCAACTACCACCGCACCACCGGCATCTGGCAGAGCGTCTGGCTCGAGGGCGTCCCCGTCGACGAGATCCGCTCGCTGCGCATCCTCCCCTCGCTCGCCGCGGCCTCCTTCGCGATCGACGTGCCGCTCTCGCGCAGCACCCCCGGCACCACCCTCGAGGTCATCGCCTCCGTCCCCGGCGGCGGGGAGGTCGCGCGCACCTCCGTCCGCGCCGACCTCGACCTCGCCCCGCACCTCTCGCTGACGATCCCGTCGGAGCACGTGCGCGTGTGGGGCCCCGGCGCCCCCGAGCTGTACGCGCTGCAGGTGCGGCTGCTGGACGCCGACGGCGGCGTGCTCGACGAGGTCCGCTCCTACGCGGGCCTGCGCTCGACCTCGCTGAACGCCCACGAGTACCGCCTCAACGGCGAGAAGGTCTTCCAGCGCCTGGTCCTGGACCAGGGGTACTGGGAGGAGACCTTCATGACCACGCCGACGGACTCCGCCTTCACCACCGACATCCGCCTGGCGATGGAGGCCGGCTTCAACGGCGCCCGCCTCCACCAGAAGGTGTTCGAGCAGCGCATGCTGTTCTGGGCCGACCTGCACGGGTACCTCACCTGGGGCGAGTTCGGCGACTGGGGCGTCTCGGGCCTCGGCCCGCTCGGCGACAACCAGCAGCCCACCGCCTCCTTCATCGGGCAGTGGATCGAGGCGGTCTCCCGCGACATCAACCACCCCTCGATCATCGGCTGGTGCCCCCTCAACGAGACCCACCAGATCCTCCACGACCGCTACACCCAGCTCGACACCGTCACCCAGGCGATGTACGACGCGACCAAGCTCGCCGACCCCTCGCGGCCCGTGCTCGATGCCTCCGGCTACTCGCACCGGGTGCGCGGGGCCGACGTGTACGACTCGCACTCCTACGAGCAGGACCCGGAGCGCTTCCGTGTCGAGCAGTCCGGACTCGCCGAGGGGCGGCCCTTCGCGAACCGGCGCGACCTCGCGCCCGACGAGTACCCCTTCGCCGACGGCGAGTTCTCCCTGCCCTTCGCCGGCCAGCCCTACTTCGTCTCCGAGTACGGCGGCATCTGGTGGAACGAGCAGGAGGCCCGCGAGGCCGCCGAGGCCGAGCGCGCCGGCAACAACGCCGCCGAGTCGTGGGGCTACGGCCAGCGGATCGCGAGCGAGGCGGAGCTGTACGAGCGCTTCGAGGGGCTCACCCGCGTGCTGCTCGAGGACCCCCTCATGTTCGGCTACTGCTACACGCAGATGACCGATGTCTTCCAGGAGAAGAACGGCATCGTCGACTTCGCCCGCGGGCGCAAGCTCGACCTGGCCCGCCTCCGCGCCGTCCAGGAGAGGACGGCCGCGTACGAGGCGGACTGACAGGGGTGGGTGGTCGGCCGATGGTGCTGCCTGTCGGCCGGCCCCAGCCGTCCCGTCGGCCCCACCCTGCGGGTCCACCCGCGTCGTCGGCCCCACCCGCCTCGTCGGCCCCTGCTGTCCACCATAGGGACGTGAGCGGCCCACGACCTGCTATATGCAGGGCAGGTGCCGCTGGCGTCCCGCTCGTGGACAGGGCCCCGCGCGGGGCCGGGGCGGGAAGGGGCTGCCGGCCGGGACCCCCGCCCCGACCCGGGACCCCCGCCCCGACCGGGAAATCCGCTGGCCCGAGTCCCCGCCGCCGACCACCATGGGCGCATGATCGATCAGAGCCGACTCTGGGACGCCCGTGCCGCCGCCACCTACGACACCCCCGGCGAGGGGATGTTCGCCCCCGAGGTGCTCGGGCCCACCGTGGCCCGCCTCGCCGAGCTTGCCGCGGGCGGGCCCGCGCTCGAGCTCGCGATCGGCACCGGTCGCGTGGCGATCCCGCTGCACGAGGCGGGGGTGCCGGTGACCGGGATCGAGCTGTCCGGGGCGATGATCGCCCGGCTGCGGGAGAAGGCGACCGCGGACGAGATCCCCGTGGTCGGCGGGGACATGACCACGGCCGTGGCGGGGGAGGGGTTCGCCCTCGCCTACCTGGTCTTCAACACCATCGCGAACCTGCTCACCCAGGAGGAGCAGGTGGCCTGCTTCCGCAACGCCGCCCGCCAGCTGGCCCCGGGCGGATGCTTCGTCGTCGAGCTGTGGGTGCCGCGGCTGCGCTCCCTCGCCCCGGGCCACGGCGGCACCGTCGAGGTCTCCGAGCCGGGCTACCTCCTGGTCGACACCTACGACACCCTCGCCCAGCAGGTCATCTCCCATCACGTGCGCTTCGATCCCGCCGTGGACGGCGGACGCGAGGCGCGGATCGGCCGGACCCCGCACCGCTACGTGTGGCCCGCCGAGCTCGATCTCATGGCGCAGCTGGCAGGATTCCGTCTCGAGGAGCGCTGGGCGGACTGGGACCGCAGCGCGTTCACCGCCGACTCCCGCAGCCACGTCTCCGTGTACCGCCTGATGGAAGGGACCCCATGAGCACCGCCTCCCGCGAGAGCACCGTCTCCCACGACCCCATGACCCACGCCCCCGTGAATCACAACCTCACGGCCCTCACGCTCGAGGACGTCCCCGCGCTCACCGACCTGATGAACGCGATCGATGCCCACGAGGGCTTCGGGGAGCCCACCGAGGAGCCCAGCATGCGCGAGTGGCTCACCATGCCCGATCTCGACCTCGCCACCGACACGGTGGCCGTGCGCGAGGACGGCCGGCTGATCGCGATCGGCCTGCTCGACGTCGGCGCTTCCCTCGACCGGGACGGGCGCGTGCGCTGCCAGCTGATGGGCGGGGTGCACCCCGATCACCGCCGTCGGGGTCTCGGCACGGCCGTGCTGGACCGGCTCGAGACCCGCGCCGCGGCGCTCGCCGCACAGCGGCACCCGGGCAGCTCCGCCGTGCTCCGCTGCGGCGGCGGCCGCGACCCCGAGGGGGAAGCGGAGCCCCGCGGCGGCGTCGACGTGCGCCCCGTGCTCGACCGACGCGGATACACCCGCGTCCGCTCCTGGTTCGAGATGCGCCGCGAGCTGCGCGGCGAGGCCGGGGCGGGGCTCACGGAGCTCGCCGGTGCCGACGTCCCCGGGGTGTCCCTGCGCAGCCCGTCGGCCGCGGATCGCGAGCCGACACGCCTCGCCCACGACGCCGCCTTCACCGACCATTGGGGCTCGGCCCCGATCCCCGCGGACCGCTGGGCGGGCTGGTGGGACGGTCACACCTCCCGGCACGAGCACTCGAGCATCGCCGTGGACGACCGCGGCACGATCCTCGCCTACGCCCTCACTCAGGAGGACCGCCCCGGCCACCTGCACGTGGGCCTCGTCGGCACCCGTCCCGAGGCGCGCGGCCGGGGACTCGCCCGCGCGGTCCTCGCCCGCAGCCTCGCCTCCGGCCGCGCCGCCGGCTACGAGGAGGCGCAGCTCGAGGTGGACACCGAGTCGCTCACCGGCGCCACCCGGCTCTACGAGGCCGTCGGCTTCACCCGGGCCTCCGTGTACGCGACCTACGAGAAGCCGGTCCCCACGGCGTGAGGAAACCGCGATGAGAGCCGTCCGCTACGAGGCCTTCGGCGCCGAGCCCAGGCTCGTCGAGCTGCCCGATCCGATCTGCCCTCCGGGCGGGGCGGTGATCGAGGTGCACGCCACCGGGGTGTGCCGCAGCGACTGGCACGCCTGGCAGGGGCATGACGACAGCGTCCGCCTCCCGCACGTGCCGGGGCACGAGTTCGCCGGGGTGGTCCGCGAGGTCGGCGAGGGCGTGCGGTCGTTCGCGCCGGGGGACCGGGTCACGGCCCCGTTCATCCTGGCCTGCGGGGAGTGCGCCGAGTGCCGGGCCGGAGCGCCCCAGGTGTGCCCCGCCCAGCGCCAGCCCGGCTTCGACCAGCAGGGGTCCTGGGCCGAGCAGGTCGTGGTCACGGGAGCGGAGCACAACCTGGTCCGCCTCCCCGACGAGATCGAGATGACGCTCGCCGCCGGGCTCGGCTGCCGGGTCGGCACCGCCCATCACGCGGTCCGCACCCAGGGCGCCGTCCGCCCCAGGGAGCAGGTCGCGGTGATCGGCTGCGGCGGCCTCGGCCTCGCCTGCGTGATGATCGCCCGCGCCGTGGGGGCCGAGGTCGTCGCCGTCGACGTGTCCGCGGCGGCGCTCGAGGCCGCCCGCGCCCTCGGCGCCACGCCCGTCCCCGCCGGCGAGGACGTGGTCGAGCGGGTGCGGGAGGCGACGGGCGGCGGTGCCCATCTGGCGCTGGACGCCCTCGGCTCCGCGGCGACCGCCCGCACCTCGATCCTGTCGCTGCGCCCCCGCGGTCGCCTCGTGCAGGTGGGGCTGCTGCTCGGGGACGATGCCGACCCGGCGCTGCCGATGGGGCGCGTGATCGGGCAGGAACTGCAGATCCTCGGCAGCCACGGCCTGGCCGTCGCGGAGTACGCGGATCTCCTCGCGGACGTGGCCGCGGGGCGCCTCGATCTTGGTCGCACCGTCGGCCGAATCCTCACCCTCGAGGAACTCCCCGCCGCGCTGCCCGCCCTCTCCGCCCCGCCCACCAGCGCCGGCATGACGGTGGCGCGGATCCGCTGACGGTTCTTCTCCGACGTCTCTGTGGGGCGCTGTGGAACCATGGCTCCCATGACGATCACCGCTGCGGCCGACGGCTCCGCCCTCGGCAATCCCGGGCCCGCCGGCTGGGCCTGGTACATCGACGAGGACACCTGGCGCGCCGGGGGCTGGCCCCACGGCACCAACAACATGGGCGAGCTGAAGGCGGTGCTGGACCTCCTCGAGGCCACCGCGGTGGACGCCGACCAGCACCTGCACGTCCTCTGCGACAGCCAGTACGTCATCAACTCGGTTACCAAGTGGATGCCGGGCTGGAAGCGGAAAGGCTGGCGCAAGGCCGACGGCAAGCCGGTGATGAATGTCGAGCTGCTGCAGGCCATCGACCGGGCGCTCGCCGGTCGCAGCGTCGAGTTCGAGTGGGTCAAGGGCCACGCCGGGCATGCGATGAACGAAGCCGCGGACCGTCGGGCGAACGCCGCCGCGACCGCCTTCTCCAAGAAGCAGGATCCTCAGGTCGGGCCCGGCTACCGCGGCAGCGCCCCGGCTGCCGCCGCTGCGGGGACGACTGCCGCCGCGGCTGAGACGACCTCCTCCGAGGAGCACGACCTCTTCAGCCTCTTCGAGGCCGACGAGCCCGGCCCCGGCGACGCCCCCGCGATCCCCGACCGCTGCGGCGCCCCCGAGGGCATCGAGCCCGTCCTCGCCGGCACCGCGCTCGAGCAGGTCGCCGCCCATGAGCTGGCCCTGCTGGATCCGCGGCTGCGCGCCGATCCGCCGAGTGCCGCCGCGCTGCTGCATCCGCGCTTCACGGAGATCGGGGCGAGCGGACGCGCGTGGACCCGGGAGGAGCTGCTCGAGGAGATCGCGCCGGTCTCCGGCGTCGAGGCAGAGGACCTGGTCGCCGAGGAGGTCGCCCCGGGCGTCGTCCTGCTGACCTTCGCGACCCGGCGCGACGACGGCTCGCGCGTGCTGCGCAGCTCCCTGTGGCTGCGGGAGGGCGACCGGTGGCTGCTGCGCCACCACCAGGGGACCCCGGCCGACGAGCGGTGAGCGTCCCCGCACCCCCCGGCCCGGTCCCGCTCGCGGAGCGCGCCGCCGGTCCCGACCTCGCCCGCGGCCTGGCCCTGCTCGGGATCGGGCTCGCGAACCTCGTCGCCTGGCTGCACGGCGAGCCCTGGACGGTGCTGCTCAAGCAGGCCGAGGCCGCCCCGCTCGACCGCGCGGTCGACGTGCTCCTCGCCCTGTCCGTCGACAACCGCCTCTTCCCCCTCTTCGCCCTGCTCTTCGGATACGGCCTCGGCATCCTCCACCGCCGCTCCCTCGCGGCGGGAGAGCGGCCGGGACGCTTCGTGCTGCGCATGCTGCGCCGCCACCTGGTGCTCCTCGCGATCGGCCTGCTGCACGCGACGCTGCTGTTCAGCGGTGACATCCTGGTGGCCTACGCGATGATCGGCATGCTCTGCGTGCTGCTCCTGTCCCGCCATCCGGTGCTCCTGGCGCTCGGCGGTGCGCTCGCCCTCCTCCCGCTCGGCACCTGGGGCTGGGCCGACGGGGTGGTCGGCCTCGGCGGCGGCGACGGGTACGTCCTCGCGAGCGCCGCCACCTACGCCGCGACGCTCCTGCCGCGCGCTCGCGAGGCGCTGTTCGATCTGGCCACGGCCCCCGCCTACGACCTCGGGCTGCTCGCCCCGATGGCGATCGGAGCCCTCGCCGCTCGCCACCGTCTCCTCGAGGACGTCCCGCGGCACCGCGCGCTGCTGCGCCCCACCGCCGCGATGGGCCTCGGGATCGGGCTGCTCGGCGCCCTGCCGCTCACCGTCGTGCTCGTGCTGGACCCGCACCACGAGCGGCTCGACGCGGTGATCGTGCTGGGGATCCTCGGCACGATCCACCAGCTCACCGGGCTGGTCGCTGCGATCGGCCTCGCCGCGGCCTGCGCCCTCCTCGCCGAGCGCCTGCTGCCGCCCCGGCCCAGGGACGGGGACAGCGGGACCGAGCCCGCCCGCCCGGGCGCGCTCGTCGCCCCCGCCCGCGCCGTGACCGCCCTCGGCACGATCTCCCTCACCGCCTATGTGGCGCTGTCCCTCGAGGCGCTGCTGCTCTTCCCGCCCTACACCCTCGACCTCGGCGCCCGTCTCGGCACCGCCCCGGCGGCGCTCCTGGTCGTCGCGGGCTGGCTCCTGCTCGTCGGCCTCGCCGAGCTGCTGCGGCGCCGCGGCCGACGGGGCCCGCTCGAGGCGCTCCTGCGCCGCCTCGCCCGGCCCCGCGGAGCGGGCGCGCCCGTAGGCTGAGCGCGATGACCGTCTACGCCGACACCCCGCGCTGGCCCCGTCACGGCACCGTCTGGGGCCACCTCGTCTCCGACAGCTCCCTCGAGGAGCTGCACGAGACCGCGGCCCGCGCGGCTCTGCCCCCGCGCAGCTTCGACCTCGACCACTACGACTGGCCCGAGCAGGCCCGGGACCGGCTGGTCGGCGCCGGGGTGCGGATGATCGGCGATGGGGAGCTGACCCGGATCCTGATCGCCTCCGGCTTGCGCGTCCCGCTGCGGGACCGGCCCGCGGCCCGCGCCCGGCGCACGGCCGAGCATGCCGCCGCCCTCGGCCTCGAGCCGGTCCCGACGGACCTGGTCGGCGGCCTCCTGGGCCATGCCGACCCGCTGCCGCCTGCGTCGGACGCCCCGCCCGGAGCGTTCCGGCTCGGCCGCGAGGAGCCCGTCGGACCCGCCCGGATCGAGGCGCATGACGACGCGGGGCGCCGCGCGGCCGAGCACCTGCTCGCGCATCTCGACCAGCTCGCCCGCGCCCGCGGCGAGGCGGGCTTCGTCGGCCAGCTGCTGCAGCTCTGACAGCTCCGCCCCCGACCGCGTGAGCACCGCCCCGCGACCACTGCGCCGGGCTCAGCCGGTGGAGGAGTCCCCGTCGGCCCCGCGCACGTCGATCGCCCGGACCTGGTCGGGCTGGGCGCGGTCCTCCGGCTCGATCTCGGTGCCCGGCAGCTCGACCCAGAAGGTCGCGCCGCCGCCCGGGGTCTCCTTCACGCCGATGGCTCCGCGGTGCTGCTGCACGATGGTCGTCGCGATGGAGAGCCCGAGGCCTGCGCCGCCGCCCTGGGTCGCCGAGCGCACCCGCGAGGAGTCGGTGCGGTAGAAGCGCTCGAAGACCCTCTCGCGCTGCTCCTCGTCGATGCCCTCGCCGTGGTCGCGGACCTCGAGCAGCACCGTGCCCTGCTCGGTGTAGCCCACCGCGATCTCCACCGGCGACCCCTTGGGCGTGTGCCGGTTCGCGTTCCCGACCAGGTTGAGGATCACCTGGCGCAGCGAGGCCTCGTCGCCCAGCACGCCGATCGCGACGTGCGGCTGCACGGTCAGCGCCGTCCCCGCGAGCGACACCACCATCACCCGGCGCCCCGGGTCCAAGGCGCGCAGGTCCTGGGCCGCGTCGAAGAGCGCATCGGAGAGGTCCACGGGGGTGAGCGCGAGGTCCGGGTTCTCGTCGAGCCGGGCGAGCCGCAGCAGGTTCTCGACGAGCGAGCCCATTCGCCGCGCCTCGTCCTCGATGCGCCGCATCGCCGAGGCGACGTCCTCGTCGGTGCGCAGCGCCCCCATCCGGTACAGCTCGCCGAAGCCCCGGATGGCGGCGAGCGGGGTGCGCAGCTCATGGGAGGCGTCGCCCACGAAACGCCGCATCCGCGCCTCGGAGCGGGTCGCGTGCTCCTCCGACTCGGACTGCGCCGCGAAGGCCTGCTCGATGCGCACCAGCATCTCGTTGAGGGACATGGCCAGGGCGTGCACCTCGAGGCTGGTCTGCGTGACCGGCACACGTCGAGAGAGGTCGCCGCCGGCGATCTGCGAGGCGGTCGCCTCGACGTCGCGCAGCGGCTCGAGGGAGCGGTGCGTCATGTACCCGCCGAGGCCCATGCCCACGAGCACCACCAGGGTCCCGACGAGCACGATGATCAGGGCCATCTCGTGCATGGTGCGGTCCACGCCGGTGAGCGGCAGGGCCACGTACACGCTGCCCTTCTCGGGCCCGGTGTTGAGCATCGCCACGACCCGCCAGCGGTTCTCCGCCGAGTCCAGCACGGTGAATGGCCGGCCCCCACGATCCCGGATCTGCTCCTCGGTGAGATCCGGGAAGGGGACGGAGACGTCCTTGCTGCCGTAGTGGACGACGACCTTCTCGATCGATTGCCCCGAGCTGTCGCGCACCTCGACCGCGTACTCGACCGGGGTGTAGGTGCTCGAGCGCACCTCGTCGTCCTGCCCGGCGAGCTCGTGCTGGGCCAGCTCGAGCATCTCGCCCATGCCGGAGTGGAGGTTGTTGTCGACGGCCTGGATCAGCGTGCGGTTGAGCAGGAACAGCGAGAGGCTGCCGGTGATCACGGTGCCGAGCACCAGCAGCAGCGAGATGAGGGCGACGATCCGGGTCCACAGGGACACGGGCCTCTCGGTGCGCAGGGTCGGCAGGGCCACGACTCGGAGTCTTCTCGGGGCGCCCGGGCTCAGGCGCCGTCGGCGGCGCGCAGCACGTAGCCGATGCCGCGCTTGGTGTGGATCATCGGGTCGCCGATCACGTCGATCTTGCGGCGCAGGTAGGAGATGTAGGACTCGACGATCCCCACCTCGCCGGACCAGTCGTAGTCCCACACGTGGTCGAGGATCTGGGTCTTGGAGACCACGCGCCCGGCGTTGAGCATCAGGTAGCGCAGCAGCTTGAACTCAGTGGGGGAGAGCTCGATGGTCACGTCCCCGCGGTAGACCTCGTGCGAGTCCTCGTCGAGACGGAGGTCGCCGACCACGAGCGAGCTGTCGACCGCGGTCTCCGAGCCGCCGTGGGTGCGGCGCAGCACGGCGCGGATCCGGGCCACGACCTCTTCGAGGCTGAACGGCTTGGTCACGTAGTCGTCGCCGCCGACGGTGAGCCCGGCGACCTTGTCCTGCGTCTCGTCCTTCGCGGTGAGGAACAGGATCGGGTACTGCTCGCCGCGGTCGCGCAGCCGACGGGTCACGGTGAAGCCGTCCATGTCGGGCAGCATCACGTCGAGCACCACCAGGTCGGGCTGGTTCTCGGTGGCCTCGCGGATCGCCTCGTTGCCGGTGGAGGCGGTGAACACCTCGAAGCCCGCGAAGCGCAGGGAGGTGGCGAGGAGGTCGCGGATGTTCGGCTCGTCGTCGACGACGAGGAGCCGGGCCTCGAAGTCCTGGTCTGCAGTCGTGGTCATGGGCTCACCGTCCTCCCCGAACGTGGGAGTCGGCTGAATGTCGGCTGGACGCGCTCACCGGGTGACGCGACGGACCTTCTCCTGCTGCTT
Organism: Brachybacterium sp. J144; assembly: GCF_036321705.1. Lineage (NCBI taxonomy): Bacteria > Bacillati > Actinomycetota > Actinomycetes > Micrococcales > Dermabacteraceae > Brachybacterium > Brachybacterium sp. J144. Next base: position 199,476 of record NZ_JAZDCG010000031.1, read on the forward strand.
GCGCAGCTTGCGGATGGTCCAGCTCATCTGGATCATCCGCACGGAGCCGACGAGCGCCATGACCAGCGCGCCCGCGATCGCGGCGAGCAGCATGGCGACGCCGAGGGGCAGATCGAACTCGGCGCCGAAGTACTGGAAGCGGGCGGTGACGTTGTTCTGGATCACGAAGATCAGCAGCAGGACGAGGACCACCGCGCCGAGGATCAGGCCGATCCACATGCCGGCCGTCTTCCCGCCGCGGGAGGTGTCGACCGGCTCCTCGACGACGGGCTCCGGCGCGTCCGGTCGCGGCGCGGCGCGGCGGCCGGTGGGGGAGGAGGTCGGGGCGTCGGCCGACGGCGGACCGGCGGGGGCCTCGGTCGCGTTCGTCGGGGCGCCGGCGGTGGTCGGGATCTCGGGCGACGCGGTCTCCGCGGCGGGGCGCGGCGGCTCGGGGGCGCGACGGACGGGCTGGTCGGTGTTCTCGGGTCCGGTGCTCATGAACGCTCCTCGGGGTCGACGACTGGGCTCACTCTAGCGATCCGGCGACCTCGTCCGGGGCCCTCCCGTCCGCGAGTCGCCGCAGGTCCTCGCCGTCGACGATGCGGTAGGCGTAGCCCTGCTCGGCGAGGAAGCGCTGACGGTTCGCCGCGAAGTCCTGGTCCTGGGTGTCTCGCAGCACGACCGTGTAGAAGTGCGCGGAGCGCCCGTCGGCCTTGGGCCGCAGCAGCCGCCCGAGCCGCTGCGCCTCCTCCTGCCGGGAGCCGAAGGCGCCGGAGACCTGGATCGCGACCGAGGCCTCCGGGAGGTCGATCGAGAAGTTCGCGACCTTCGAGACCACGAGGCGGCTGATCTCCCCGGCGCGGAAGGCGTCGAACAGCTCCTGGCGACGGCGCACCGGGGTCTGCCCGGTGATGAGGTCGGCGCCGAGCCGCTCGGCGATCTCCTCGAGCTGGTCGAGGTACTGGCCGATCACGAGCAGCGGCTCCTCCGGGTGGCGGGCGACGAGCTGCTCGACGACGTCGATCTTCGCCGGGTGCGCGGCGCCGAGCCGGGGGCGGTCCTCGGTCTCGGCCATGGCGTAGGCCATGCGGTCCTCGGCGGGCATGCTCACCCGCACCTCGGTGCATTCCGCGGGGGCGATGTACCCCTGCGACTCGATGTCCTTCCAGGGGGCGTCGTAGCGCTTGGGGCCGATGAGCGAGAAGACCTCGCCCTCGCGGCCGTCCTCGCGTACCAAGGTCGCGGTCAGGCCCAGCCGCCGTCGTGCCTGCAGGTCCGCGGTCATGCGGAACACGGGAGCGGGCAGCAGGTGTACCTCGTCGTAGACGATCAGGCCCCAGTCGCGGGCGCTCATCAGTTCGAGATGTGGGTGGATCCCCTTCCGCTTCGTGGTGAGCACCTGGTAGGTCGCGATGGTGATCGGGCGGACCTCCTTGCTCGATCCGGAGTATTCGCCGATCTCCTCGTCGGTGAGGGTGGTGCGGCGCAGCAGCTCGTCGCGCCACTGCCGCGCGGAGACGGTGCTGGTGACGAGGATCAGCGTGGTGCGCTGCATCGCGGCCATCGCCCCGGCGCCGACGAGGGTCTTGCCCGCGCCGCAGGGGAGGACCACGACGCCGGAGCCGCCGTGCCGGAAGCCCTCGACCGCCTCCTGCTGGTAGGGGCGGAGCTGCCAGCCGTCCTCCGCGAGCGCGATCCGATGGGCCTCGCCGTCGACGTATCCGGCGAGGTCCTCGGCGGGCCAGCCCAGCTTCAGCAGCGCCTGCTTGAGCGCGCCGCGCTGGGAGGGATGGACGGCGACGGTGTCCTCGTCCAGGCGCGCTCCGAGCATGCCCTGCACCCGCCGGGCGCGCAGCACCTCCTCGAGGACGGGCCGGTCGGTGGTGCGCAGCACGAGCCCGTGCCGGGGATCGGCCTCGAGGTGGAGCCGACCGTAGCGATCCATGGTGTCGGCCACGTCGAGCAGCAGCGCGTGCGGGACGGCATAGCGGGAGTGGTCCACGAGGGCGGCGACGACGGTCTCCGCGTCGTAGCCGGCGGCGCGCGCGTTCCACAGGCCCAGGTCCGTGATCCGGTAGGTGTGGACGTGCTCGGGCGCCCGCTCGAGCTCCGCGAAGGCGGCGATCGCGAGCCGGGCCGCACGGGCTCCGGGATGGTCGACCTCGAGCAGGAGGGACTTGTCGCTCTGGACGATGAGGGGGCCGTCGGTCATCCCTTCAGGCTACGCCGGGACCGGGGCGCGACGGCCGCCCGAGTCTGCTCAGGCCCGCTCAGGTCCGCTCAGGCCCGCGCGGGATCCGGCAGCTCGCGGCCGTTCAGCCGCTCGAAGAGGGCCAGCTCGAAGAGCATGAGGAAGGGGGCGAGCGCGATCACCGCGGGGAGGACGAAGGCCACGACCGTGGCGATCAGCGAGATCACGAGCACGGCGACGATGGTGGTGGCGAGGTTCACGCGGGCCAGGGCCACGGACTGCTTCACCGCCTCGACGGGGCCCGCGCCGCGCGCGGCCGCCGGGACCGCGTAGATCAGCACGACCGAGGCGATCAGCCCCGGGACGTAGAGGAGGAAGAACCCGACCGTCGTGATCACGGCCACCAGCAGCACGGTCAGCATGATCCGCACCGGACCCGCGAAGACCTGGCCGATGCGGGGCCGGCCGCCCTCGCGGACCACCTCGGCCGCGTGCGCCGATCCCGACTGCCACAGCAGGGACACCGGCAATAGCAGGAGTAGCACGCCGTAGAACGCGGCCATCCCGAGCATCATGTCGAGCAGCTCCGGCTCGGCCTCGGCGTAGGGGAGACGGCTGAATATCACGGCGAACATCGCGACGGTGGCCACGACGCACACCCCCAGGATCAGCACGAGGTACACCACGCCCGGCACGAGATGGGCGACGACGTTGCGCTGCAGGCCGCGCAGGGCGAAGGTCAGTGCCGCGCCGAGATCGGCGCCGAGATCGGTGCCGGGGGCGGGCGTGCGGACCGGGCCCCCCGGCGCGGGCTCCCGGGCGGGGGCCGATCCGGGCGCGGGACCGGAAGCGGGATGGTTCGTCGAGGACGTCGGCGGGTACGTCATGGGTCGGCTCCTCGGAGGGGGAGGCGGAAGCGCGCAGAGAGCTGGTGGGCGGACGGGGGCCGAATCACCCCGCCCCCGGCACGACCGTACCGTGGCGCCGGCCGTCCGAGCACCGCGATCCGGAGCCGGGAGAGCGATGTCCCGGGGCGCGGACGCGGCAAGCCCTGGCACGCTCGGACGCCGTCGGCGCGGACTCCCTAGAATGGTCGCGATCGATCGGGCCCGCGATGCCCGCCGGCCTGTCCGGCGCCGCGGATCCGCCCGGCGCGACAGTCACCTGATCTGAGGAGATCCCATGGCAAGCTTTGCTCCCTCCCCCGCGAACGTCGCCGACATCGGCGTCACCGGAATGGCGGTGATGGGCTCGAACCTCGCCCGCAACTTCGCCCGTAACGGCTTCAAGGTCGCGATCCACAACCGCTCCGTCGGCAAGACCGAGAAGGTCATCGCCGATCACGGCACCGACGGCGAGTTCTACCCGTCGGAGTCGATGGCGGAGTTCGTGGCTTCGCTGCAGAAGCCGCGCGTCGCGATCATCATGGTGAAGGCGGGCAAGCCCACCGACGCCGTCATCGACGAGCTCGCCGGACTCATGGAGGAAGGCGACATCATCGTCGACGCGGGCAACGCGCTCTTCACCGACACGATCCGCCGCGAGGCCGCCCTGCGCGAGAAGGGCCTGCACTTCGTGGGCTCGGGCGTCTCCGGCGGCGAGGAGGGCGCCCTCAACGGCCCCTCGATCATGCCCGGTGGCACGAAGGAGTCCTACGACCGCCTCGGCCCGATGTTCGAGAAGATCTCGGCGCACGTCGACGGCGTGCCCTGCTGCACCCATGTCGGCGCCGACGGTGCCGGTCACTTCGTGAAGATGGTCCACAACGGCATCGAGTACGCCGACATGCAGGTCATCTCCGAGGCCTACGACCTCATGTCCAAGGCCCTCGGCATGGACGCCCCCTCGATCGGCGACGTCTTCGCCGAGTGGAACAAGGGCGACCTGGAGTCCTTCCTCATCGAGATCACCGCCGAGGTGCTCCACCACACCGACGCCACCTCCGGCAAGCCCTTCGTGGACGTCATCCTCGACCGCGCGGCCCAGAAGGGCACCGGCGCGTGGACCGTGCAGACTGCCCTGGACCTCGGCGTCCCGGTCACCGGCATCGCCGAGGCGACCTTCGCCCGCTCCGTCTCCGGCTCCGTGCCGCAGCGCGAGGCGGCCCGTGCGGTGCTGCCCGCGGAGACCCAGTCCCTCGAGATCGCCGATCACGCCCAGTTCATCGACGACCTGCAGAAGGCGCTCTACGCTGCGAAGCTGGTCTCCTACTCGCAGGGCTTCGACGAGATCGCCGCCGGCGCGAAGGAGAACGGCTGGGAGATCGACCTCGGCGCCATGGCCCGCATCTGGCGCGGCGGCTGCATCATCCGCGCCCGCTTCCTCAACCGCATCACCGAGGCCTACGAGCGCAACGCCCAGCTGCCCCTGCTGCTGGCCGACGAGTACTTCACCGCCGAGATCGCCAAGTGCATCCCGGCCTGGCGCCGCGTGGTGGCCTTCGCCGCCGCTTCCGGCTACCCGGTCCCGGTGTTCGCCTCGACCCTGTCCTACTACGACGCGGTGCGCTCCGAGCGCCTCCCCGCCGCCCTGGTCCAGGCTCAGCGCGACTTCTTCGGCGCGCACACCTACCAGCGCGTCGACACCGAGGGCACCTTCCACGTGGAGTGGTCCGAGGACCGCCGCGAGAGCAAGCAGGACTGATCGACGTACTGCGAGGAACGAGCGGTAGGAGATCAGTCGATCTGATGCAGGACTGATCGACGTACTGCGAGGAACGAGCGGTAGGAGATCAGTCGATCTGATGCAGGACTGATCGCCTGATCACCCCGGGGCCCCGCCCCGCTGCACGAGAAGAGCCCGGACCGAACGGTCCGGGCTCTTCGTCATTCCTGGGCGCCGCGGGCGGCGCGAGGATCGGTCGGGATCAGTAGGTCTCGATGTTCGCGTACATGTTGCCCATGGCCACGAAGTAGATGATGAGGCCGACGATGTTGATGACCAGGAAGATGCCGTAGGCGATCCAGCCCCACTTGTAGTACTTGTTGGCAGTCTCGAGGTCGGTGTCGGCCTTGGTCAGGCCGAGGATCGCGAGGATCAGGGTGACGATGTTGCCCAGGCAGAGGACGCTCACGACGAGCTGGACGATCCACTTGGTCTTGGAGACGGAGGCTCCGGTCTGCGGGGTGGTCATGGGGGGATCCCTTCGGGTCGCGCGGCGCGGCCGCGATCATTCAGTGCGAGCGTCGTCCGGGAACAGGGCCCGTCGACGTCGGGCACAGCATAACCATGGGAACACTCTGGAAGGACATGGGGAGGACTCCCCATGCCGCCGGGGCGATGCCGCTGTCGCGCCCGCCGTTGTCCGCCCGCTCGCGTCCCGTCCCGGAGCTACCCGAGGGTCACCCGGTGGACCAGGACCGTGAACTCCTCGGGGCTGCCCGGGACCCGGGCGCGCAGCCTCCCGCCCTCGAGGGAGAGCGGCAGCGCCTGACGCACCGCGACCCCGCCGCGGCCGTCGACGATGCCGAGCGCGAGCTCCTGCCCCTGGGCGATCGCCTCGAGGAGGCGGTCGGTCACGCTGAGGTCCCGCTGCCCCTCCTCGGCGGCGCGGATCCTCGCGACGGCCTCCGCGGGCGGCAGACGCAGCTCGGGCCCGTCGACGGTGACGAGGTCCGCCGCGGGGGCGGGGGCGTGGAGCTCATGGGGCAGCTCGGCCGCCGCGGGACGGCCGTCGGGCCCCACCGCCTGGGGCGACAGCCCGGCGCGGCGGGCGATCTGCAGGGCGAAACCGGGATCCGAGAGCGTCGTGGCGACGGTCGGGGCGAGCCGGTGCAGGTCCAGCGGCTTCGCCTCGGGGGCGACCTGCAACAGGTCCAGCACCTCCGCCTCGGCCGTGAGCACCGTCGTGGCGCGGGCGATACGCACCCGGCCGTGGCGCCGCTGCTCGTCCTGCAGCAGGTACTCGAGGGCCTGGGGGAGCGGGGTGCGGGAGGCGCGGTCGAGCAGCTCGAGGAGGGCCAGCGGATCCCGGCCGGACCCGAGGGCGCGGCGCACGGACTCTGCGGTGAAGCGCAGGGTGAGCGCCCCGCCGCGGGAGACGACGTCGGTCCAGTCCAGCAGGGGCAACAGCGTCTCGGCGGGACGACCGGGGATGACGGCCGTGAGGTCGGCGCCGAGCAGCACCTCCTCGACGGGCGGAGGAGCGGCCTCGCGGAGGGCGGTGGCGAGGCGCTCGTCGGCCGTGGTGACCGGTTCGTCCAGCGCCCGCACCAGCTCCTGGCCGAGCAAGGTGAGGCAGCCCCCGTCGAGCAGACCGAGCGCCCGGCCCTCGACGCGCAGCGCCTCGACCTCCTCGGCGAGGATGTCGGCCGGGACGAGGGGGAAGGCCCAGGCCAGCGAGCGCTGCAGCGATTCCGGGGAGGTGTCGAGCGCGGGGCAGGTCTCGAGCGCCCGCAGCAGCGAGGCGCGGCGGCTGCGCACCCCGTCGCGGCGGGTGAGGTCCGAGAGCAGGGCCCGGCCCGTCCCCGAGGAGTCCGGGGTGCCGACCACGGCGGCCAGATGATGCCCGCGCGCCCAGGCGAGGGCGAGCTCGGCCCAACGCTGCTCGGGGGCGAGCGAGCGATGGGAGTCCCAGTCGCGCGTGGGGTGCCACTCCTGGCCGTCATGGCCGATGAGACCGTCCTGCCAGGCGGTCTGCAGCACGGTCGCGCAGTCCAGGAGCGGGGCGTCGGCCCGGTCGGCGAGCCGGCGCAGGTCCCGCTGCGGGATGCCGCCGCGGCGCAGCACCCCGGGCGGGTCGTCGTCCCAGTCCCGCACGGTGCCGAGGATCCGCAGCGCCTCGAAGGCGCGCTCGACGGCCTGCGCGGCGCGGCTCCCGGAGATCCGCTCGGTGATCTCGGGTCCCTCGGGCTGCGGCCGACGGGCGACGAAGCTCCGGCGCACGCGACCCCCGCGCAGGGCGAGGTGCACGGTGCGGGGGATGCGCAGCGCGCCGTCGGCGTCGGCCGCGACGATCCCCGCCTGCCGCAGCTCCTCGGCGAGCCGGCCGGTGCCCTGGACCTCGGCGGGGCCCCAGGCGAGGGTCTCGAGGACCTCGCCGAGGCGCTCCCGCGCCGCGTCCACCCGATGACGGGCGAGGACGGGTGCGGGATCGTCCTCGTGGGCGGGGGCGAGGCCGGCGGGGGTGCGCAGCCCCTCGCGCAGGGGCCGGACCAGGCGCAGCTCGTCCTCGCCCCACACCAGGGCGAGGGTCTCGAGGCGCTCGAGGGCGGTGGTGATCTCGGCGGGCTCGGCGGAGACCGCGGCGGCGAGCTCGGCCGGGGAGGTGCCGTCGGGGAGGACCGCGAGGGCCTCGACGAGGTGCAGCTCGGGCAGGGTCAGGGACTCGAGCGCACGGCGGGCGGAGGTCGGCCCGGCCGCGCGGGCGGCGAGGGGGCCGATGCCGTTCGGGAGCGGGGCGGCGAGATCCGGTCGGGCGAGGAGGAGGGCCTCCAGGCGGTCGTCGCCGAAGAGTCGCAGGGAGTCCGCGAGGGACCGGATCACAGCGGTCATGATGCATTCCAGCATATTCAGCTTAGGCTTGGCCCGCCGCGCTCCCGCCCGGGCGGCGGCGCCCCCATAGCCCAATCGGCAGAGGCGGCCGCCTTAAAAGCGGCGCAGTGCGGGTTCGAGTCCCGCTGGGGGCACGGGCGTCCCGGACCGCGCCGCCTGCCACAATGGGGGCCATGACCTCCTCCGCCGTCGACCACGAGCTGCTCGCCGAGCGCCTGGACGCCGTGCTCGCCCGGATCGATGCGGCCGCCGCGCGCGCCGGCCGGGACCCGTCGGCGATCACGCTGCTGCTCGCCACCAAGACCCGCACGCCCGCCGAGGTCGCCGCCGCCGTGGACCTGGTCCGCGCGCGGGGCCGACGGCTCGCGGTGGGGGAGAACCGCGCCCAGGAGATCGCCAAGCACGAGGATCCGCTGCTCGCGGGCAACGGCGTCCCTCGGCATTTCATCGGGCGCCTGCAGACGAACAAGGCCCGCGACGTGATCGCCTTCGCCGAGCTCGTGCACAGCGTGGACCGCGACGACATCGCCGACGCCCTCGAACGACGCGCGGAGCTCGCGGGGCTGCACCGTGACGTGCTGGTGCAGGTGAACACCTCGGGGGAGGAGTCCAAGGGCGGCTATGCCCCGGACCTCGAGGCGCTCTGCGCGATCGTCGAGCGGCTGCGCGGGAGCGAGCATCTGCGCCCCGTCGGGCTGATGACCATCGGCGCGAACACGAGCGAGGAGGCGACGGTGCGGGCCTCGCTGCGCGGCCTGCGGGAGCTGCGTGACCGGCTCCGCGAGCGGCTCGGCGCGACGGAGCTGGTCGAGCTGTCGATGGGGATGAGCGGCGACCTCGAGATCGCCGTCGAGGAGGGTGCGACGATCGTCCGCGTCGGCTCGGCGATCTTCGGCGCCCGCGCCTGAACTGCGCCTGACCCGCGAGCCCGCGCCTGGCCCGGGCTCACTCCGGGCCGACGAGCCCCTGTGGCACCCCGTAGGCGTGCTCGAGCACCTCGCAGGCCGCGCCCACCGCGATCAGGTCCGCGCCGCGCGTGGACAGCAGCACCTCGACATGGATCCACGGCTCCGCGAGCAGACCTGCCGAGAGGTCGCGGCGGATCGCCTCCATGGTGACGGCGTGGTGCTCGTGCACGGTGCGGCCGCCGAGGATCACCCGGTCCACGTCCACGAGGCGCACCAGGTCGAGCGCCACCGAGGCGAGCACGTCGGCGGCTGCCGCCGCATCGCCGGCGTCGAGCGCCGCGCGGTGCTCGGCCTGCGCACAGCCGCGGCGCCCGCAGGAGCAGGGCGCGCCGCCGATCCGCACCACGGTGTGGCCGATCTCCCCGGCCTGGGAGTGCGCGCCGTGGATGATCCGGCCGTTCAGGCACAGGGCCGCCCCGAGGCCGTCCTCGACCAGCAGCAACGCGGTGTCGCGCAGCAGATGCGGCTGGGTCCAGGTCTCGCCGACGAGGGCCGCGCGCGAGTCGTGGTCCAGCAGCACCGGGAGCTCCAGCTCCGCGGCGAGCAGCCGGCGCAGCGGCGCCCCGCGCCAGGGGTCCGGGTCGGCGGTGCCGCGGTACACGCCCTCGCCGCGGTCGACGGGGCCGGGCATACCGACGCCGACGCCGAGCAGCTCGCCGTCGCCGATGTCCGTGAGCTCGCGGGCCATCGTCGCGAGGGTCGCGACGAGGTCGGGGATCGGCTGCAGGTGCCCGATCTCCAGCGCGAGCCGCCCCAGGATCTCGCCCGTGAGGTCGACGACCACGCCGTGCAGGCGGGTGCGGGTGAGGTGCAGGCCGATCGCGCGGCGCGAGGACGGCTCGATCCGGTAGAGCGTCGTGGGTTTGCCGGGGCCGGCGGTGATCGTGCCCGCCTCCGTCATCAGCCCGCGGCCGATGAGACGGGCGAGGATCTTCGAGATGGCCTGCGGCGTGACCCGCAGCTCCGCGGCGAGATCGGCCCGGGAGACCGGATCGCCCCGTCGGGCGACGGCGAGGACGGCGGCGTCATGCGCGCCGGCCACGCGGTCGAGCGGGCTGGACGGTCTCACCGGATCATCCTTGCACGGACCCCCGCGCGCACCGCGCACGATCGCGCACCCGTCGGGCCCGCCGACGTGATCCGGACCCGCACCGCGCCCGTACCCCTTGACGTAACGCAACAGCGTTGGCTTACTGGGTGTCAGAGGCGAAGGAGCCCGTCCGCACCGTCCGCTCCCGACGACCGAGGTCTCCCCATGAACACCCTCGACAGCACCCGTCCCCTCCCCGATGCCGCCGGCCCCGCCCCTGCCGACGGCGCCCGCCCCGCACCGATCGCTCCGGCCCGCCGCCGCCTGGCACTCCTCGCCCTGGCCCTCGGCGGCTTCGGCATCGGCGCCTCCGAATTCGTCTCCATGGGCCTCCTGCCCGACATCGCCGGCACGCTGCTCGGCGAGCAGATGGTCGCCGACCGGGAGGGCGGCATCGCCACCGCCGGTCACGCGATCACCGCGTACGCCCTCGGCGTCGTCGTCGGCGCCCCGGTGCTCGCCCTACTCTCGGTGCGCTGGTCCCGCACCACGATGATCGTGGCCCTCGCGGCCGCGCTCGCCGTCGGCACCGCCCTCTCCGGCCTCATGCCCACCTTCGAGCTGACCGTCGCCGCGCGCTTCCTCGCCGGGGTCCCGCACGGCGCCTACTTCGGCGTCGCCTCCCTGCTCGCCGCCTCCCTCATGGGCCCCGGCAACCAGGGCAAGGGCATCGCCCTCGCGCTCTCCGGCCTGACCGTCGCGAACCTCGCCGGGGTTCCCCTGCTCACCGCGCTCGGTCAGGTCGCCGGCTGGCGCGCCGTCTACCTCGTGATCACCGTGATCTTCGTGCTCACCATCGTGGCGCTGCTGCTGACCGTGCCCCGTCAGGCCGCCCCGAAGGGCCGGCGCATGATCGACGAGCTCGCCGCACTGCGCCGGCTGCAGCTGTGGATCGTCATGGGCATCGCCGCGATCGGCTTCGCGGGAGCCTTCGCGGTCTTCAGCTACATCGCCGACATCACCACCCATGTCACCGGCGCCCCGGCCTCCGCGGTGCCGTGGGTGCTCGTCGCCGCCGGTCTCGGCATGACCCTCGGCAACCTCGCCGGCGGTGCCCTCACCGACCGCTCGCTGACCGGCACCCTGCTCGGGGCCTTCCCCGTCTACATCGCCTCGCTGGTGCTCTTCCTGCTGGTCTCCGAGGTGTCGCTGGTGGCGATGAGCCTCGCCTTCTTCCTCGTCAACGCCACCAACTCGATGCTCGGCCCCGCCATGCAGACCTGGCTGATCCGGATCGCGCACCGCTCCGAGGTGCTCGGCGCCTCGCTCAACCACGCCGCCTTCAACGTCGCCAACGCGATCGGTGCGGCCCTCGGCGGGGCGGTCATCGCCGCGGGCCTCGGCTACCGCGCGCCGATGGTGGTCTCGATCGTGCTCGCCGTCGTCGGCTTCGCGATGGTCGGCGCGACCCTGCTCGCCCTGCGGGTGCGGGCCCGTCGCACCCGCGCGCTGCTCGCGGCGAACCCGCCCGCGACCACCGGCTCGATCCCCGTGGTCACCGCGGGGGTCTGAGCCCGCGGGCGCCGCGCCCCCGGGCGTGTCACACGCGGTCATCGGCCTCCTCGGGGCGAGGCCTCCCCGCGTACGGTGTGGTCACGCCGCGCCCCGTCCCGAGGAGACCCCCGTGCACATCCAGACCCTGGCCGTCCAGCATCTCCATGCCCAGGACCTCGGCGCCGTGGTGCCGCCCGTGCACCTGGCCTCCACCTACGCCCTCGACCCCGCGACCGAGGACGGCCCCTACGCCTACCAGCGGGGCGCGAACCCCACTCGCGGGCAGCTCGAGTCGCTGCTCGCCGCGCTCGACGGCGCCCGGCACGGCTTCGCCTTCGCGACCGGCATGGCCGCGACCGCCGCGGCGCTGTCCCCCCTCGGCGTCGGCGACGAGATCATCCTCCCCACGAGCGTCTACGGCGGCACCTACCGCTTCGTCGAGGAGGTGCTGCCCGCCCGCGGGATCACCTCCCGCTACGTCGCGGACCTCAACCAGCTGACCGCCGAGGACCTCACCCCCGCGACCCGCGCGCTCTTCATCGAGACCCCCTCCAACCCGACGCTGCGGATCACCGACCTGCGCCGCCTCGTCGACCTCGCCCACGCCCACGGCGCCCTCGTGATCGTCGACAACACCTTCATGACCCCGGTGCTGCAGCGCCCGCTCGAGCTCGGCGTCGACGTCGTGGTCCAGTCCGCCACCAAGTACCTCGGCGGCCACTCCGACCTCCTCGCGGGCACGATCACCACCAACGACGACGCCCTCGCGACCGCCTACGCCCACGCGCAGAAGGCGCAGGGCGGGGTGCTCTCCCCGAGCGAGTCCTTCCGCCTGATCCAGTCGATCAAGACCCTCCCGCTGCGGCTCGAGCGGCAGCAGGAGACGACCGCCGCGATCGTCGCCCACCTGCGCGGCCGCGAGGAGATCGCCGTGGTCCACCACCCCGGCTCCCACAGCGCCGAGGAGGCCGCGATCCACGCCTCCCAGGCCACGGGCACCGGCGCCGTGCTGTCCTTCGAGCTCGCCGAGGGTCTCGACCGGGTGCGCTTCCTCCAGGCGCTGCGGATCCCCGCCTACGCGGTGAGCCTCGGCGGGGTCGAGTCGCTGATCTGCCGCCCGGCGACCATGACCCACGAGGCGATGACCCCCGCGGCGCGCGAGGCGGCGGGGATCGGTGACGAGCTGCTGCGGCTCTCCGTCGGCATCGAGCACGCCGACGACCTCCTCGCCGATCTCGACCAGGCTCTGTCCGCTGCAGGCTGAGCGCGCACCCAGCGCGATCCCGGGAACGGTCGATACCATGTGGGGGTCGGCGCGCCGCGGGACCTCTCCCGGACCCGCCCCGAGGTCAGGACCTCGGACACGGCGCCCGCCATCCGCTTACTCGTGAGGAGCCCCATGGCACGCCACAACATCGTGTTCGGCCGCGACCAGGCCGTGCAGCAGGGCGCGCACACCGCCCCGTCCTTCGGTCGGTCCGCGTCGTCCGGCCCCGCGCCCGGCACCCAGTGGTCCACCGGATTCGACCAGGCCGGAGCCGCCGCGGGCACCGCCGCCGGCTACGCCCAGGGCGGCGACCAGCTGGAGTCGATGTACGCCCGTCCGGCCGCGACCGGCCACGACACCGGCCGCATGACGATGCGGGACGCGCTCAACGCGATCACCGCGACCCTCGGCACGATCGTGGTCATCGGCTTCGTCGTCGCGGTCATGCCGTACGTGCTCGGCGCCGTCGCCGGCGAGGACGGCCTCATGATCGGCCTCGCGCTGACCGGGGTCGCGGCCGTCGTGGGCCTGATCGGCGGGCTCGTCCTCGCGCTCGTCAACTCCTTCAAGAAGACCCCGTCGCCGATCCTGGTGCTCGCCTACGCGGCCTTCGAGGGCCTCGCCCTCGGCGGCATCAGCGGCAGCCTCGAGCAGGTCTACCCGGGCATCGCCATGCAGGCCGTGGTCGGCACGCTGGTGGTCGCGGGCGTCGTGCTCGTCGCCTTCCGCTTCGGCGTGCTGCGCACCACCCCGCGCCTGACCAAGATCTTCGGCATCGCGATGATCGCCTACATGGGGCTCCTGCTGGTGAACCTGGTGCTCTCCCTGATCACGGGCGCGGGTTTCCTCACCGGGGCGCTCGGCCTGCTGATCGGCGGCATCGCCGTGGTCATGGCGTCCTACTCGCTCGTGATGGACTTCGAGGATGTCCAGCGGGCGGAGAGCGCGGGCGCGCCCCGCGTGTACGCGTGGCGCTGCGCCTTCGGCCTCGCCGTGACCATGGTGTGGCTGTACATCGAGGTGCTGCGGATCCTCGCGATCCTGCGCGGCAACGACTGATCGCCCTCGCCTAGTCTGAGACGGCGGGTCCCCGGTTCCGGGGGCCCGCCCTCGGCCGTTCGGAGGTGAGGCCGTGGAGGCCTTCTGGCAGTGGTTCCCGGAGCACGGGGTCGTCGTCGCGACCTATCTCGCGCTGGGGCTCGACGTGGCGCTGCGCATCGCCGGGCTCGTCCTCGTGCCCCGCAACCGACGCCCCGGCTCCGCGCTCGCCTGGCTGCTCGCGATCATGGTGCTGCCGATAGTCGGGTTCCCGCTGTACCTGCTGCTGGGCAAGGCGCAGCTGCCCCGCAAGCGCCGCGTGAAGCAGGAGCACATCAACGCCCTGATGCACGAGCGGGCGGAGCGGATCCCCGACAGCGCGCTCGATCCGGACGTGCCGAGCTGGCTGCAGGGGGCGGTGCGGCTGAACCGCGAGCTCGGGGCGTTCCCGCTGACCGGCAACAACTCGGCGGACCTGGTGATCGACTACGACACCTCCCTCGCCGGCATGGCCGCGGACATCCGCGCGGCGCGCGAGCAGGTCCACGTGCTCTTCTACACCGCGGGGCTCGACGAGGTCACCGCCGATCTCTTCGCGGCGCTCGGCGAGGCGGCCGACCGGGGGGTGCGGGTGCGCGTGCTGTACGACCACTGGGGCTCCGCCTCCCACAGGGCGGTCTACCGGGCCATGCGCGAGCACCTGGACGCGCACGGCATCGAGCACTATCCGATGATGCCCTTCAAGCCCTTCCGCGACGGGGCGTTCCAGCGGCCCGATCTGCGCAACCACCGCAAGCTCGTGATCGTCGACGGGCAGGTGGGCTGGATGGGGAGCCAGAACCTCATCGCCGCCCACTACGACAAGCCCGCGAACATCCGCCGCGGTCTGCACTGGCAGGAGACCATGGTGCGCCTGCGCGGCCCGATCGTGGCCGAGATGAACCTGCTGTTCGCGACCGACTGGTATTACGAGTCCGACGAGCAGATCTCGGAGGGCGAGCTGGTCAGCGCCCCGGAGGACACCTCCGGCAGCTACGAGTGCCAGCTCGTGCCGAGCGGCCCCGGCTTCGTGTTCGAGAACAACCTGCTGCTGTTCAACCAGCTGTTCTACTCGGCGGAGCGGCGGATCAGCGCGGTCAGCCCGTACTTCGTGCCCGACGAGTCGATGCTCGCGGCGATGATCACCGCGGCCCGGCGCGGGGTCGAGGTGGAGCTGTTCGTCTCGGAGATCGGGGACCAGTTCCTGGTCTTCCACGCCCAGCGCTCCTACTACACGGCGCTGCTCGAGGCCGGGGTGCGGATCTGGCTCTACCGGGCGCCGACGATCCTGCACGCCAAGCACGTCACGATCGACGAGTCGGTGACGGTGATCGGCTCCTCCAACATGGACATCCGCTCGTTCCTGCTGGACATGGAGTCCTCGCTGATGGTGGGCGGCACGGACTTCATGGAGAAGATGCACGAGGTCGAGGACGTCTACCGCTCCCGCAGCCGGGAGCTGACCCTCGAGGAGTGGCAGCGCCGACCGCGCCTCATGCAGCTGCTCGACGACCTGTGCCGCCTCGCCTCCGCCGTGGTCTGAACAGCCGGTGTCCGCCTGCGGGCCCTCAGCCGGAGAGGCCGGTGAGGGAGCCGATCGCCTCGTCGACGGCCTCCTCGTGCTCGGTCACGCCCACCGCCCAGTCGGTGAGGAAGAAGCTCGGTCCCTGCGGGGTGGTGACCACGATGACGGTGATCCCGGTGGCGTCGGTGAGCTCGAGCGGGTCGTCGGTGAAGTTGACGACGCCGTCGGCGCGGTAACCGGGCATGCCCGCGATGGTCACGGCCTGGGTGAACTCGTCGTCGAGGGTGCGGCCGGTGGCGTCGCCCCAGTTCGACCCCCGGAAGAAGCAGTCCAGGATCGTCTCGGCGGCGACCTTGTCCCCGGGGTACTCGATGCCCGGCTGCCACTCCACGGCGCCGACCGCGATCGTCGAGTACCAGGTGCCCTCCACATGGGCCGCGGCGACCTGCATGTCCTGCGCGTAGGCGGGGAAGCCCCACTCCCACCGCTCGCTGAACACGGCGGGCGGGATCATCTCGAGACCGCCGCCGCGCAGGCGGCCCGACGGATTGGTGGAGGTCCGCTCCCGCTCCTCGGGCGCCCAGCAGCGCTCCGCGGTGACCGTCTCCGGGGCGGCGGAGGTGGTGGTCTCCGTGGCGGTGGTCTCGGCCGCGGTGGTCGTCCCGGTGGCGACCTCACGGCCCCCGCCGCCGCCCCCGCGGAGCACCAGATAGCCCACGGTGCCCGCCACGATCAGCAGGAAGACCAGGGCGAAGGCGATGCCGCCGATCAGCAGCGCCCCGCTGACCCCCCTGGACGGGGCC
Source organism: Brachybacterium sp. J144 (assembly GCF_036321705.1). Classification (NCBI taxonomy): domain Bacteria; kingdom Bacillati; phylum Actinomycetota; class Actinomycetes; order Micrococcales; family Dermabacteraceae; genus Brachybacterium; species Brachybacterium sp. J144. The sequence continues at coordinate 215,366 of NZ_JAZDCG010000031.1, forward strand.
TGAGGCCGGGTGTGGGGTGACTGCGGTCCGGTGTGCACGGCTGCTCCTTGGGCGGTGGGCTCAGTCGACGACGACGAGGCTGGCGATGATGTCCTCGAGGTTCTGGACGTGCTCGGGCTGGTCGGCGGCGACGTCGGAGACCAGGGCGCTCGGCCCGGAGGGGGTCTCGACGACGATCGACGTGACGATCGAGGCGCTCGAGGTCTCGAGGATCTCCGGATCCTCGAAGTGGTAGGTGGCCTGCACGATCCAGGCGGCGCTGCCGTCGACGGTGGTCGCCTCGGAGCGGTAGTCGGTGACCACCGGATGCTCGCCGAAGTGGCTCATCACCCCGGCGGTGGTGGCGTAGCACTGGAAGAGCGCGACGGCGCTGGTCTCGAGGCCGGGATAGCCGCCCTCGTCCTCGGGCCAGACGACCCGGCCGAGGTTCACGACGCTGTACCAGCTGCCCTCGACGTTGCGCCCCTCGGCGCCGACCTGGTCGAGGTACGGGATCGACCCGGCGCCCCAGCCCACCCCCCAGCCGTCGGGGATCGTGTACTCGAGGTTCCCGCCGCGGATCGCGTCGCCGCCGGAGGGCGACGCCGCGGACTCGGGCGAGTCGGGGATGGTGCAGTCGGTGGTAGGGGCCTGGGTGAAGATCGGCGGCGGGGGAGCGAGTTCGGGATCGTCGGGATCGGGCACGTACTCGCTCTGCCCCTCCGCAGTGCGGTCGCCCGTGGGATGCGCGGAGGGATCCGGGTCGGCGAGCACCGAGCGGAAGACGGTCTGGGAGAGCACGAGGGCGATCACGGCCAGGAGCACGACGCCTGCGCCGACCACCGTGAGGGTCACGGCGAGAGTCCGCCGCTGGGCCCCTTCGCTCGGCGGTCCCAGGGTGGCCGGTCCAGTCGCGTGGTCATACGCGGGCAGGCCGCCCTCGCCGTCGGGGGAGGAGTGCGCGGCGAAGTCGGGCAGCGACCCGCTCTCCGGCCGGTCGCCGTGCTGATCATGCTGCGACATCGTCACCTCCCCGGCGCGGGCCCTGTGCCCTGCCTGCCCCTCGGAGCCCCTCGCCCCGGACGATTCTCGCACGAGCCCTCGCCCCCAGGGTGCGAGCGGCTCGCCTTGGTACGCTCCCCGGGACCGGTCGCCGGTGCCGCCACCGCGACCCACCCGCCGCCGAGCAGACGGAGTCCGCATGCGCCCGCCCCTGGTCCTGACCATCTCCGCCTCCGACTCCGACGGTGCCTCGGGCATTCAGGCGGATCTCAAGACCCTCACGGCGCTGGGCTCCTACGGCGCGAGCGCCGTGACTCTCGTGCAGGCGGTGAACCCGCAGGGCTCGCGCGCCGTCCACTACCTCCCCGCGGATCTGGTCGGGGCGCAGATCGACGCGGTCGCCGAGGATCTCCTGCTCGACGTCACCAAGATCGGGGTGCTCGGCAGCGCGGCCGTGGTCGGCATCGTCGCCGAGGCGATCCGCGCCCACGGGACGCGGCTGGGGCGGCTGCTGCTGGATCCGGTGATGACCTCGAGCGACGGCACCGCCCTGATCTCCGCCCAGGGCGCCGCGGCGATGCGCGAGCAGCTGCTGCCGCTGGTGCACGTGCTCACCCCGAACATCGCGGAGGCGGCGCAGCTTCTGGGCCGCGCCCGAGCCACCTCGATCGACGAGATGCGCGAGCAGGCCCTGGCCCTGCGCGCCCTGGGACCGTCGACGGTGCTGATCACCGGCGGCGGCCTCGACGGGGAGGACGCCGTGGACGTCCTGGTCCACGACGGTGGCACCGACCTGCTCCGGGCGCGCCGCCGGGCGGACCGCTCGGTGCGCGGCGCGGGGGCGACCCTCTCCGCCGCGATCGCCGCGCAGCTCGCCCGCATCGCCGAGTTCGAGCGTGCCGGGGAGCTCACGGAGATCGGCGCCCCCGGGCGCGACGACGACATGGTCACCATCGTCGCCTCCGCGAAGGAGTTCCTCGCGAGCGCCCTCGAGAACGCGGAGGGCTGGCGCCTGACCCGCGGGGGCGGGGCCCAGGTCGTCAACCAGCTGATCACGCTCGACAAGGACTGAGCCGGTCCACGTCCCGTCGGAGCCCCGACGGCGCCCCGTCCGCCCGGATCAGCCCTCCAGCAGCCCCTGGCGCTCCTTGAGGGCGAGCATCCGCCCGGCCGACTCCCGCACGCGGCGCGCCTCCTCCTCACCGCGCGCGGCCCACTCGAGGATCGCGTCGACCAGCTGGCCGGTGAGGGTCGGGTCGGCCGTGAGCACCACGTCGCCGCCCGCCTCGAGCAGCCGCGTAGCCCGCTCGGCGACGGGGACGTCGGCGACGGCCTTCGCGGCGCCGATGTCGTCGGTGACCACGAGCCCGGTGAAGCCGAGCTGATCGCGCAGCAGGCCCTGGACCGCGGCGCGGGAAAACATCGCCGGGACGTCGGGCTCGATCCGCGGGTAGACCGCGGAGGACATCATCACCAGCGGCGCGCCCGCGTCGATCCCGGCCGTGAAGGAGCCCAGGAACGGGTCCTCCGGGGACGTCTCCGCATCCTCGATGCCCTCGGCGGAGAAATCGGTGTTCTGCTCGACCCGGCCGAGGCCCGGGAAGTGCTTGAGGGTGGCGGCGACACCCTGCTCGTCGAGCGCCCGCACCGCGGCGGCCACGCACGCGCCGACCGCTTCCGGATCGGTGCCGAAGCCGCGATCGAGGGCCCCGACCGGTTCGTTCTCGTCTCCCAGGGCGGGATCGACGACGTCCGCGACGGGGGCGAGGGCGACCGCGATCCCGCGGGCGGCGAGATCCTCGCCGATGCTGGCGTACGCCTCGGCGACGGCCTCCGGCCCCTGCTCGCCGAGCTCCTCGGCCGACGGGGTCCTCCGGGCGGCGTCCCCGCGCAGCATGCGCACCTGCCCGCCCTCCTGGTCCACCGCGAGCAGCGGCGGCAGGTCGGGACGGGAGAGCTCCCGGGCACGGGCGACGGCGCGGTCGACCTGCTCGGCGCTCTCCCAGCGCTGCAGCAGGAAGACCCCGCCGGCGTGATGCTCGGTGAACACCTCCGCGGGAACCTCGGTGCCGAAGGCGTGGCCGACGAGCACCAGCTGTCCGGCGATCTCCCGCTCGTCGAGCTTCTCGAGGAGGCGCTCGGCGGCGCTGGGCGGCTCGGTCGTGGGGCCGGCCGTCGTGGGCGAGGCGCTCGGCTCCCGAGCCGGCCCGTCCGAGCCACCGTCGGACGCGGAACCCCGGTCCGAGGCGGAGCCGCCGTCGGACGCGGAGCCCTCGCCGTCGCCCGGATCCGGAGCGGCGGTGCAGGCCGTGAGCGCGGCGAAGGGTGCGAGGGCCAGGAGCTGTCGGCGGCGCATGCGGTCAGTCTTCCACGGCCCCGGGACGTGACCTGCCCCACCCGTCCACGCCGTAGGCTGGCCCGCATGACCTTCACGAACCCGCCCGCGGAGCATCCTCGCGCCGCATCGATCGAGACCGGGACCGGCACCGCTCTCGCGGTCTGGGCCGAGCGGCTCGACGACGCGGGCGCCCGGGATCTCGACCACACGGCGACCGCGCGGATGCTCGTCGAGCGCTGGGACGTCGACGGCTGGTGGGCGCAGGGGGTCACGGTCGCCTACGAGCAGCTGATCGGCCGACGCGTGGAGGGTCAGAGCTGCGAGGGCGACTTCTCCGCCTCCGCCTCCCGCACCGTCCCCGGGGATCCGGACGCCGTGCGCGACGCCTGGGACGCGTTCTGCACCGCCGAGCGCCGCGAGGAGCTCGGGCTCGCCGCGCCGACCCTCACAGACACCGCCTCCTGGCGCTACTGGCGCACCGCCGTCTCGGACGGCAGCCGCCTCTCCGTCAACATCACCGCCAAGGACGGCGCGGGCGAGACCGCCCGCTCGACCCTCGGTATCGAGCACAAGGGTCTGGAATCGGCCGAGAGCCGCGAGGCCTGGAAATCCGTCTGGACGTCCGTGCTCACCGACTTCACCACCTCAATGAAGGAGACCCGATGACCGCCGAGCCGACGACCGGCCCCCAGCTCCCCGCCGCCGACGGCTCCGCCGACCCGCATCTCTGGCTCGAGGAGGTCACCGGGGAGGAGGCGCTCGCGGCGGTGCGCGCGCGCAACGCCGCGGCCGAGTCCGAGCTCGACGCCGTCCGCGACCCGCTCGACCCGGACGGCGCCCCGCTCGCCGCGACCCTGCAGCGCGAGATCCTCGAGATCCTCGATGCCACCGACCGCATCCCCGGCGTGGTCAAGCGAGGCGAGCACCTCTACAACGTGTGGACCGACGCGGAGCACGAGCGCGGCCTGTGGCGGCGCACCACCCTCGCCTCGTACCGCACCGAGGAGCCCGAGTGGGAGGTGCTGCTGGACGTCGACGCCCTGAACGAGGCCGAGGGCGAGGACTGGGTGTGGCACGGCGCGCGCCTGCTGCGTCCCGCGGGCGCCGCCGAGGGCGAGCCGTACCGTCGGGCGCTCGTGGACCTCTCCCACGGCGGCTCCGACGCCGACGTCACCCGCGAGTTCGACCTCGAGACGCTGTCCTTCGTGGACCCGGCCGACGGCGGGTTCCTGCGCCCCGCCGCGAAGGGCTCCGTGAGCTGGATCGACGAGGACACCGTCTGGGTCTCCACCGACTTCGGCGAGGGCACGCTGACCACCTCGGGCTATGCCCGACAGGCTCGGTTGTGGCGCCGCGGCACCCCGCTCGAGGAGGCCGAGCTGGTCCACGAGGCGGCCGAGGACGACATGGCCGTCTTCGTCGCCCACGACTCGACGCCGGGCTGGGAGCGGGACTGGGTGGTCCAGGCGCATGCGTTCTACGACCAGACGGTGCATCTCGTGGACCGCTCCGAGCAGCCGCCCGTGCTCACCGCCCTCGACGTCCCCCGCGACCTCGAGGCGAACGCGCACCGCGACCTGGGGATCTTCAGCCCGCGCAGCGACTGGCAGGTCGGCGAGGCGGTGTTCCCGGCCGGATCGCTCGTGGTCGGCGACTTCGACGCCTTCCTCGCGGGGGAGCCGTCGTTGCACGTCCTCTTCGAGCCGACGGAGAGCTCCTCCCTCGCGGACATGACCATCACGCGCAGCACCGTGGTGCTCGCGATCCTGGAGGACGTGGTCCACCGTCTCGAGGTCCACCACCGCGACGAGGACGGGCAGTGGATCCGTCAGGACCTCTACCCCGAGCTGCAGGGCTCCCTCTCGGTCTCCGCGGTCGACGCGGACGAGTCCGACGAGGTCTGGGTGACGGTCTCGGGCTTCCTGGAGCCGACGACCCTCCTGCTCGGCGATCTCGCCGAGATCCCCGCCGGCGGGCCCGCCGGGCCGCTCGAGACGATCAAGGCCACCCCCGCCCGCTTCGACGCCGAGGGGCTCGAGGTGGTCCAGCACTTCGCGACCAGCGACGACGGCACCCGCGTCCCGTACTTCGAGATCTCGCAGGCGGGAGAGCCGACTGAGCAGTCGGCGCCCCGTCCCACCCTGCTGTACGGCTACGGCGGCTTCGAGATCTCGTTGACCCCGTCCTATCTCGGCGCGATCGGCAAGGCGTGGCTCGAGCGCGGCGGCACCTACGTGCTCGCCAACATCCGCGGCGGCGGCGAGTACGGTCCGCGCTGGCACCAGGCCGCCCTGCGGGAGAACCGCCACCGCGCCTACGAGGACTTCGCCTCGGTCGCCCGGGACCTCGTCGAGCGGGGCGTCACCGACCGGGAGCACCTGGCCGTGCGCGGCGGATCGAACGGCGGTCTCCTCACCGGCAACATGCTCACTCAGTACCCCGAGCTGTTCGGCGCCGTGATCATCCAGGTGCCGCTGCTGGACATGAAGCGTTACAGCCACCTCCTCGCGGGGGCCTCCTGGATGGCGGAGTACGGGGACCCGGACACCGAGGACTGGGAGTTCGTGCGCAGCTTCAGCCCGTACCACCTGCTCGCCGAGGGCGTCGACTACCCGCCGACCTTCCTGCTCACCTCGACGCGCGACGACCGGGTGCATCCGGGGCACGCCCGCAAGTTCGCGGCCGCCCTCGAGTCCCTCGGGGCCGACGTGCGCTCGTGGGAGAACATCGAGGGCGGCCACGGCGGAGCGGCGACGAACGAGCAGGCCGCCCGTATGAACGCGCTCCTCTACACCTTCCTCTGGGACACCCTGGGGGCGGGCGGGAGCCGCGCTCGATGAGCCCGCGCTCCCACCGCGTCGACCTCCTCGAGCGGCCGACGCAGGATGACCTGCTGCAGGTCCGCAACGACCTCATGACGGTCTACCGCGAGATCCGCACCGGTCGGCCCGAGCTGTTCCCCCTGCGCTACGCCCGGGCCACCCCGCGCCCGCCGCATCGGCGCTGGCGGCGGTCCGCCGCGGAGGAGCCCGGCGGCGCCGAGGTGCCGGTGCTGATCCTGCCCGACGGGCCCGGCCGCGCCTCGGTGCTGCCCTATGACGTGCTCCGCCGCAGTCTCGCGGGTCGTGGCCTGGACGTGCTGATGATGGAGCATCGCGGGGTGGGCTTCTCCCGCCTCGACGCCCGCGGCGAGGACCTCCCGGCCGAGGCCGTCACCCTCGAGGAGGTGCTCGGGGACGTGCTCGCCGTGCTCGACCACGCGCGGGTCGAGCGGGTGGCCGTGCTCGGCACCGGCTACGGCGCCTACCTGGCGCAGATCCTCGCCGCCCGGCATCCGGACCGGGTGCACTCGCTCGTGCTCGACTCCCCGCTCACCTCCGCGGACGACGAAAGGATCGGGCAGCGGGCGCTGCGCGAGCACTACTGGACCGGGGCCGTCCCCGCGACCTCCTCGATCGCCGCGGCCCTCCGCCGGCTCGCCGACGAGGACATCGTCGACGCGCAGCGCGCGGGCCCGGTGCTGCTCGCCGTCCACGAGCACGGCGGCACCGCCGCGGTGCGCGATCTGGTCGATCTCCTCGCCCTCGGGCGGGGGAGCCTCACCTGGTCCAGCGTGCGCCAGGTCCTCAACCAGGGGTGGCTGCAGTCCACCCCCTTCGTGATGGAGCACGACCTGATCGCGCGGCTCGCCCACACCGAGCTCGGACAGGGGTCCGGCGCCGACGGCGGGCCGATGGACCCGCTGCTGCTCGCGGCCGACGAGGCGCGAGCGGTGCCCCCGTTCGCGGGGGAGGCGCTCGACGTGCACGCGCTGTCCCGCACGATCATCGCGCCGACCCTCGTGCTCGTCGGCTCCGAGGACCTGATCACCCCGCCCTGCATCTCGCGCACGCTCGCCGAGCGGATCGACGGCGCCGTGCTGCTGGAGATCCCGTGGGCGCGGCACTCGCTGCTCGACACCCGCAGCCAGGTCGCCCAGATCGCGCTGCGGTGGAGCGCCGCCGGGGCTGCGCCGCTGCTGCCGCAGCACGCGGCGGCCCTCGCGGCCCTGCCCGCCGCCCCGGTCGACCTCGCACTGTCGAAGGGGCTCCAGCTGGCGCTCGCCGCGGAGCGGCTGTCGCCCTGGCGGCTGCGCCGCGAGTGCGCGAGGGCGCTGCGCGAGGAGCCGCGCACCGTGACTCCCGACGCGAATCGTTCCGTTCCGCGGCCGCCGGATCTACCCTGACCTCGGGGAGCGATCCCCCGGGGAGTGACAGGACGAGTCCGCGGCGAGCACCGCAGGAGCCACAGGGGGACGCATGGCGCGACGGGCCACCGGGATCCGCAGCGAGGTGCCGACACGGCGTCGGCCGTGGGCGACGATGACCCTCGCCGCGGCGAGCGTGGTCACCGTCGGCACCCTCACCGGCTTCGGCCTCGCCGGTGCCGGTCCCCTCGCCGCCCTCGCGGGAGACCGGGAGGCGCCGACCGCCCCGCCCACCGGCCAGGAGCTCGCCACCCTCGACCCGGTCGAGCCCGCCCCCGAGGGTCCCGCTCCCTCCGACGGCGGCGGCGAGACCACCCCGAGCACGCCCAGCACGACGCCCGCGCCGAGCCCCACGACCGCAGTCCCCAGCACCGAGGCGCCCGCTCCGGAGGAGACCGTCGCCCCGGCCCCCGTCGAGGACACCGGCTCCCGGAACGGCTCGGGGTCCGAGGGCGGCTCGAGCTCGGGTGGCAGCGGCTCGGGTGGACCCGGCGGCGGCGGATCCGGCGGCGGTGGCGGCAGCGACTCCGGGGACGACGGCGCTCCCGACGACGGCGGCAGCGACGGCGAGGGCGATCCCGGTGACGGCGGAACCCCCGAGCCGACGGATCCGGAGACCCCGACCTCGCCTGCCCCGCCCACCGAGCATCCGACCGACCCCACCTCGGAGCCGCCGATCGAGACCTCGACGCCCCCGGAGAGCGAGTCGCCCGTCGAGCCGAGCAGCCCGGAGAACCCTGGCGGCGACGAGGACTCCTCTGCTTCCGAGACCTCGGGCGGCGGCCTCGGCGGCTGAGCCGGTCCGCGACTCAGGTCGCCTGCGTGCGGGGCACCCCGTCCCGGCAGGCGACCACGAAGCCGCCCTCGTCGTAGCGGGTCTCGAAGGCCTCGCCCCACTCCTCGCCCGCCCACGAGGCGACGTCGGCCAGCTGCTTCCCGCCCCAGGAGAAGGCGTAGACGTCCACCAGCACGCAGTCCGGCACCCGCTGGTTCGACCCGTGCACCCACTGCACGTCGTGATCGGGGACGGCCTGGGCCATGAGGGTGATGTCGACGGCGAGCACGGTGTCGTCGGGCACCGCGGCGAGCGCTCCCGCCGCCGGTTCCGCCCGCCAGCTCGCCTCCCACTTCGCGGGCCGGAGGACGTCGAGGATCGGCATCTGGCTCCCCAGCAGCAGGGTCGCGGCCGCTGTCGCGGCGACAGCGGCGGTGCGCACCTCGGGCCCGGGCCGCGGCGCGTCCCGGCGCCGGAGCGCGGTGGCCCGGCCGGTGCGGCGGTCGCCGAGCGCGTCGAGCAGGGCGGCGAGCGCGATCGGCACGAGCACCGCGTTGTAGTGCCAGTACCACTCCCAGTAGAAGCTGACCGTTCCGGTGAAGCGCCAGGCGAGGGTGGGCAGCATGAGCAGGATCAGCGGGGAGCGCGCACCGATGATGCCCGCCGAGAGCAGCAGCATCCCCACCGTCACCCACTTCACGGGAGGTCCCAGGACGTCGAGCGGTGAGCCGAGGTTGTCGGTGTAGTCGTACTGGCCGGCGGTGTTCAGCAGCGGCAGGATCACGAAGGTCGACAGCACGAACCAGCCGACGCCCCAGCAGGTGAGCCCCAGCCCGCCCCACCGGTGCTCCCGGGCGCGGAGGGCGATGATCCCGCCGAGCACGGCGACCGTGAGTCCGAGGTCCTCCTTCACGAAGACCAGCGGAGCGGCCCAGAGGATCGCCGCGACGGTCCGCCCCCGTAGCAGCGCGGTCAGGGACAGGGCGAGCAGCGGCACCGCGAACGCGATCTCGTGGAACTGCACGGCGGCGGCCGACTGCAGACCGAAGGAGAACACGGCGGCGCCCCCCGCGACCGACCCGGTGACCGGCCCGAGCCGGTCGATCGCGAGCCGGGTCAGGGGGATCGCCGAGCCGCCGAGCAGCGCGGCCTGGGTCCACAGCAGCGCCTCCCCGCTCGGCCACACCCACCACACCGGGGCGAGCAGCACCAGGATCGGATGGAAGTGGTCGCCGAGGAGGTTCGCCCCGTCCCCCTTGATCGGCACGATCGGAGCGCGCAGCTCTCCGTAGGCCCGGGCCAGCTGGGTGAAGATCCCCAGGTCCCAGGAGTGCGTGACGAGGGTGCGGAACTGCTGCGAGCCGAGCAGGCCGTAGACGAGGGTCGCCGCGAGGGCGAGTGCGACGGGGACCAGGCGCCGCGTCCAGCGGGTCGCGCGGTCCTCGACCGCGAGCTCGGCGGAGGGCGCGATCGGGGCGGTGGAGGTCACCCCGTGAGGGTAGCGGGGCCCTCCCGGGGAACGGACCTACACTGCGGCCATGACCACTCCCTCCCCGGCCGCGCACCGCCCTGCGCCCTTCGGCGACCCCCGTCGGCTGGTGCGCGTCGGCCTGCTGGCCGGTGCCGTCGGCGCCCTCACCCTCGTCGAGCCGCGTCGCCTCGGGCCGCTCGGCCGCGGTGCCTATCGGGTGGGCGTCGCCGCGGTGAGCGGGCTGCTCGCGGCCGACACCGCGCGCACCTCGGGCGCGCTGCTGGATCCGGTGCGGGACGGCGTGGTCACCGGCGGGGCGACCCTCGGCCTGATGGACCTCGCCGAGGCCGCCGACGGACTGCTCGTGGACTTCCTGCGCCGGGCGGGCGTCTCCCGGCCACGCCCCGTGCTGGCCGCGGTCGGGGTCGTCGGCACCGTCGCCGCGTACGCCCTGCCGGGCCCGCTCGGCGGCGAGCGCTGGGGCTCGCTCGAGGAGGTCTTCTCCGAGAGCGAGACGCAGGAGCTGCCGGCGGAGGCCCGGGCGCTGCTCGAGGCGTTGCTCGCGCCGGGGCCCGACGGCGTGGACCTCCCCGGCGCGGCGGCGCTGCGCGAGCAGCTGGAGACGGTCCGCGCGGTCGACCCCGGCTACGCCACCTCCGATCTTCCGCTCGAGGTCGCCGCGCCCCGTCGCCGCGCCGTGCCGCATCAGCAGACCTGGCCGGTGACCGGGCGCTTCCGTCGCGGCGGGCGGGACTACGCGCTCGAGCTGACGATCTCCGAGGGCGCGCTCGCGATGCTCAGCGTGATGCTCGGCGAGGAGCCGTCGGACACGTTGGACGACCCGTATCTGGACCGGGCGCTCGAGGAGATGGCGTCCCCGGGGTTCCTGCTCCCCGATCCCGGGGAGCTGGTGCTGCACCGCGAGACCGAGGGCTGAGCCCGCAGCGCTCGGCGTCTCCGCTCACCACAGCACGATCAGCTGCACGACGAGGATCTTGACCACCATGCCCACGGCGAACAGGGCGGAGTAACCGGACTCGGCGCGCTCGTCGTCGGTGAACGTGGCCACGTGCCCCATGAGCACCGGCTGCCCGATGAAGCCCGCGAGCGCCCCGAGGGTGCGCGGCGCGGACATCCCCGCCCAGCGCCCGACGCCCCAGAGGGCGAGCAACGATGCGGCGGTGAGCCCCGCGGCGAGCAGCGCGACGAGCAGGCCCGTGCGGCTCGGCGCGGTCTCGGCGAAGCTCTCGCCGCTCGCGAGGCCGACCGTCGCGAGGAAGAGCACCAGGCCGAGCTGGCGGATGGTGAGGTTCGCGGAGCCGGGGATGGTCCAGATCAGCGGTCCGGTGCGCTCGAGCCGTCCCAGCACCAGGCCCACCACGAGCGGACCGGCGGCCGCCCCGAGGGCGAGGCTCGCTCCGCCGCCCAGCGGGATGCTCACGAGGCCCGCGAGGATGCCGAGGGCGATCCCGAGGCCCACGCTGATCCAGTCGACCTCGGTGATCCGCCGCTCCGAGTCGCCGAACAGGGAGGACAGCTCGCCCATCCGCTCGCGGGGCACGACCACCCGCACCCGATCGCCGAGCTGGAGGCGCATGTCGGGCAGCGCCAGCAGGTCGCGGTCGCCCCGGCGCACCCGGGTGATGATGCCGCCGAACCGGCTGGGGATCCGCAGCTGGGCGACGGTGCGCCCGGCCACCTCGGGATTGGAGACCACCCAGCGGCGGTAGTCGACCACCGAGCGGTCGTCGGCGAGGTCCCCCGGGGCGAGGTGGCCGAGGTGGGAGACGGCCCGGTCGATCGCCTCGGGGGCGCCGACGAGCAGCAGGTGGTCGCCCACCCGGAGGTCGTCCTCGGGCAGGGCGACCCGCACCGCCCCGTCCCGCAGCAGATAGGACATGCGCAGCTGCCCGCCCCGGCCTCCCGCGCGCGCCGCGATCCCGGGGATCTCCTGGACCCGCAGCGCCCGGTCGAGCTCGACGGTCGCGGTCCGCAACCCGGCGGCGGAGGCGGGGGCGGGGTCGCGGCGGCCGGGCAGGGGGCGTCGGCCGACGGCGGAGAGCACGAGGAGGGCGACGATCACGCCGACGGGATAGGCGATCGCGAAGCCGACGGCCGGCTCGGGGGAGCCGTCGAGAGCCCGGGTCGCGGTGTCCAGCGCCGGGGAGGCGGTGGTCATGCCCGAGACCATCCCGCCCAGGAGACCGGGGGAGAGGCCCAGCAGGCTGCCGGCCCCGAGGGCGAGCGCACCGGTGAGGACCAGCAGCACGCTGGCCGCGAGCAGCAGTCGGGTCTGGGTGCGCAGATCGCGCAGCACGCTCGCCCCGGCGGCGAGCCCCGTGGTGTAGACGAAGAGGGCCAGGCCCACGGCCTGCAGCAGGTCCAGACCCTCGCCGAGGCGCGGGTCGAGGGCGCCGACGGCGAGGCCGACGAACAGGGCGCCTGCGGCACCGAGCCGGAGCGGGCCGAGGCGGAGGGCGCCGAGCGCCGATCCGGCCGCCATCACCAGGACGAGGGTCAGGACGGGAGTGGCGGCGAGGAGGTCGAGCATGCTCTGAGGCTAGTCCCGCGAGGGCTGTCATCGCAGGTCACGGGGGTGGGGTGACCGGAACGTCACCTCCGCCCGAAGGTGACGTTCTGATAACGGTCTCAGCGGATCCCCAGGTTTCCGCCCGGTCATCGATCGGAGCCGCTTGACTGCCCCCACCGGTGCGCGTCGGGACCCCGTCCCGGGCGCGAGGACGCGCGGCGCACCGACCACCCCCGACCGGAGGATCGCCGATGCCGCTCACCCCCCTCTCCCCACCCTCTCCCGACCCTGCCCCCGACGCCGCCGGGCACTCCTCCGCCGTCGGCCGCGCCCCGGGCCGCCGTCGCTGGGGCCGCGCCCTCGCCGCCGGCACCGCGGGCGGCGCGCTCGTGGCGGGGCTCCTCACCGCCCCCGCCGCGCTCGCCGATCCCGGGGACCTGACCCCGCTCGGCACCGCCTCGGAGCTCGGCGTCGACGTCCCCGTGCAGGACGAGCTGCTGGACGGCTCCGCCGAGGCCATCCCCGGCCGCTGGTTCGTGCAGGTCGCCGGCGATCCGGTGCTGCAGGGAGGCTCCGCGCGCGCGAACACCACCACGCAGGAGCAGGTGCAGCGTCGCGCCGCCGACGTGTCCATCGACCTCGAGGTCGAGCGCTCCTTCACCGGCGGCTGGAACGGCATGACTGTGAGCATGTCCGATGCCGACGTGGCCGCGCTGCGCGGCGTCGCCGGCGTCGAGGCCGTCTTCCCGGTGCTCGCGGTCGAGGCCCCCGAGCCCGCCGCGACCTCCCCCGAGGACGCCCCGGCCAACGCCATGACCGGTGCGGACGTCCTGCAGGAGGTCGAGGGGCTGAGCGGGGACGGGGTCCGCGTCGCGATCATCGACTCCGGCATCGACTACAACCATCCCGATCTCGGCGGCTCCGGCACCGACGACGAGACCGCGGACTTCCCGAACGATCGCGTCGTGGGCGGGTACGACTACGTGGGCGACGCCTACGACTCCTCGACCGGGGTGCCCGCCGAGCCCGACGCCTTCCCCGACGACTGCGGCGGCCACGGCACCCACGTCGCGGGCATCGTCGGCGCTGACGGCGAGGTCACCGGTGTCGCCCCCGCGGCGGACCTCCTCGCGTACCGGATCTTCGGCTGCGACGGCACGAGCGACACCGACGTCATCCTCGCCGCCATGGAGCAGGCCCGGGCCGACGGCGCCGACGTGGTGAACATGTCCCTCGGCGCGAGCTTCATGACCTGGCCCGACTACCCGACCGCGCAGATGGCCGACTCCCTCGTCGACTCCGGGATCACCGTCGTGATCTCCGCGGGCAACTCGGGGACCTCCGGCACCTTCTCGAGCGGCGCCCCGGGCGTCGCCGCTTCGGCGATCACCGTCGCCTCGGTCGACTCGACCCATCGCCGCTCGCCCTACGCGACCGCCGCGGGCGCCGACGTGGCCTACTCGGCGGCAACCGGGGCCCCGACGCCGCCCACCGCGGGCGAGCTCGCGCTCGTCGCCGCGGGAGCGCCCGGCACCCCGCAGGCCCGGGCCTGCGATCCCACGGGCGTGGCCCCGGCCGAGGCCGGTCAGGCGCTGCTCGTCGAGCGCGGCACGTGCTCCTTCCGCGAGAAGGCCCTCGCGGGCGAGGCGGCCGGGTACGAGGCCGTGATCCTCTACGACAACGCCCCCGGCGTCGTGAACCCGACCGTCGAGGGCGATCCCGCCCTCACCATCCCCGTGGTGATGCTCGGCCAGGCCGACGGCCTCGCCCTGCAGGAGGCGCTCGCCGCCGGAGAGGTCACCTGGGCCTGGCAGGAGGGGACCACCGTGGTCGAGAACGAGACCGCAGGCCTCGTCTCGGACTTCTCCTCCTACGGCCTCACCGCGGATCTGCAGCTGAAGCCCGACGTCGCCGCCCCCGGCGGCTCGATCTGGTCCACCGTCCCGCTCGAGCAGGGCGCGCACGGCGCCAAGTCCGGCACCTCGATGGCCGCTCCGCACGTCGCGGGCGCCGCGGCGCTGCTGCTCGAGAAGTCCCCGGACCTCTCCCCGGCCGACGTCAAGGCCGCGATGATGTCCACCGCCGATCCGCTGACCTGGTCGCTCGTCCCGGACCAGGGTTACCTCGAGCCGGTCCACCGCCAGGGCGCGGGCATGCTCGACCTCGTCGCCGCGGCGAGCACCACGGCCCGGGTCGCCGAGCCGTCGATCTCCCTCGGCGAGGGCGAGGACGGTCCGAGCAGCGTGACCGTCACGGTCGAGAACACCTCCGCGGAGGACGTGACTTACACCGTCGGCGTCCGCCACGGTGTCGCGACGGGCGCCCCGACCCTCGACCCGGCCTTCTACGCCGCCGAGGGGATCGCGGAGCCCGCGGCCGAGGAGCTCACCGTCCCCGCGGGCGGGAGCGCCGACCTCGAGGTCACCCTCGGGGAGGACTTCGGCGAGGACGGCATCATCTACGGCGGCTGGATCACCCTCACCGCTCCCGACGCCGATCTCGTCGTGCCCTTCGCGGGCCTCTCCGGCGACTACCAGGCGCTGCCGGTGCTCGAGGAGGTCGGCCTCGGCCTGCCCGCCCTCGGGGTGTCCGACGGCGCCGGCGGCGTGCTGATCGACGCCGACGGCGGCCACGAGTACACGATGCAGGACGGCGACGTCCCCTACCTCGCGTACCACCTGGCCTACCCGGTGGAGACCTTCGAGGTGCGTGCCTACCAGCTCAACGGCGGCGGCAAGCCCAAGCCGGTCAACCCCTCCGTCGGCTCGGTGCTGTCCGTGGACCATCTCGGCCGCACCGCCGCGCCCGAGGTCTGGGCGTGGGACGGCACCTACGCGCTGAAGAACGAGAAGACCAAGACGGTCAAGAACGGCACCTACCAGCTCGAGCTGCGGGTGCTGAAGCCGCTCGGCGATCCCGCGAACCCCGACCACTGGGAGATCGTGCGGACGCCGACGTTCACCATCGCGAACCCGACCCCCGGGAAGCCCGGGGCGCACTGATCACGGTGATGCGCTGACCGCGGGGGGTGGGTCCCCCCACGCCACTGCCCCACCCCAGGAGGGGGGATCGGAAGAGCACACGTCTGAACTCCAGTCAAATACGCTCAGCCCGAGAGGGCCGCGAGCGTCCCCGCCTCGACGCGCAGGAAGCGGATCTCGCGCCCCTCGCGCCCCTCGCGCGATCGTGGATCCACGCCCGCTTCCTGGTCGGCGTGGGGACGGCAGATCTCGAGGGGGCCATCGGCCGGCGGGTCCTGCGCGAGGCGGTCGAGCGGCCTGCTCGGGGTGACGGAGACCCGACCCCGGTTCATCCACAATCCGCGGGAGCGGGTGGAGGGCTGTGGGCGGGCTGGGTAGGGTCACCGTGATCTGCTGCACATATGGAAGGCTCCCGCATGTCTCGTCGACTCCTGGCCGCTGTGGCCGCTGCCGCTCTGACCGTGGGGCTCGCCGCGTGCGGTGATCCGACGGAGGGGACGAAGACCGACCCGCCGCCCTCGATCGACATCGGACAGAGCGACGGCGGGGGCGATGGCGGTGCGAGCGACGGCGGAGGCGACGAGGGCTCGACCGAGGCTGCGCCGGATATCCCTGCGCCCGACCCCGCGGACTATCCGGGGATGGACGAGCAGACGCCGGAGGGGGCGGAGCAGGCGGTTCGTTTCTACTTTGCGAACGTCTTCTGGGGCTATCAGACCGGCGATACGAGGGTCCTCAACGGTCTGTATGACGACGGATGCGTGGGGTGCATCGGCTTTAGAGATCGTATTGAAGGGCAACCAGACGGTCAGTACTGGAGCGAAACGACGGTCTCCGATCTCGGAACCGACGTCCAGGAGGCGACTAATTATGACTTCGAGGTTGGGTATCTGTTCGTCGTTGGAGAGCATAGCGAGCCCGCCCCGAATTCGGGGAATGCGGTTGAGTATGCCGCGATCGAGTATATTTCTGTCGCCGGGGTGGAGTGGCAATCCGGGCGATGGGTGATCGCGGAATTGACTGTTTCGGAGTCGTCCAATGCTGAATAGAGCATCCACCAAGGCTTTCCTGGTTTCGGCTACCCTAATCGTTATGACGGGAGTGCTGCCTGGAGTCGAGGTTGCCGCCTGGGCGAATCCTCCGAGGACTTCGGGCTCGAACATAGAAACTGGTGCGAGTCCAGGGAAATTCGACCTCGGTCTCGCCGAGGCCCTGAATAATATCCGGAAGGATTCCAGCCCCAGTAGTGGTGGTTCGAAGGCTAGGCCCGACGTGTTCGTGACGTCCCGTGAACTCTCCAGCAATAGTAGACATTCCTGTGTAGACCTTTCCGAATCGGACTTCGATGCCACTCGATGTCACGTGGACAATATTGTGTGCATTGTCCGGGATGCGGCTTCTGGTGATGGGGATGGGTTCATAGCGACAGAGGTGTTGCGTGTCGACACTCGATCTGGTCGTGAGTCGGAGACCCTGCTCGATTACGAGTGTCGTGCGCGGGGTGGAACTCTCGTCCAGGGTGGTCAGCCCGTCGTGGTCACGGTGACTCTTGAGGATTTCGCGTCGATGCCCGTGCAGCCGCTCGTGGCGTCAGCGGGTCCGCCGGAGGGCTGGTTGCCGGTGAACATGGTCAACGTGCTCTATGCCGAGTCCGAGACTCAGACGATGGACATGACACTGCTGGGGACGCCGGTTCAGGTGCGGGCGATTCCGGTGAGTTATCACTGGGACCTTGGCGACGGGAACACGATCACGACCACGGATCCGGGCGCTCCGTATCCGTCGGAGCACGTGTCGGCGACGTACACGCAGGAGGGTTGGTATGACGTCACGTTGACCACCACCTTCAGCGGCCAGTTCTCCGTTGCCGGCGGTGCGTGGCAGGACATCGAGGGGACGATCGAGGTCGCCTCCGAGCCGATCGCGATCTTCTCGAAGTCGCTGGAGTCGCGGCTGGTCAACGGTGATGTTCCGATCGATGAGGACGAGGATCCGTGGGTTCCAGAGCGGACCGCGGAGACGGAGGGACCGAAGGATCCCGAGGCGACACACCGCGAGATCTGACCCCCGTCACACCGCTCTCGGACTCCGCCCGCCGGCCGAACGGTTCCTCCACAGAGCGCCTTCATCCCCAATCCGGTACCTGCACTCGCCTCCACCCCCGAGACCCCGCACGCTTGTTCGAGGAGGCCGTTCCACTCCAGGAACGGCAGAGAACGGCGAACGCGGACGAGGAGGTGCCCCATGGAGCAGGACGCACAGCGCTGGACGACGCGACTCACGGCGCTCCTCGATAAGGCGCCTGACTCCGAGGACCTGACCCTCGAGACAGAGTCTGCGCTGGTCGACCTCATCGCCGCGACGGAGAGGGCGAAAGCTCGCGTCGCCGCCGTCCAGGCCCGGGCGGAGAGAGCCTTCTGGACCGCTCAGATCCGCACGCAAAAGCAGCAGGGGGTCTCCCGCGATCAGCGCGGACGAGGCATCGCCGACCAGGTCGCACTCGCACGACGCATCACGCCCAAGCAGGCGTCCGACGAGGTCGCCCTGCATCGCGTACTCCTGGACTCGCTGCCTCGGACCTCGGCACTCCTGGACGCCGGCGAGATCAGCGAGCTCGCTGCCCGCCGCGTCGCGGAGAACGTGCTCGTGCTCGACGACGAGGATCGGGCGAGCGTCGACGCCGCCGTGGCGGACAGCCTTCCCACCGTCACCGCGCGGCGCGCGGGAGACCTCGCTCGAGCGCGGGCCCAGGAGCTCGACCCCGAGGCGGCGGTGAGGCGGCACCAGCGCGCCGTGGCCGATCGCAAGGTCACGCTGCAGCCTGCCGTCGACGGGATGTCTATCCTCCGCGCAGTCCTCCCCGTCCAGGAGGGCGTGGCGGTGTTCTCCGCGCTCACCGATGCCGCGAAGACTGCCAAGGCCGGCGGCGATCAGCGCACGAAGGGCCAGATCATGGCGGACGCCTTGGCCCGACGCATCACCGGGCTCGAGCAGCCGGAGGACCTCGCTGTCGAGATCCAGCTGCTCATGACCGATACGACGCTCCTGGGTGATGAGGTGCAGACGGCGTGGATCGACGGCCATCCGCTGCCTGGGCCCGTCGCACGCGACCTGGCCCTCGGCGTCCGCTCATCGAACCCCAGCGGGGAGCCGGCCCACCGTGACGGGGGATCGGACCCGTCGCGCCGCCCGGGCACCGCAGAGGAACCACCCTCACAGCTCACACCACCCGAGATCACGCAGGCCGCCCGATGGATCCGCCGCCTCTACACCGATCCCCGCACCGGGGAGCTCCAGGAGGCCGACCCCCGTCGGCGCCTATTCCGCGGGGCCACCCGACGCTTCATCCTGCAGCGCGACCAGCGCTGCCGCACCCCCTGGTGCGATGCGGCGATCCACGACGTCGACCACGTCCACCGCTTCGCGGACGGCGGCAGCACCGATGCCGCCAACGGGGTGGGGCTCTGTCAGCGCTTCAACCTCGCGAAGGAGATGCCCGGATGGCGCACGGATCTCGAACCCTCGAGCGATGGGGTACCGGGGCGGCTCACCATCCGTACCCCCACGGGTCACGTCTACACGTCCACCTCGCCCGCTCTGCGCACGATGGCTGATGCGCTCGGTGCGGAGATCCTGGAGGAGGCGCCCGCCGCGACACCGGACGGGGCGGGGGCCGACGGTGGGACCGGCGTCCCCTCGGAACCCCTGCCGGGCGATCCGATGGACGGCACGGACTTCGCCGGGGACCCCGTCGACCAGGGACGGGAGCCGCCACCGGCGGCAGCCTGACGGTGCCCGCGCGGCACGGTCCGGGGCGGACAGGGCGCACCGCAACCCAGCAGCCCAGCAGCACAGCAGCCCAACCGTCCATCAGTCGCGTCCCGACCGTTCGTCAGCCTGCCTGCCGGGCGACGCGACCGATCCGGTCCGAACCGTCCGTCATCGCCTCCGCGGCAGGAGCAGCACGACCAGACCCAGCACCGCGAGCACCGCCACGGAGATCGTCCACGGTCCGAGGTCGACGAGGGACACCATGGCCAGGACCAGACCGGCGATGACGGAGAAGCCGATCACCGCCAGCAGCATCCGCCCCCACAGCCGCCACGCGGACCGCTCGAGCGTGCCGTGGGCGGGAATCGTCGCTGCCAGCGCGAACACGGCATGCGCCACCAGCAGGGCGACCCCCACGAGCGCCGCCCTGCCCATCGACAGCCCCGGCTGTGGCACGAGCACGGCGAGCACCGCGATCGGAGCCAGGACCCCGATCTCGCTGTCCGGTCGGAGCACGAGCGCGAAAGCGCCGACCATCACGAGCAGCGAGACGATCCCCGTGCCGAGGTTCGCGAGGGGTCCGGCTGGCATGGCCAGCACGGTGGCGACCGCGAAGCTCACCACGCCGAGCCCCCGCAGCGCCCACTGGGTGCCGCTGATGCGGCGCAGGTCCAGCAGCCGCTCGGCGATCGGATCGAGCATCCGAGGCGCGCGCATCAGGACCTCCTCCGTCGCGGAGCGGTGCGCGCGGCGGCGAGGGAGAGCAGCACCGGCGTCAGCGAGGACGGCCCCTCCCACGGGATCACGGGCACACCCGACTCCCGCAGCTCCCGCACGGTCGTGCCGCGCAGCAGCCGCCGCAGCGCCCACGCCTCGGCCCAGAACCGCTCGGAGACCGTCCCGTCGACCCGCAGCGGCTTGCCGGTCAGCGCGGCGACCTCCCCGATGCTCGGCGGCAGGGTGTCCACGACGATCACGTCCGCCCCATGGGCCACGAGCACTCCGATCTGGGCGATGGCCTGGTCGTTCAGCAGCGGCGAGCAGACGACGGCGAGAGTCCCGGCGCGCACCCGACCCAGCCGGTGGATCGAGCGGGCCGTCCCGTCGTCACGGCCCGCCCGGGCGAGCGCGTCGGTGAGCACCCGCAGCTGTCGCGGTCCCGTCCCCGCCCGCACCGGGCCGATCAGCTGGCCGATGTCGAAGACCGACACCCGGTCCCCGGCGGCCAGATAGTGCCGGGCCACGGCAGCGGTCGCCCGGACGGTCATGTCGAGGCTCGTCGGCGCATCGGCCTCGGCCCACGGGGCGGGCTGCACATCGGTGATCGTGTCGGTGACCAGCAGGACGTCCGTGTCCTGCTCGGTGAACGTCGCATTGGTGTGGAGCCGCCCGGTACGGCTGGTGACGCGCCAGTTGATGCGATGCAGCCGATCCCCGGGCCGGAACTCGCGCACCTCGCTGAGCGCCGTCCCGTCTCCCCGCCGCCGTGACAGGTGCGCACCGCTGACGCCGATCGGCGTGGGCACCTCCACCGGGGCGTCGAGGACGGTCGCGGAGGGCACGACCCGCACATCCACCGGCGGAAGGGTCTGCTCGGTGCGGAAGGCGCCCAGCCCGTCGGCCTGGACCACGTGCAGCGGGCCCACCCGTACCCGTCCCCAGCGGTTCGCGCTGACCCGCATCCGCACCTCGCCGTCCCCGGCCGCGGCGCCCAGCTTCGGCGAGAAGCGGGCCCCGGAGCGCAGCGGCACGGCGAGGGCCGTCAGCGTGCCAGGGGCGGTAGACACCGCGACGGTGGTGGTCCCGCCCTCTTCGAGCGTGCGACGCCCGGTCGCGATCGTGGGCGCTGCCCCGGGCTCGTCCTCGCCGCGGAGATGCCGCCGACCGAGGGCGAGGGCCACCCACACCAGCAGCGGCAACGCCGCGATCACCACCTGCGGGCGCCCCACCAGCACCGCGAGACCGAGCGCGACGGCGACGGCGAGCACGGCGCGCACGAGCGCCGGGGTCGCCCGGAGGGCGCCGCGGGTCGTGGGCGCGCTCGCGTCGCCGGTCGCCGAGGAGCTCACGCCGCGCCAGCCGCCCCGCCCGACGCCTCGGCGGCCGCCGGGACCGGGACCTGCGAGAGCACGGCGTCGACGACCCCGGCGCCGGTGGCGTTCTGCAGCCACAGCTCGGGCTTGACCGTGACCCGGTGGTCGAGCGCGGCATGCGCGAGGGCCTTGACGTCCTCCGGCACGACGTACTGCCGCCCGCGGATCAAGGCGAGCGCCCGGGCGCAGGTGATCAGGGCGAGGGTGCCGCGCGGGGAGGCCCCGACGAGCGCGTGCTGGTGCTGCCGGGTCGCCGCCACGAGCGAGACCGCGTAATGGCCGACCGCCTCGGTCACGTGGACCTCCTCGACCGCGGCCTGGACGGCGAGCAGCCCCTCCGCGTCGAGGACCTGTGCGACCTCCTGCTCCTCGCGCCGACGGTCCAGGCGCCGCGAGACCACCGACCACTCCTCCTCGGGGCTGGGATAGCCGAAGCTGAGCCGGAGCAGGAAGCGGTCGAGCTGCGCCTCGGGCAGCGGATAGGTGCCCTCGTGCTCGACGGGGTTCGCGGTGGCGAGCACGTGGAACGGCTGCGGCAGCTTGCGCGTCGTGCCCTCGACCGAGACCTGCCGCTCCTGCATCGCCTCGAGCAGCGCCGACTGGGTCTTCGGGGGCGTGCGGTTGATCTCGTCGGCCAGCAGCAGACCGGTGAACACCGGGCCCGGGCGGAACACGAACTCGCCGGTGCGCTGGTCGAAGACCTCCGCGCCGGTCAGGTCCGCGGGCAGCAGATCCGGCGTGAACTGGGCGCGCGTGAACGGCAGGCCGAGCGCCTGGGCGAAGGAGCGAGCGGCGAGGGTCTTGCCGAGGCCGGGCAGGTCCTCGAGCAGCACGTGCCCGCCGGCGAGGATGCCGGTGAGGACCTTCTCGAGGGCCGGGCGCTTGCCGACGACGGCGGTCTCGACCGCATCGAGCACTCTCTGCGCGGCGGCGGTCGCCTCGGCGGGCGAGATGGCGTGTGAGACGGCAGGCGGGACGGCGGTGGCGGGGGCCGACGGGTCGGCAGGTCGTTCTGTCTGGTCCTTCATCGGTCCCTCTCCTCGCGCGCGGCGAGTTCTCGGATGTAACGGTGCAGGTCACGGCGGTCGATCGCCCGGATCGGATGGGCCTCGGCATCGGGATGGCGCGCCTCGTCGAGCAGCTGCGCGAGCTGTGCGCCGAGCGGCGGGGCCGACGGGTCGCGGTCCTGCTCCTCGGCGATCTGGCCGAGCACCCGGCCGAGGCCCCGGGCGGTCATGCGGCGGGACGGCTGGGCGCCGTGCACGAGGTCCTCGAGGCGGCGCACCCGCATGTCCTGGGCGTGGGGGAGGGCGTAGTCCGCGTCGAGGTCGAGATCCGGGGCGTCGAGCGACTCCGGACTCTCGATCCCGCGACTCAGCAGCCACCAGCCGCCGCCGATCGCGAGGGCAAGCGCCACGGGGAGCGGCAGGGCGAGCTCGAGGCCCCAGAGCCGGAACAGCCCCACGAGCACCAGGGCGCCGGCGACGCAGCCCCCGAGCCGGAGCAGCAGACCCTTCATCGCGGGGCCCCCTCGTCCAGGCCCTCGAGCAGGGCGTCCAGGAGCGCCGCCGCCTCGCCGCGGTCGGTCTCCGCGAGCGGCTCGGGGTCGAACAGCGCCCGCCGGTACAGGTGGGCGAGGCGGTCCAGCGCGGCCCGGTCGAGGTCGAGCGTCCCCAGTACCGCGACGACGAACTCGAGCGTGGTCTGCGCCGGGTCGCGGCGCACACCCGCCGCGGCGATCGCCCGCTCGACGGCGAGCCAGGCCGCGATCACCGCGTCCTGGGCGTCGATCTGGGTGCCGAGCAGCTCGCGGGCGTCGTCGAGGGCGGCGCGGGCCTGCTCGACGGTGAGCTCCTCCTCGCCGGCCTCCTCGGCCTCGAGGGGGCCCGGGCGGGCGAGGGACCGCAGGCGCCACAGCAGGATCACCACCGCGGCCGCGGCGACGAGTCCCAGGAGCACGAGCAGCACCGTCATGATCGATCCCGCGACCCGCTGGGCGACCGGGTTCGCGGTGGGCCGCTCCTGCTCGCCGAACTCGGGCTCGGCGAAGGAGATCTCGGGCGTCGGCATCGGCCGCACGGACCGCGTCCCCTGGTCGTGCACGATCGGTGCGGGTCCCCGGTCCGCGGAGGCGCCGAGCATCGCGACGCTCGCCCCGACCAGGACCAGCACCGCGAGCAGCCACACTGTGAGGCGGCGGCGACGGGCGAGGTCCGGGTCGGGGGCGGCGGTCATGCGGTCGCGCCGTGCGGTGAGGCGACGATGACGGACTGCTCGCCGGCGATGCGGGTGAGGATCAGCGTCGCGGACTCGTCGCCGTACTTCCGCGGACGCAGGCGGCGCCGCAGCTCCTCGGGTTCCACGGCGGTGCCGCGCTTCTTGATCTCGAGCACTCCCAGGCGATGCTCGCGCAGGTAGGCGGCGAGGCGCTTCATCCCGAAGGGCATCACGTCCCGCACCGCATAGCCGCGCGCGAAGGGGGTGCTGACGCGACGATCGCCGCTGAGGTACGCGATCGTCGGATCGAGGGTGCGGGCCTCGAGCCGGGCGGCGAGCGTGCCGATCAGCCCGGCGCGGATCACGGCGCCGTCGGGCTCGTAGAGGTGGTCGCCGAGCGGTCCGGGCTGCGGGTCGGCGGGGGCGTCGGTCCCGCGGTCCAGGCGGTGGGCGCCGTCGCGGTCGATCAGCAGCGCCGAGGAGCGGACGCCCTCGCGGGCGAGCGGGCCGCACCAGAGCGCCGCTTCGAGCACCTGGCCGTGGAAGGACAGCCACTGCGCCTCGACCTCGGCGGGCAGCGCCGCCCGGTCGACGGCCGGGCCGAGCTTCGCGCCGAGCGGCCCGAGCGCGCCGTCGCGGCCGAGCCGGCGAGCGAGCTCGAGCACGGTCGACAGCGGCGGCTCGTACTCCTCGGGGTCGTGGAGCCGACGGGTGCCGCCGCGGGCTGGAGCCCGCCGGGCGGGGTCCAGCCAGATCCCCTCGGTGTCGTGCGGGTCGTGGCCCTCCGCGGTGCCGAGCCGCACCTGGGCAGTGGGGAAGGGGCGCAGGTTCACGGTCGCGACCGCCACGGTGACCGGGTCGCGGTCCACGGCGGTCACGTCGAGGCCCAGGCCCGCGAGGGCCATCGAGTCCCCGCCGATCCCGCAGCCGAGGTCGGCGACGGAGTCGACGCCCGCCCGCTGGAAGCGCTCGGCGTGCAGCGCGGCGATCGGCAGGCGCGTCGCCTGCTCGAGCCCGTGTGGGGTGAACAGCATCGACGCCGCGAACTCGCCGAACTTCTCGGCGCCCTTCGCGCGCAGCCGCGCCTGGGTCATCACGGCGGCGACCAGCGCGGGGGAGTGGCCCGCCTCCCGCAGCCGCGCTCCCTGGCGCAGGGCGTCCTTCTCGACGTACGGGGGGAGGGCGTTCAGCAGGGTCCAGCCGTCCCGCTGCAGCACGGGTTCGAGGGTGCGCAGTGCCGCGTCGGCGTCTTCGGTGGGCGGAGCCATGCAGGCCAGGCTACCCGCTGGGCACCGGAGCCCGTGGCCCGGACCGACGTGCGAACACGTGGCGCGGGCACGTCGTGCGAACCCGTCGTCGGGGAGAGCTCAGGCGCGGGCGTCGAGCACGAGCTTGCCGCGGGTGTGGCCTTCCTCGAGCTGGCGGTGCGCCGTCGCGATCTCGCCGAGCGGCAGGACCTGGGAGACCTCGAGCGGCAGACGCCCCGAACGGACCCCGTGCACCAGATGGTCGAGTCGCTCGCGGCTGACGACGATCCCCGGGATCCTCGCGTCGATCCCGCGTTCCCGGGCGGGAGCGAGGTCGGCGAGCGACGGCAGGGCGACGATCCGGCCGCCGTCGGCGACCACGTCGAGGCTCGGCAGGAAGGTCTGGTGGTAGTGGGTGTCGAGCACGAGGTCGACGCCGCGGCCGTCGGTGAGGCGCTCGATCTCCCGCGCCCAGTCGCCGGTGTCGTACGGGATCGGCTCGGCGCCCAGCTCGCGGATCCGCTCGGCGTTCGCGGCCCGCCCGGTCGCCCACACGTGCGCCGCCCCCGCCTCGCGGGCGAGCGGGATCAGCAGCTGCCCCACGCCGCCCGAGCCGCCGTGGACCAGCACGGTCTGCCCCTCGCGCAGCTCCGCGGCGTCCTGCACGGTAGCGATCGCCGTGAGGCCGACGAGGGCGAGACCCGCCCAGCGCGGCAGGTCCTCGTCGGGGATCTCGCCGGGGATCGGGGCGAGATCGTCGGCGTCGAGGGCGACGACCTCGGCGGCGGTGCCGCGGGAGTCCGACGGGCCGCGCATCCCGAACACGCGCGTGCCGACGCTCAGGCCGCGCGAGCCGAGCTCCGCCTCGTCGAGGTCGGCGCCCGCGCCGATCACCACGCCGGCCATCTCGCGGCCGGTCCCCGCGGGGAGGGCGAGGTCCTTCGCCCGGCCGGACGAGCCGTCGCGGATCTTGTAGTCCAGCGGGTTCAGGCCCACGTAGGACACCTGCACCAGCACCTCGCCGGGGCCCGGCTCAGGGACGGGGGCGTCGGTGTGGAGGGTCAGGACCTCGGGGCCGCCGAAGCGGTCGAAACGGATCTCGCGCATAACTCCATCATGCACCCGGTATCCGGGCGTCGGGGGAGAGGGGCGGGGGAGCGAGCTGGGAAGGGCCGCCGGGGAGCGGGAGCCAGGACCCGCGGAGAGCAGACGAGATGGCAGGATGCGGGGATCAGCCCCGAGACCTGCAGGAGAGTCCGGACATGTCCGCCGAGCGCACCGATCCGTTGTCCTGGCGCGAGCTGCTCCGCCGCGAGCTGACCCCCGTGCCGCGGACGGTCGAGGTGCCGCTGACGGAGGCGCTCGGGCGGGTGCTCGCCGCCGACGTGACGAGCCCCGAGGATCTCCCCGCGGAGCCGCTCTCGGCGATGGACGGCTTCGCGGTACGGCGAGCGGACCTCGGCGCGGGCACGCCGACGGGTGAAATCGACATGGTGCTGCCGGTGCTCGCCGAGCTGCCGGCGCGGCCGGGGCGCGTCGGCGCCCTGCCCCCGGGGGCGGCGGCGCGGATCATGACCGGCGCTCCCGTGCCGGAAGGCGCTGACCTGGTGATCCCGGTCGAGGACACCGATGCCGATCCCGTCGGCCCCGCCCCGGAGCGGGTGCGGATCCGGCTGGCCGGCATGCCGCGGGTCGGGCGGCATGTCCGCCGCCGCGGTGAGGAGGTGGCCCTCGGTACTGTGCTCGCGGAGCGCGGACGACGGGTGGGGCCCGGACTGATCGGGCTCGGCCGCGCCCTGGGGATCGGGACCCTCCCGGTGCTCGCACCGCCGCGCGTGGTCGTGGTGGTGACCGGTGACGAGCTCACCGGGACGCAGGAGGTGACGGCGGCGGGTGCCGTCCGCGAGTCCAACGGCGAGATGCTGGTCGCCGCGCTCGCCGCCGACGGGGCCGACGCCTCCTGGAGGCACAGCGGCGATGACCCCGCCGCTCTGCGCGCGGTGCTCGAGCGGGCCGCCGCGGAGGCGGACCTCATCCTCACCACCGGCGGGATCGGCAGCGGCGCGTACGACGTGGTCAAGCAGCTGCTCGGCGAGCACGGCGCGGGCACCAGCCGCTTCGCCCATCTCGCGCTGCGACCGGGCGGGCCGCAGGGCTGGGGCCGACTCCCGGGCGGCACCCCCGTCGTGCACCTGCCGGGCACACCCGTCGGTGCCTTCGTCGGCCATCACCTGTTCGTGCGGCCGCTCCTGCCCGGCGTCGACCCGGCACCGCGGCGGCTCCCGCTCGGCGCCGACGGGGGAGATCGGGGAGACCGCGCCGACGGGGGAGACGGGCGTGACGGGGGAGGCCGGGCCGACGGGGTGGGCCGGGCCGACGGGGTGCTCCGCGCCCTGCCGGGTCTGCTGCGCCGGGACGTCGAGGGCCGGGAGAGTGTCGACGTCCTCCCCGGCAGCCGCCTCGCCCCCTACGGCCGGGCCGACGCGCTCGTGCTCCGCGACGGCGGCCCCGGAGCGCTCGTCCTCCCGCTGTGAGGACCCGATCTCCCGCTGTGAGGGACCGCGCCCGCTGTGAGGGGCGATGCCGCTCCGCCGATACCCTGGGCCGCATGTCCCCGTTGCACCTGCGCCCCCACGGCGCGACCGTCCTCGCGATCGTGGTCTGGGTCGTGCTCGGCCTGCTCGCCGTCGAGGCGCTGCTCTCCGCCGGGGTGCGGGGGCTCGGCGTCGTACCGGGTCTCGCACTGATCGCCGGGCTGATCTGGCTGCTGCTATGGGCACCGCGGGTCGTGCTCCACGAGGAGGAGGTCGAGGTGCGCAACATCCTGCACACCCACCGCCTGCCTTTCGCGGCGATCACCGCCGTGCGCCTCGGGGCGATGCTCCGCCTGGACACCCGCGCGGCCGACGGGTCACCGCGCACGATCTCCGCCTGGAACGCCCCCGGCATCGGCCGCGACAACCCGCTCGCGCGGGCCGGACGCGACGAATCCGGTGCGGGCGGGACCGACCGTCGGCGGCGGCTCTCCCGTGGGGAGCGGCTGCGCCGTGACCAGGAGCGCAGCCGCTCCGCCGTGGTCCGCGACCGCTGGGAGAGCTGGGCCGAGCACCACGAGGAGGACCCGGGCGTGGTGGGGACCTCGCGCCTGAACGTGCGCGAGATCGCCGTGTTCGGGGCTCTCGTCGCCCTCGTCGTGCTGCGCCTCGCCCTCTGAGGGCCCCGAAGACTTGGAGATCCTCGAGGGCCCCGAGGTCCTCACCCTCGCGCGACGCGGGGAAGCCCCGGACGCCGGACGGGCCCGACCGCCACTCGGCGATCGGGCCCGTCCGCTGCGGGATGCAGGCGCGGATCCGGAGGATCAGGCCTTCATGCCCACCTGGGTCCAGTCGACGTTCTCGAACTGCGAGGCGCCGTAGTTCACGATGCCGGTCTTCACGCCCACGATGTTCGGGGTCGCGTAGAACGGGATGATCGCGAAGGACTCGGCGATGACGGTCGAGATCTCGTTGGCCACCTTCTTGCGCTCGGCGTCGTCGAAGGCACCCTTGATCTGGCCGTCCAGATCGCCGAGGCGGTCATCGGCGAAGTTGGTGAAGTTCTGGCCGGAGTCGAGCGGGTACACCAGGTTCACCGAGGAGGACTCGGGGAACTGGCTGCCGACCCACGAGAAGGTCACCGCGTCGAAGTTCTTCGGAACCACGTACTCGTCGAAGTACGCGTCCGAGGGGACGGTCTCGACGGCGACCTTGAAGCCGATCGCGTTGAGGTTGGTGACCACCTGGGCGGCGCGGTCCTCGTTGGACTTGGTGTCCGCGGGGACGATGATGTTGAAGGCCAGCTGCTTGCCGTCCTTCTCGCGCACGTCGCCGTTGAGGGTCCAGCCGGCCTCGTCGAGGATCGCCGCAGCACCCTCGGAGTCGAAGTCCAGGCCGCCGAAGGAGTCCTCGTAGCCGTCCTGACCGGGCATGTAGACGAAGTTGTCGACCAGCACGATCGGGGCCTCCAGCGGGCCGATGACGGCGTTGCCGATCGCGGTGCGGTCGATGCCGCGGGCGATCGCCTCGCGCACCTTCACGTCCGCGAGGGCGCCGTCGCCGCCCTGGGTGTTGATCGTCAGGTGGGTCCAGGTCAGACCGTTGGTCACCTGGATCGCCGCATCCGAGCGACCCTTGGCCTGGGCGAGCTCGTCGCCGTTGGCGATGTCGTAGGCGTCCAGCTCGCCGTTGGCGAAGGCGGCCGGGGCCTGCGACTGGTCGGTGACCTTGTAGATGATGGTCTCGAGCTTCGGGGCGCGGCCCCACCACAGCTCGTTGCGCACCAGGGTGACGACGCCGCCCGCGGCGTCGATCGAGCCGACCTTGAAGGGACCGGCGGACGGGGTGGCCTGCGAGGTGTACCCCTCGTTGAAGGCCGCGACGTCGCCCGAGATGGAGGCGGGCAGGGTCGGGTAGGCGACGGTGATCCAGTCGACGAAGGGCGAGGAGAACTCGATCTCCGCGGAGAACTCGTCGTCGGTCTGGCGGATCTCCTTGATCTGGTCCCAGCCCACGGAGGAGACGATCAGGTACTCCTCGTTGGTGGCGTTGAGGGACTTCCACTCGGCGATGAGGTCGGCGACGACGATCGGGTCGCCGTTCTCCCAGACCGCGTTGGGGTTGAACTTGACGGTGACGATCTGCGGATCCTCGCTGGTCAGCTCCGCGCTCTCGACGTAGTCGGGGTTCATGGTCTTCTCGCCCGACTCCGAGTACAGGATCGCGTGGCCGTAGCCCATCGCGTCGCGGATCTTGGTGAGGTCGGCGAGGTTGCCGTCGGTCTGGTTGGAGTTCCAGTTGTTGGGCAGCTGCGAGACGGCGAGGGTCAGGGTGCCGCCGTCGGCGACCGCGTCGTACTCGGCGCGCTCCCACGCGGTCGAGGGCAGGGAGGCCTGCTCCTCGGCGGCCTCCGAGTTCTCCTCGGCGGCCTGCGAGGCCTGCTCCTCGGCGGACTGCTGACCGCAGGCGGCGAGGGCGAGGGCGGTGCCCGCGGCGGCGGTGCCGCCCAGGAACAGACGGCGGGTGCTGGTGATCTTCATGGTTTTCCCTCTTCCGTGATGGGGAGTGCCGTCACGCGCTGGTGACGGAGGAGGTGGAACCGGCGTCGACGGTGTCGAGCCGGTGGATCGAGTCCACGTGGTGGCAGGCCACGCGGGAGCCGCCGTGGGCGGTCGGGGTCGGGTCCTCGGCGCGGCAGCGGGCCTGGGCGTCGGCGTCGAGGAGGGGGAGCAGGGGACAGCGGGAGGCGAAGGAGCATCCCTGGATCTCCTCGGCGGGGCTCGGGAGGTCCCCGCTGAGGATGATCTGGTTGCGCTCGCGCTCGACCTTCGGATCGGGCACGGGCACGGCGGACATGAGGGCGCGCGTGTACGGGTGGCGGGGCGCGGAGAAGACCTCCGCGACCGGCCCGTACTCGACGATGCGCCCCAGGTACATCACCGCGACCTGGTCCGATATCTCCCGGACGATCGCGAGGTCATGGGCGACGAACAGATAGGACAGGCCTAGCTGGTCGCGCAGGTCGGCGAGCAGGTTGATCACGCCCGCCTGCACCGACACGTCCAGGGCCGAGACCGGCTCGTCGAGCACGAGCAGCTTCGGATCGGTCATCAGCGCGCGGGCGACGCCGATGCGCTGGCGCTGGCCGCCGGAGAACTCGTGCGGGTAGCGGTCGGTCATCCGCGGGTCCAGGCCCACCAGCTCGAGCTTCTCCCGCACCAGGCGGTTCCGATCGGCCTTCGGGGTGCGGGTCAGGGTCAGCGGCTCGGCGATGATGTCGCCGACGGGCAGGCGCGGGTCGACCGCCGCCATCGGGTCCTGGAAGACGATCTGCACGTCGCGGCGCAGCGCGAGCCGCTCCTTCTTGCCGAGGGCCCCGACGTCCTTCCCACCGACGGTGAGGGTGCCCGCCTGGGGCCGCAGCAGCTCCATGATCTCCAGCGCCGTCGTGGACTTGCCCGAGCCGGACTCGCCGACCAGGCCCAGGGTCTGCCCGGGCATGATCTCGAAGTCGACCCCGTCGACGGCGCGGACCGTGCCGACGGCACGGCGGAACACCGATCCCTTGTACAGCGGGAAGTGGCGCACCAGCCCCTCGGCGCGGACCACCGGCTCCTGGCCGGTGTGGTCCTGCGGCGGGCGCGGCTCGAAGGCCGGGCGCGGGAAGATGTCCGGCGCGGCGAGGGTCCCCGCGGCGATCTCGTCGCTGCGGTGGCAGGCCACCCGACGGGAGGCACCGTGATCCTCCACGAGATCGGGCTCGCGCTCGTGGCACAGGGAGATCGCGGCCGGGCAACGGGGCGCGAACGGGCAGCCGGGGGGCAGCTCGGAGAGCACCGGAGGACGCCCCTCGAGGGGGACCAGGCGGTCCTTGCCGGCGCGGAGCATGTTCGGCACCGAGCGCAGCAGACCCATCGTGTAGGGCATGTGCGGCTTCTCGAAGATCTGGTCGACCGGACCGGTCTCCACCAGCTTGCCCGCGTACATCACCGCGACCCGGTCCACGTTGCCGGCGACGACGCCGAGGTCGTGGGTGATCAGCACGACGGCCGCCCCGGTGACCTCCTTCGCTTTCTGCAGCACCTCGAGGATCTGTGCCTGGATGGTGACGTCGAGGGCCGTGGTCGGCTCGTCGGCGATGATCAGGGTGGGGTCGTTCGCCATCGCGATCGCGATCATGGCGCGCTGGCGCATACCGCCGGAGAACTCGTGCGGGAACGCCCGGGCCCGACGTTCGGCCCCGGGGATGCCGACGATCTGCAGCAGCTCGACCGCGCGCTTGTGGGCGGCGGCCGCGCTGATGCCCCGGTTGTGCAGGGTCAGCGCTTCCTCGATCTGCTGGCCGATGGTGTAGACGGGGGTCAGGGCGGACAACGGATCCTGGAAGATCATCGCCATGTCCTTGCCGCGCAGTCGCGACAGCTGGGAGTCGGACATCCCCAGCAGCGACTGGCCGCGGTACTGGATGTCCCCCTCGATCTTCGCGGAGCTGGGCAGCAGGCCCATCACCGCGAGGGAGGAGACCGACTTGCCCGAGCCGGACTCGCCGACGATGCCGAGGAACTCGCCCTCGCGCACTTCGTAGTTCACCCCGCGCACGGCCCGGACGTCGCCGGTCGCGCTCGGGAAGGTCACGGTCAGGTCCTTGACCCGCAGCACGGGATCAGCCACGGTTCACCTCACTGGTGGGATCGATGGCGTCGCGCAGGGCGTCACCCAGCAGGGCGACCGCGGTCAGCAGCGCGACGAGGAAGAACGAGGGGAAGTAGAAGGACCAGGGGCGGGAGATGACCCCGGACTGGCCGTTCTGCAGCAGGGCCCCGAGGGACACCTGCGGGTACTGGATGCCGAGACCGAAGAACGACAGCGAGGTCTCGGCGAGGATCGCGCTCGCGACGCCGAGGGTGGCGTCGATGATCAGCAGCGAGGCGACGTTCGGGATGATGTGGCGGCCCAGGATCGTCAGCGTGCCGACGCCCATGTAGCG
This sequence comes from Brachybacterium sp. J144, assembly GCF_036321705.1. Taxonomy (NCBI): domain Bacteria; kingdom Bacillati; phylum Actinomycetota; class Actinomycetes; order Micrococcales; family Dermabacteraceae; genus Brachybacterium; species Brachybacterium sp. J144. The sequence goes on from NZ_JAZDCG010000031.1 coordinate 247,537, forward strand.
GGCGGCCTTGACGAACTCGCGCTCCTTGAGGGACTTCGTCTGGTTCTTGACGATCTGCGCCATGATCATCCAGCCGAAGCACGCCAGAGCCAGCACGATCAGCATCCACGAGGGCATCAGGGCCAGCTGGCGCAGCCCGCCGGGCAGCGACTCCGGCGCCTGGATGGCGGGGGAGAGGATCAGCAGGATGTAGAACACCGGGAGCACCAGGAACAGGTTGATCACCCAGGTGATCACCGTCTCGACCCAGCCGCCGAGGTAGCCGGCGAGGGCTCCCAGGAGGGCCGCGAGGAGGGTCGCGAGCGGTGCCGCGATGAAGCCGATCAGCAGCGACATCCGCAGGCCCTCGACGATGCCCGCATAGAGGTCGCGGCCCACGGCGTCGGTGCCGAACCAGTGCTGCGCCGACGGGGCAGAGTTCTGGTTGAAGGAGTCGGTGTCGGCGTACGAGTAGATGTTCGGGAGGTTCCCGAACAGGGCGAACAGCACGATCAGGCCGATGACCACGGCGCCGATCCAGAAGTTCGGCTTCCGCTTCAGACGCAGCCACACGAGGCGGGTGCGGGAGATCGGGGTGTGCTCGTGCTGCGGGTCGATCGGAGCTGCCTCCGGGATGTCCGCGGGAGGGTTCAAGGCGGCTTCCGCCTGCTGGGACGACATGGGGTCACATCCTCACGCGGGGATCGAGGGCGGCGTACAGGACCTCGGACAGCGTGGAGCTGAACAGCACCAGCACGGAGGTGAAGCAGACGACGCCGGCCATGGCGTTGATGTCGGAGGTCTGCACCGCGGTGATGCCGTACTTCCCCATCCCCTCCCACGAGAAGATGATCTCGAGGAAGGTCGATCCGGCCACGAGGGTGCCGAACTGGTAGGCGAAGTAGGTCGACATCGGGATCAGCGCGACGCGGACGCCGTGCTTGATCAGCGCGCGGTTGCGGGTCGCGCCCTTCGCCCGGGCGGTGCGGATGAAGTCCGAGCCGAGCACGTCGAGCATCACCGCTCGCATGTACCGGGAGTAGCTCGCGGCGCCGAAGAGCATCAGCGCGATCGTGGGCAACAACAGGTGGTTGAGCAGGTCGAGGAATTCTCCGAAGCCCTCGTAGCCGGGGGTGTAGGCGCCGGAGAATCTCAGCACCTGGTGGCCGACGAGGCGGTTGAACTCGGTCGCGAGGATCATCAGCATCAGGCCGCCCACGAAGGTGGGGGTCGAGAAGAGGATGAACGAGGCGTAGGAGATGATCTGGTCCGAGGCCTTGTACTGGCGGACCGCGCCCCACACGCCGAGGATCACTCCCAGCAGCGCCCCGAGCAGCGCGCCGATCAGCAGCAGGCGCAGGCTGATCCCGGAGCGGCCGAGCCACGCGATGTCGAAGGGGTTCAGCGCATTGCCCGGCGTGCCGAGCATGTCGGTGATGACCCAGTTGTTCGTCAGCGCCTTGCCGAGCTTCTGCTCGAACGGGGCGGTGAAGATGTTCTGGACCCAGTTCCAGGTGCGCAGCGCCACGGGGTCCCCGTGGTAGACGCCGTAGCCGCGCATGAGGTTCGCGATCGAGTCCTCGGGCACCGGAGGGTTGCGGCCCTGGTACTTCTTCGCGGGGTTCAGGAAGGTCGACGCCGCGACATACGCGAAGGTCGTCGCCACGCACGTGAGGATCAGGTAGTTGAGGAAGCGCCGGATCACATACAGGGTCATCGGGACCCTCCGGTGATCGGGGCGATCGCACGGCCACGGGCGGACGGGGTGTCCTGCCTGCGGCGCGCGGATGCGCGGTGGTACTGCGTCACGAAGATGTCCTCACGTGGTCGGTGCGGGTCCGCGGCACTGCGGACCGGCGAGTAAGTTCCTCGAACTGTAGGCCAGGCCACAGGGCCTCACCGCCCGGAGTGACGGACCATGTCCGAATCGTTATGCAGCACGTCACCGGGCTGCCGTGCGGGAGACTACCTCACATGGTGGAAAGCGGTGGACGGACAGGGCCGGATGTGCACGGAGTCAGCGACGCGGGAGACGGGGTCGGGGGCGAGCGCTACACCCGGCAGATCCGGCTGCCGGAGCTCGGGACCGCGGGGCAGGCCCGGCTCGGTACCGCGCGGGTCGCGGTGATCGGCGCCGGCGGGCTCGGGGCGCCGATCCTCACCTATCTCGCGGCCGCCGGGATCGGCCGGATCACGGTGTTCGACCCCGACGTCGTCGAGCTCACGAACCTGCACCGGCAGGTGCTGTTCACGGCGGCCGACGTGGGCCGGCCGAAGGCCCTCGTCGCCGCCGAGCGCCTCGCCGCGCTCAACCCCGAGGTGGCGGTGCGGCCGGTGACCTCCGCCGTCACCCCGCAGAACGCCCTCGAGCAGCTCGGGGGCCACGATCTCGTCCTCGACGGCAGCGACAACTTCCCCACCCGCTATCTCGTCTCCGACGCCTGCGAGATCCTCGACCTCCCCCTCGTGTGGGGGTCGATCCTCGCCTTCTCGGGCCAGGTCAGCGTCTTCTGGGGTGAGGGCGGCCGGGGCGTCACCTACCGCGACGTCCACCCCGTGCCGCCGCGACCGGGGGAGGTGCCCAGCTGCGCCGAGGCGGGCGTGCTCGGCATGCTCTGCGGGACCATCGGCGCGACCATGGCGATGGAGGCGGCCAAGGTCCTCACCGGGATCGGGGAGCCGCTGCTGGGACGCCTCGCCCTCTACGACGCGCTGCGCGCCCGCTGGGACGAGCTGCCGCTGGCCCGGGACCCGCAGCGCGCCCCGGTCACCGCGATCGAGGACCTCGAGGCGACCTGCGGCCTGCCCGGACCGGGGGTCGCGGAGGCCGGGACTGGGAGGTCTGGGGAGCCCGGGGCCGGGGAGTCCGGGGGAAGCAGGGCCGTCCCCGAGGTCACCGCCGCCGAGCTCCCGGCCCTGATGGCCGACGGGGTGCGGGTGGTGGACCTGCGCGAGAGCACCGAGCTCGGGGTCGGCCGTATCGCGGGCGCCGAGCACCTGCCGCTCGGGCGGCTGCTCGACGAGGCCGGCGCGGACCTCGACGGCGCGGTGCTCTATTGCGCCTCGGGCCGACGTTCGGCGAGCGCCGTCCGCTTCCTCGCCGCACGCGGCATCACGGCGCGCTCGCTCTCCGGCGGCTTCGCCGGGCTCGGCGGCAGCGAGGTGCCGGTGGAGCCAGCGGAGCCAGGTGAGCAGGCGGAGCCGGGGGAGCAGCCGTCTCCGTAGAGCTCAGCCGCCGGCGAAGGGCGGCAGCACGTCGACCCGGTCGCCGTCGGCGAGGGGATGGCTGAGGTCCGGTCGGGCGACGGCGTTGACCAGGAAGCTCGAGCGGCCGATCACCCGTGCCGCCTCGGCGGAGCCGTCGGCGGTGAGCGCGGCGACCAGCTCTTCGAGGGTGCGGGCGGGGACCGTCGCGGCGTCGGCCCCGAAGGCGGCGGCGGCACCCGCGAACAGGCGCACCGCGATGGTGGGGGTCGGCGTGGTCATCTCAGCCTCCAATGGCGCTCATGGGTCGGTCCGGGGGCCGGAAGTCGGCGGAGTCCATGCCGTGCCCGGCCTTCTTCCCCCAGTGGGCGGCCCGCCAGCGGCGGGCGATCTCCTCGTCGTCGGCCCCGCCGCGCAGCGCCCCGCGCAGATCGGTCTCCTCGCGCGAGAACAGGCAGGTGCGCACCCGGCCTTCGGCGGTGAGCCGGGTCCGTCGGCAGTCCGCGCAGAACGGCCGGGTCACCGAGGCGATGACGCCCACCCGCCCGCGGGGGCGGCCGGTCGCCCGCTCGGACACCTCGAACAGCTCCGCCGGGGCGCCGTCGCGCGGCTCCTCGACGGGGGTCAGGGCGAAGCGGCCGGCGAGCAGGGCGTGGGCGTCCGCGGCCGTGACCATCCCGTCGCGTTCCCAGATCCGATCCGCGTCCAGCGGCATCTGCTCGATGACGCGCAGCTGGAGGTCGCGGTCGAGGCACCAGTCCAGCAGGTCCGGCAGCTCGTGGTCGTTGACCCCGGGCAGCAGTACGGCGTTGACCTTGATCGGCGCGAGCCCGGCGGCGCGGGCCCCGTCGATGCCGGCGAGGACGCGGTGCAGCAGGGGCCGACGGGTCAGGCGCTCGAAGGTCTCCGAGACCACCGAGTCGAGAGACACGTTGATCCGGTCCAGTCCCGCCTCGCGCAGGCCCGCCGCACGATGGTCCAGGCCGATCGCATTGGTGGTCAGCGAGATGTCGGGGCGGCGCTCGAGCGCCGCAACCCCCGCGATGATCTCCTCGAGATCGGGCCGGGTCAGGGGCTCCCCGCCCGTGAAGCGCACCTGCTCGATGCCCAGTCGCTCGACACCGATCCGCACCAGGCGCACGATCTCCGCGGGGGACAGCAGCTCGTCGCGGCCCAGGAAGGTCAGTCCCGAGGCGGGCATGCAGTAGGTGCAGCGGAGGTTGCAGAAGTCCGTCAGCGAGAGCCGCAGATCCGTCGCGGCGCGCCCGAAGCGGTCGGCGAGCGCGGGGGTGGCCGGTCGGTCCGAGGTGTCGGGGAGGGCGTCCCCGAGGCCGTCGGTGCGGCGCGGGACGGGGATCCCGAGGGACACGCGACGGGAGCCCCGGGGGGTCGCCGCGGCAGAAGCGGGGGTCGACATGCGCTCACCTCCTGGGCTGCGGACGGTGCCGGCGTCCGACCAGGATAGGCCGTGGCACGGCCATACTGGACGAGTGCGCGCCGCGCACCGTGAAGGGCGAGCCGCGGAGGGAGTGGGCGAGATGGCCGGTCGGAGGCGGATCCCGTTGCGCGATCACGTGGACGACGCCGTGGCGCTACTCGCCGCCGTGCGCGGCACCGAGGTGATCGGGCTCGGCGCGGCGGCCGTGGGACGCGTCGCCGCCGAGGACGTGCGCTCCCGGGTCGATCTGCCCGGTCTCGACGACTCCCAGATGGACGGCTACGCCGTAGCCGCCGCGGACCTCGCGGACGAGCACGCGGAGGTGACCCTCCCGCGGGGACCGATGATCGCCGCCGGCGATGCGCCGGGACGGCTCGAGCCCGGCACCGCGCGGCCGATCATGACCGGGGCGCCCCTGCCCGACGGCGCGGACCTCGTGATCCCCGTCGAGGAGAGCGGGGAGGGACGGTTCGCGGCGGTCGAGGGCGCCGCGCTGACGAGCGTGGTCCTGCGCCCCGCCGAGGTCGCCCCGGGGCGCTTCGTGCGGCGCCGCGGCTCGGACACCCGCCGTGGGGACACCGTGCTGCGCGCGGGCCGCCCCCTCACCCCGGCCCGCATCGCCCACCTCGCCGCCTGCGGACTGCGCGAGGTCGAGGTCCACGCCCCCGTGCGGGTCGTCGTCCTCTCCACCGGCTCCGAGGTGCGCCCCGCCGCCGACGGCACCCCCGCACCGGGCATCCGGCACGACGCCAACGGACCCGGGATCGCCGCGGCGCTGACCGAGGCCGGGGCCGAGGTGGTCCACGTCGGCACCGTGCCCGACGATCCCGCGGTCCTGCTGGGCCGACTCCGGGAACAAGTTGCCGCGCACGACGCGGACCTCGTGATCACCAGCGGCGGCGTCAGCCAGGGTGCCGTCGAGGTGGTGCGCCTCGCGGCCGAGCACCCGGGCGTCGTGCTCGCCTTCCCCACCCTCGCCCTGCAGCCCGGCGGCCCCCAGGGCATCGGCACCCTCGAGGTCGGCCCCCGCCGCGTGCCCTGGCTCGCCCTCCCCGGCAATCCCGTGTCCTCCCTGCTCAGCTGCGAGCTGATCGTGCGCCCCGCCCTCGGGGCCCCGGACCGTCGGCGCCTGCACCTGCCGCTCCAGCTCGAGGGCCCGGAGGCGGTCGAGACCTCACCCGAGGCGCTGGACCAGTACCGGCGGGCGCGCGTGCTGCCCTCGGGGACGGTGCGCCTGCTCGGCGGGGCCTCCTCCCATCTGCTCGGCGGCTACGCCGCGGCCGACGCCCTGGTGCGGATCCCCGTCGGCGTCGGCGCCGTGCACGACGGCGACCTGCTCGAGACCCTGCTGATCCCCGGAGGAGAATCATGAGCGAGGACCTCTCGCACGTGCGGGCCGACGGCTCCGCCCACATGGTCGACGTGACCGGCAAATCCGTCACCGCACGCGAGGCGACCGCCGCCGCCGTGCTCCGCACCCGCGCCGACGTGGTCGCGCGGATCGCGAACGGCGACCTGCCCAAGGGCGAGGCGCTCGCCACCGCGCGCCTCGCCGGGATCATGGGTGCCAAGCGCACCAGCGAGCTGATCCCGCTGTGCCATCCGCTGCCGCTCACGGGCATCGAGGTGGATCTCCTGCCGCGCGGGGACCGGGTCGAGATCACCGCGACGGTGCGCACGAAGGGCGTCACCGGCGTCGAGATGGAGGCGCTCACCGCCGTCAGCACGGCGGCGCTGACCCTGTACGACATGATCAAGGCCGTCGACCACCACGCCGAGATCGGCGATATCCGGGTGCTCGCCAAGTCCGGCGGACGCAGCGGGGACTGGCACCGCGAGGAGGACCCGCGATGAGGGAGATGCCCGCCCGGCGCACTGACGCCGACTGCACCGCCCGCGAGGATCCGGGCGCCGCACCGCTGCTCCGGGGAAGGGGCCTCGTGCTCATCGCCTCGACCCGCGCGGCCGACGGCACCTACGAGGACCGCACCGGCCCGCTGCTCGAGACCTGGCTCCGCGAGCGGGGACTGGACCCGGTGGAGCGGCAGGTCGTGCCCGACGGCCCCGCGGTGGGCCGCGCGCTCTCCGCGGCGATCGGGGCCGGCGTTGACGTGGTGATCACCTCGGGCGGCACCGGGATCAGCCCCACCGACGTCACCCCCGAGCAGACCGCGCCGCTGATCGACCGCGAGATGCCGGGGATCCTCGAGGCAGTGCGTTGGCGCGGCGCCGAGAAGACGCCGACCGCCCTACTCAGCCGCGGACTCGCGGGCATGGCGGGCCGCACCTTGGTGGTCAACCTGCCCGGCTCCCGCGGCGGGGTGAAGGACGGCATCGCCGTGCTCGACCCGCTGCTGGACCATCTGCTCGAGCAGCGCGACGGCGGCGGGCACGAGGACGACACCGGCACGGAGGGCACTGACCGATGAACACAGACCCAGCAGTGGACCCGGCCCTGGGCCCCGCCCCCTCGCGGACCCGGCACGCGAGCGTCGGCGAGGGGGAGATCCGGACCACGGACATGGCCGCGGCCGTCGCCGATCCCCGCTGCGGCGCCGTCGTCACCTTCGACGGAGTGGTCCGTGACCACGACGACGGGCGGGGGGTCGCGCGCCTCGAGTACACCGCCCACCCCTCGGCGCAGCAGGTCCTCGCCGAGGTCGCGGGCGAGATCGCGCGGCGTCACCCGGACGTGCTGATCGCCGTCGCGCACCGCGTGGGCCCGCTCGCCATCGGCGACTCGGCGCTCGTGTGCGCCGTCGCGGCGGCCCACCGCAAGCAGGCCTTCGCGGCCTGCGACGAGCTCGTCGACACCGTCAAGCAGCGGGTCCCGATCTGGAAGCACCAGGTCTTCACCGACGGGACGACCGAATGGGTGGCCGCTCTCGGCTGAGCCCCGGCTCCGCCGCGTCACCTCCCGGTCACCTGGCGCGGCTACGGTTCCCGGCATGCGCATCCTCCACCTGACCGACACCCATCTCTACGGCGATCCCGCGGCCCGCCACTACGAGCGGATCGACACCGGCGCCGCCCTGCGCGGCCTGCTGGGCCGGCTCGAGGGGCTCGCCGACGTCGACGTCGTCGTCCACACCGGCGACGCCTCCGAGGACGGCACCGCCGCGAGCTACCGCCTGCTCCACGAGATCCTCGACCCCTTCGCGGCAGGGCTCGGCGCACCGCTCGTCGTGGTCATGGGCAACCACGACGTCTCCGCCGTGTACGGGGAGACCATCGCGGCGGGGGAGCGGAAGGCCGAGAGCCAGGATCGCGTCGTCCCCCTGGAGGGCGGGGCGCGCGTGGTCGTGCTCGACACGAGCGTGCCCGGCGCCGGCTACGGCCATCTCGACCCCGAGCAGCTCGACTGGCTGCGGGGCGTGCTCGCCGAGCCCGCGCCCGGAGGGACCGTCCTCGCCCTGCACCACCCGCCTCTCGTCGCCGCCACGACCCTGCTGCGCGGCCTCGACCTCGACGGGCTCGACGAGCTCGCCGCGGTGCTGGCCGGGAGCGATGTGCGGATGGTGCTCTCCGGCCATTACCACCACGAGATGACCGGGGCGATCGGTGGGATCCCGGTGCACGTCGCACCGGGCGTGACCAACGTCGTCGACCCCGTCGGGGCGGGGGAGAGCGAGCAGTCCCTCGCCATGTCCGGGGCGAGCCTGATCGCGCTCGGCGACGGAGTGCCGCGCGTGGTCACCTCGGTGTTCCCCAATGCGGGCGACACCCTCGGCGATCCGGGCGCGCCGGTGTACCGCTTCGACGCCGGCCAGGTCGCGGCGATCGTGGCGGCCGCGGGGCGCTGAGCAGGACGCCGCGGCCCCGCCGGGGCGGTCCCTCGGGCAGGATGTCCCCATGTTCGAGCCGCTGATCGACCGCTGGGCCGAGAAGCACCTCGGCCCGGGCCGTCCCGTGCCCCGCTGGATGCGCGGCCTGCTCGACGAGACCTTCCTCTGGGTCGCCGCCGGGCAGCTGCTGATCGCCCTCCATGTCCCCCGGGAGTCGGTGCGTCGCCTCACCGTGCTGCAGGGGATCCTCGAGGAGTACCGCGATCTGCTGCGGGAGCAGGGCGTCGAGGTGCGCCGCCTCGAGGACGTCCGGACCCTCGAGGACCTCGACGGCCTCGCGGAGGGGGAGGCGATGCCGAGCCTCCCCGTCGGCCTCCCCGCCGATGCGACCGACGAGGAGACGCTCGCCCTTCTCGCCCGGCAGCTCCCCGCGACCACCCTCGCCCGCTGGATCGAGGACGGCGCCGCGGTGGTCCTCGACCTCGCCGAACAGACGCTCGAGGGTCTGCGCCGCCGGCGGGTGCGCCCGGAGCTCGTCGGGGTGGATCCGGCGGCCGTGCAGGAGCTGATCCGGGAGCTGCGGAGGCGGCTCGCCGCGCTCGAGCTCCCGGCGCTGGGTCGCGCCGGCTACCCGGTGATGATGCCGCGCCTCGAGGAGGCGGCCCGGGAGGTCGAGCAGCTCGACCTGATGCGCGGGCTCGAGGTGGCTCCCCGGGCACCGCGTCCCGGCGAGGTGCAGCGGATCGTCGGGATCCTGCAGGATCTGCCAGCGCCGACCCGTGAGCGGCTGATCCCGGTCTCGGTGCTCCGCTCCCGGCTCGTGCTCGCGCCCCTGCTCGCCCGGGTCCTCGCCGACCTGCGCGCCGGCTGGATCGGTCCCGCCGAGCGCCCCGAGCCGCCCTCGGACGAGGAGGCGGCGGCGATACGGGCCCGGTCCGCGGCCGACCGCCGCGAACGGACGGCGCGGGAGGCGAGCCGCCGGGAGCTGGGCCGTCTCGCCGTGCGGCGCACCGCGATGCGCCTCGCGGCACAGGGAGCGGCGATGCTGATCGTCGCCGCCACCTGGGTGCAGGTATGGGTCCTGGGCACTCAGCCCGACAGTCTCCGGGAGCTCGGCATCCCACGGATCGGGGCGGCCCAGGCGACGGCCCTGCTGCTCGCCCTCGTGGTGGTCGGCGCGCTCGCCGGACCGGCGCAGCTCGGGCGGGACCCGCTCGCGGTGCATGAGAGCCCGACCGGTCGGCTCCGGGCCGACGTGCTGCGCGTCGTCGGCGGCCTCGGCGATCTGCTGCTGCTCGTCAGCTGCCTGGGGGTGTGGGCGCTGCTGCCCACCTCGCCGCTGCGGGGCAGCGAGTGGTACCGCCGGGAGCACGGGGATGCGCTGCTGGCGCTCGAGATCGGAATCGACGGAGCCGTCGGCGCCCTCGACCCCGGGGTCGTGCTGATCATCGGGGTGATCGCCGCCGCGGTGCTGGGGATGATCCTCGGCCACCTCGGGCAGCGCCGCCTGCGACGACGGGCGGGACTCGGCCCCTGAGGCGCGTCCGCGGTGCGGGGCGCCTCAGCGGTTCATGCCCAGGGAGGTCACGCCCTGGTTCGAATGCGCCTTGGTGAGCGCGGCGAAGTTGCCGCCGACCCGACGGCCCGGGACCAGATCGGGGCGCTCGACGTCCTGCCCCTGCATGCGGTCGGCGCCGCGGGAGAAGCGGTGGAGGGAGTCGCGGAGGGAGCGGAGCAGAATCATGATCGGCAGATCCTTCGAGTCGGAGCGGGGTGATCGGCCGGGCCCTGGATCGCAGGTGCGCCGGCAGGTTCTCTGCGTCCGTTCTACCGCGCCGGGGACCGGCGGTCACGGGACCGAGGTCACCCGGTTGCCAGGTTCACAAAAAGTGTGTGACCTGGGGCTCTCCGGAGCGGCCGCGGGCGACGGTGGGGCGAGGCGAGGACCCGGCGTCGGGGGCGACGGCGACGGGTCAGGACCAGGGGTTAGCACTCGTCTTGCGTGAGTGCCAGCTCGGTCCTAGAGTGGTCGCCGTTGGCAGTCGACGGCCGAGAGTGCCAGAGGCTGCCAGTCAGGGAACGCCCCGTTCGGCACCGCGACGACGACCGGGATCCGCGCTCCCTGGTTCCCCGAACTCATCAGAGTCAACTCTTCATGAAGGAGTGAGCCGCATGTCGGTCTCCATCAAGCCCCTCGAGGATCGCGTCGTCGTCAAGCCGCTCGAGGCCGAGCAGACCACCGCCTCCGGCCTGGTCATCCCGGACACCGCGAAGGAGAAGCCCCAGGAGGGCGAGGTCGTCGCCGTCGGCGCCGGTCGTTTCGACGACAAGGGCGACCGCATCCCGATGGATGTGAAGGTCGGCGACAAGGTCGTCTTCTCCAAGTACGGCGGCACCGAGCTCAAGTACGGCAACGAGGAGTACCTCGTCCTCGGCGCTCGCGACATCCTCGCGATCATCGAGAACTGAGCGAGAGCATCCCTATGGCCAAGGAGATTCTGTACAACGAAGACGCGCGTCGCGCCCTCGAGCGCGGCGTGGACAAGCTCGCCAACACCGTCAAGGTGACGCTCGGCCCCAAGGGCCGCAACGTCGTCCTCGACAAGAAGTGGGGCGCCCCCACCATCACCAACGACGGCGTGACCATCGCTCGCGAGATCGAGCTCGAGGATCCGTACGAGAACCTCGGCGCGCAGCTCGCGAAGGAGGTGTCCACCAAGACCAACGACGTCGCCGGTGACGGCACCACCACCGCGACCGTCCTCGCCCAGGCGCTGGTTCACGAGGGCCTGCGCAACGTCGCCTCCGGCGCCGCTCCCTCCGCCCTCAAGCGCGGCATCGAGAAGGCCGTCGAGGCGGTGTCCGAGAAGCTCGGCGAGCTGGCCACCCCGGTGGACGGCAAGGCGCAGATCGCGAACGTCGCCGCGGTGTCCTCCCAGGACCGCGAGATCGGCGAGCTGCTCGCCGAGGCGTTCGACAAGGTCGGCAAGGACGGCGTGATCACCGTCGAGGAGTCCTCCACCACCGCGATGGAGCTGGACTTCACCGAGGGCATGCAGTTCGACAAGGGCTTCATCTCGCCTCACTTCGTCACCGACGCGGACCGCCAGGAGGTCGTGCTCGAGGACGCCCAGGTGCTGCTGCACCAGGGCAAGATCTCGGCCGTGGCCGACATCCTGCCGCTGCTGGAGAAGGTCGTCGAGGGCGGCAAGCCGCTCTTCGTGATCGCCGAGGACGTCGACGGCGAGGCCCTGTCCACGCTGGTCGTCAACAAGATCCGCGGCGCCTTCAAGGGCGCGGCCGTCAAGGCCCCGGCCTTCGGCGACCGCCGCAAGGCCATGCTGCAGGACATCGCGGTGCTCACCGGCGCCCAGGTCGTCACCTCCGACCTCGGCCTCGACCTCAAGACCGTCGGCACCGAGGTGCTCGGCCACGCCGGTCGCGTGGTCGTCACCAAGGACTCGACCACCATCGTGGGCGGGGCTGGCGACGAGCAGGCCGTGGCCGACCGTGTCGCGCAGATCCGCGCCGAGATCGCGAACACCGATTCCGACTGGGATCGCGAGAAGCTCCAGGAGCGCCTCGCGAAGCTGGCCGGCGGCGTGTCCGTCATCAAGGTCGGCGCGCACACCGAGGTGGAGCTCAAGGAGAAGAAGATGCGCATCGAGGACGCGGTCTCCGCGACCCGCGCTGCCATCGAGGAGGGCATCGTGGCCGGTGGCGGCTCCGCCATCGTCCAGGCCTCCGCCGTTCTCTCCGAGGATCTCGGCCTCACCGGTGACGAGGCCGTCGGCGCCCGCGCCGTCGCCGTCGCCGTGGTCGAGCCGCTCCGCTGGATCGCTGAGAACGCGGGCCTCGAGGGCTACGTCGTCGTCGAGAAGGTCAAGGAGGCCGAGGCCGGGCACGGTCTCGACGCCGCGACCGGCGAGTACGTCGACCTCGTGGCCGCCGGCATCATCGATCCGGTCAAGGTCACCCGGTCCGCGCTGCGCAACGCCGCCTCGATCGCCGGTCTGGTGCTCACCACCGAGACCCTCGTGATCGAGAAGAAGGACGAGGACGAGTCCTGATGCTCCTCTGATCCTCGCGTGATCATCGCGGGACAGACCGCCGACGGGCGGGCCATCCGGGAGACCGGGAGGCCCGCCCGTCGTCGTGTCCGGAGACGACGGGGACGACGGAGACAGGACACATCCGGCCGCGAGCGGGAGGCCGGGGATGTCCGGGGGCTGCCGGTGGTGCTCGCGAGGGGGCGGCTCGGCCTAGGATGACGCTGTCCCACCGGATCGAGCCGCCTCAGGAGGAGTGGTGACCAGCAGCACGGACGCCACTCCGCTCCCGGACGACGACCGCCCCACCCGCACCTTCGGGCCGCCCGCCCCGGTGGTGCTCGGCACCCTCGGGGTCGCGCTGGTGTTCGTGATCGTGCTCGAGTTCCTCGTGATCATCAGTTTCGTGGGTCAGCGGCTGTGGACCGTCCCCGCGCTGCGCGAGTCCTTCCTCTTCCAGCTGCCGCTGCTCCTGTGGGCCCTGGTGGTGATCGCCTCCGTGGTGGGGGTGCTGCGCGTTCTGACCGCCTGGCTCCAGGTGGACTCCGACGGCTTCACGCTCCGCGGCCTCGCCCGCCGCACGCGCAGCGCCCGCTGGGACGAGGTGGGCGGTGTGCTGGCCGTGCGCGCCATCGAGCGGGGGGCGGGTTCCGATGAGGGGCTCGACCTCTCGGAGACCGCCTATGACGGGGTGTACCTGCTGGACGCCGAGGGCCACCGCCTCGTCGCCGTCTCCAACCGGTTCTTCGGGCCGCGCGCACAGGAGGCGTGCCTGCGCCACGCCGCGGCGGCCGGGGTGCGCATCGACCGGATCGACGCCATCAGTCCCGCGGAGCTGCGCCGGCAGGCCCCGTGGGCGCTCGGCGTCGTCGACCGTCATCCCACCCTGGTGGCGCTGTGCCTCGCCGTCTTCTACATCGGCCACAACGTCCTGACCTTCGCCGTGTGGGGGCTGTGAGCGGCAGCGCCGCCGCGGCAGGGGGCCGCGGCCCCGCCGAGCGCCCGGGCCGGGCCGCGAGGCGCACCGCACGGCGTCGGCCGGCGCCCCTGCCGCAGCGGCACGGGCTCGACCCCGTCGGCTGGGCCCTCCCCCCGGAAGCCATCACCGGCCCCGCGCTCGAGGCGTTGCTGGCCCGCTTCCCCGCACTCGCCGACCCCGAGGCGACGCCGCTGCGGGACCGCTTCGCCGCCGGGGAGATCGTCGACGCCGACGGGCGGGCGCTCGCGGCGGACACCCCCGTCGGCCCCGGTGACCGGCTGTGGTTCCATCGCGAGCTGCGGGCCGAGGAGGTGCCCGAGGTCGCGCTCGACATCCTCCATGCCGACGAGCACCTGCTCGTCCTCGACAAGCCCCACGGCATGGCGACCATGCCCCGCGGTGCCCATGTGCTCGGGAGCGCCCTCGTGCGGCTGCGACGGGAGACGGGTGTCGCGACCCTCGTGCCGCTGCACCGCCTCGACCGGCGCACCGCCGGGGTGCTCGCCTTCGGGATCGTGCCCGCCGAGCGCTCCGTCTACCAGCAGCTGTTCGCGCGCGGCGAGGTCGACAAGGAGTACCTCGCCCGCGTCGACCCGGGACCCGGCGTGACGATCCCGCGGGAGCCGGGGGAGCGGGCCGAGCTCCGCGACCGACTCGTCAAGCCCCGCGGCGAGCTGACGACGCGGCGCGAGGCAGGGGAGCCCAACGCCCTCACCGAGCTCGAGGTGCTGACGGCCGACGCCGACTCCTCGCTGCTGCTGCGCCTCCGCCCCCGCACCGGCCGCACGCACCAGCTGCGCGCCCAGCTCTCGCTCCGCGGCGCCCCGATCCGCGGCGACGACCTCTACCCCTCGCCCCGCCCCGAGCCCGCCGAGCCGCTTCAGCTGCTGGCCCGCGAGCTGGCGTTCACCGATCCCGTCACCGGGGCGGCGCGCCGCGTCCGCAGCCGACGTACGCTGACCTCGTGACCAGCCCCTCCGCCCCCGTCGACGCCGCGCCGCCCGTCCCGCGGCGCACCCGCGGCGGGGCGGTGCTCGTGGGGCCGTCGATCCGCTCCCGCTACCTGCCGCTCGCGCTGTGGGGGCTGCCGCTCCTCGCCGCCGTGCTCTCACCCTTCGGCGGCGTCGCGATCCAGCAGCTGCGCCGGAGCCGGCTCGCCGCCGGGCACGACGGCGTGCTCGAGGCGGCCCTCGACTCCGCGGTGGTGCAGCTGCTGCTGGGCGGCCTGCTGCTCTGGGCGCTGTTCGCACTGTGGGCTCTCGTGCCGGTGCTGCTCACGCGCCGCCTCGTGCTGCTCGACGAGGCGGCGGGCACGCTCGTGCTGCGACGGGGGCTGCGCACGTCCGGCCGCGCCGCCCTCGCGGACGTCGTGCACGCCGTGGGGGAGCCCGAGCGGGGCAGCCTCGCGGTGATCGGCGTGCGGTCCGGCGGGGGTGTCGCGCGCGGCGGGGGCGACGGCGACGTGACGGACTGGATCATCCCCGAGATCGGCTGGGACGAGGCGTCGTTCGACGGGCTGCGCGCCCTGCAGGCCGCGGCCGGGCTGCGGCCCGCGCCGCCGCGCCGGGAGCTGCTCGCCGCCCGTCGGCAGGACCGCCGCGCCCGCGCGCACCAGGAGCTCGCGGAGCGGCTCGGTATGCCGTGGCGCCCCGAGTACACGCACGACGAGGCGGCCTTCCAGGCCGAGTTCGACCGGGTGCGGCGCGTGCTCGGCGGCAAGGAGGAGCCGCGGGAGGGGGACCCGACGCCGTGACGGAGGAGGAGGGGCGCCCGCCGCGGCGCGAGCCCGTGCCCACCACGACCAGCCCGATCGGGATGCCCGACTCGCTCACGGTGCGCTCCGAGGCGGCAGCCGCCGTCGGCGCCGAGCTGCTCTCCGCCGGAATGGCGTCCTACCGGGTGCGCTGGGCGATGAGCCGCACGGCACGGGCACTCGGCCTCGACTCGTTCACCGCGATCGTCACCTACACCGACATCACGGCGACCGCGACGCTCCACGGCCGCTACCGCACCCGGCTCACCCAGCCCCGCCACGTGGGCGTCGACGTCGACCGCCTCCACCGCACCCAGCGCTTCGTCGAGGCGCTCCCCGACGACGGCACCACCGCCGCCGAGGTGCACGCGGCACTCGACGCCCTCCGCGCCCGCGGCCCCCTGCACGGCCGAGTCACGAACGCGCTCGCCGCCGGCTTCGCCTGCGCCGCATTCGCCGTCCTGAACCAGGCCGGCCCCCTCGAGGCCGTGGCCGCCGGGATCGCCGCGACCGTGGGCCAGGCGGCGCGCCGCACCGCCCAGCTGCGCGCCTGGAACCACCTGCTGACCACCGTGATCGGCGCCGTCGTCGCCGCCTGCTGCTACCTGCTGGCCGTCGGCGGGGCGGGCGCCGCGGGCTGGGCGACGGGAGACCTCATGGGCGGCTATCTCGCCGCCGTGCTCTTCCTCGTGCCCGGCTTCCCGATGATCACCGGTCTGCTGGACCTCGTGCGCGCCGACTACTCCGCCGGGCTGCAGCGCCTCACCTACGCGGCGCTGATCATCCTCGCCGCCGCCTCCGCCGCGTGGACCGTGAGCCTCGCCGTGGGCGTCGAGCCGGTCGTCGCGGAACCGCTCGGCCTCTCCCCTCCCGTGCTGCTCGCCGTGCGCGCCGCGGCGACCTTCGTGGGCGTGCTCGGCTTCGCCCTGATCTTCAACTCGCCGTGGCTGATCGCGCTCGCCGCCGCGGCGGTGTCGCTGCTCGCGAACTCCGGCCGCTTCCTGCTCGCCGAAGCCGGAGTGCCGATCCAGGTGGCGACCCTCGCGGCGACCGTGCTGGTGGGCCTGCTCGCTTACGCCGTCGCCCGCACCCGCCACGTGCCGCGCACCGCGATCTCGGTGCCGGCCGTCGTGATCATGGTCCCCGGCTACGCGATGTACTCCGCGTTCACCCTCGTCAACGCGGGCCAGGCCGCGGCGGCCGCGACGCTCACCCTCGACGCGCTGCAGACGATCATCGGCGCCGCCTTCGGTCTCGCGCTCGCCCACCTCGCGACGTCCCCGGCCTGGCGGAGGGTCGAGCAGCCGCGGTGAGCGGGTACCGCGGCGCTCCGGGTGGACGCCGCCCCAGGGGTCAGAAGATCGCGCGCAGCACCAGCACCACGACCGCGCCGATCCCCGCCGCGGCCGGCAGGGTGATGATCCAGGCGAGCGCGATGGGGCGCATGAGCCTCCAGTTCGCGGCATGGTTCACGACGCCGACCCCGAGCACCGCGCCGATGAGGATGTGCGTCGAGGAGACCGGCAGGCCCAGCACCGAGGCGAGCAGCACGATCGTCGCCGCCGCGAGCTCGGCCGCGAAGCCGGAGGAGGGGTGCATGGCCGTCAGGCCCGACCCGACGGTGTGGATCACCTTCCGGCCCACGAACCACAGACCCGACACGAGGGCGATGCCGAAGGCGACGAGCGCCGCCGTGGGCACCGCCGCCTCCGAGGAGATGGCCCCGGTGCGCAGCACGTCCAGGACGGCCACGAACGGCCCGATCGCGTTGGCGATGTCGTTGGCGCCGTGCGAGAAGGCGAAGGCGCAGGCGGTGAACACCTGCATCCAGCTGAACATGATGAAGGTCGCGCGGGAGATCGTCTGCTTCTTCAGCGCGCGGGCGAAGATCGTCGTCGCCATCCACACGCCGAGCGCGATCATCGCCAGCGCGAGGAGGCCGCCGGCCAGCGGGATCTGCAGCCCCAGGTTGTTCAGGCCCTTGAACACGAGCATCGCGGAGAGCAGCATGGCCGCGGCGGCCGCCAGCGGCGGGACCCGCTTCTCGAGGGCGTGGTAGGCGGCGCGGCGCTCCACCTTGCGGGCGGCCTTGCGCTCCTTCTTGGACAGGGACGCGGCGCTCTCGACGAGCTCCGCGCCGGGGCCGCCCGGGGTGAGGTCGAGCGCCGCGGACTCCGCGAAGGCCGACTGCTGCAGCTCGGTCATCCGCTCGGTGACGGGCATGTGGTGCTGCTCGCCGTCCTCGGACTCGTCGTTCTCGTCGTCGTCCTCGTCGTCCTCCGCGTCGTCGTAGCCGCGGGAGCCGAGCGCGATCGCGCGGGCGGCGGGCGCGAGGATCTGGCGCTTGATCGCCCCGAAGAGGAGGAAGGAGGCGATGCCACCCAGCAGCGGGGAGAGCACCCAGGAGACGGCGATCTTCCCGATCTCTCCCCACTGCACCATCGCGAGGCCGCCGGTGCCGGTGACCAGACCGGTGGTGACCGCCGCGCCGACGATGCCGCCGATGATCGCGTGGGTGGTGGAGACCGGCCAGCCCATCCTGGTGGCCAGCAGCAGCCACACCGCCGCGCCCAGCAGGGCCGACATCATGATCAGCGCGAAGCCCAGCGGGTCGACGGTCAGGCCGTCGAGGTCCACGATCCCGCTGCGGACGGTCTCGGTCACGGAGCCGCCGGCGATCACCGCGCCGGAGACCTCGAAGACCGCCGCGACCACGAGCGCCTGCTTCATCGTCAGCGTGCCCGCGCCCACGCTCGTGCCGAAGGAGTTCGCCACGTCGTTGCCGCCGATGTTGAACGCCATGAACAGCCCGAAGGCGATCGCGAGGATCAGGAGGAAGGCGTTGACGTCGCGCCCGGCATGGAGGAAGGACCAGATCGTGAAGGCCACGACGGTCGCGACGGTCATCAGACCGGCGCCGAGATGCCAGGTGCGATCGGGGCCCAGCAGGCCCGTGGCGACGGGCGTCTCGGCGGAGGTCTGCGAGTGGATGCCTGGCATCTGCGTGTCCCGTGGGTGAGGAGGATCGGGGGCCGCGGCCACTCTAGGCCCAAGATGGCGGAGGAGTTAACAGGAGGGGGACGACGGATGAACGACAGCCCCGGCGTCGCGGCCCGCGCGCCGACGTGATCCTCGGCTCGTTCCGTCCGCGGCGTGCATGGATATCGCGGCCCGTCAGGGCGTCCAGGCAGGTCAGGCGGGATCCGGAGCGGGCGGGAGGACGTGGCGAGCGACACTGCACCCCCTCGCCGTGCGCGGCTACCATCGGTGCATGACGAGCGCGGATCCCTTCGGTTTCATCGGACTCACCTACGACGACGTGCTGCTGCTGCCGGGGGAGACCGACGTGATCCCCTCCGAGGCGGACACCTCCAGCCGGCTCACCAAGGAGATCACCCTGCGGATCCCGCTGGCATCCGCCGCGATGGACACCGTGACCGAGTCCCGCATGGCGATCGCCATGGCCCGCCACGGCGGCATCGGCATCCTCCACCGCAATCTCTCGATCGAGGACCAGGCCCACCAGGTCGACCTGGTCAAGCGCACCCAGACCGGTCGCATCACGAACCCGGTCACCATCGGCCTGGACGCGACCCTCGAGGACTTCGACGCCGTCTGCGGTCAGTACCGCGTCTCCGGCCTGCCGGTGGTCGACGAGGACAAGCGCCTCCTCGGCATCTGCACCAACCGCGACCTGCGCTTCATCCCCGTCGCCGAGTGGGCCACCACCCGCGTGGGCGAGGTGATGACCACCGAGGTGTTCACCGCCCCCAGCGACGTCTCCCACGAGGAGGCGACCGCCCTGCTGCGCCGGAACAAGCGCGAGCGCCTCCCCCTGATCGACGCCGACGGGAAGCTCACCGGGCTGATCACCGTGAAGGACTTCGTGAAGTCCGAGCAGTTCCCCGACGCCTCCAAGGACGCCCAGGGCCGCCTGCTCGTCGGCGCGGGCGTCGGCTTCTTCGGCGACTCGCTCGAGCGCGCGGGGGCCCTGCTCGATGCCGGCGTCGACGTGCTCGTCGTCGACACCGCCAACGGCCACGCCCGCCTGGCGCTCGAGATGATCGCCCGCATCAAGGCAGATCCGGCCTTCGCGGGCGTGCAGGTGATCGGCGGCAACGTCGCCACCCGCGCGGGCGCGCAGGCGCTCGTCGACGCGGGCGCCGACGCGGTCAAGGTGGGCGTGGGACCCGGCTCGATCTGCACCACCCGCGTGGTCGCCGGCGTCGGCGTCCCCCAGATCACCGCGATCCATGAGGCCTCCAAGGCCACCAAGCCCGCGGGCGTCCCGCTGATCGGCGACGGCGGCCTGCAGTACTCGGGCGACATCGCCAAGGCCCTCGTGGCCGGCGCCGACACGGTCATGCTCGGCTCCCTCCTGGCCGGCACCGAGGAGTCCCCGGGCGAGGTCGTCCTCGTCGGCGGCAAGCAGTTCAAGGCCTACCGCGGCATGGGCTCGCTCGGTGCGATGGCCTCGCGCGGCAAGAAGTCCTTCTCCAAGGACCGCTACTTCCAGGCCGACGTCTCCAGCGACGACAAGATCGTTCCCGAGGGCATCGAGGGCCGGGTCGCCTACAAGGGGCAGCTCGGATCGGTCGTGCACCAGCTCGTCGGCGGCCTGCACCAGTCGATGTTCTACGTCGGCGCGCAGAACGTCAGCGAGCTCAAGGAGCGCGGGCAGTTCGTGCGCATCACCCCGGCCGGGCTCAAGGAGTCCCATCCCCACGACATGGCCGCGATCATGGAGGCCCCGAACTACTCGGCGCGCTGAGCCGGGGCGGCCTCGTCGCCGCCGTGCTCGAACCCGATCAGCCACAGCACCTCGAAGCGGTCGCGGACCTGGCCGCCGGAGGGCGATCATCCCTCCCCAGGACCGTGCCGTCCACCGCCGCGACCGCGGGGCGTCGCCCGTGGGGGCGTGCCCCTAGGGTGGGGGCATGAGCACCCCCTCCTGGCTGGACCGCCCGCTGCTCGGTTTCGACACCGAGACCACCGGCACCGACGTCGCCGCGGATCGCATCGTGACCGTGGCGCTCGTGCACTCGGTGGGACCGGGTCGCGCGCACGAGACGGTCGCGACCTGGCTGATCGACCCCGGCATGGACATCCCCGAGCCGGCGCAGCGGGTGCACGGCATCTCCACGGCCCACGCCCGGGAGCACGGCATGGAGCCGTCCGCGGCCCTCGCCGAGGTCGCCGAGATGCTCGCCGACGCGCTCCGGAAGGACGTGCCGATCGTCGCCTTCAACGGCAGCTTCGACCTGCAGATCCTGGAGAACGAACTGCGCCGCCTGGGCCTCCCCACCCTCGCCGAGCGGCTCCGCCACGACATCGCCCCCGTCGTCGACCCGCTCGTGATCGACCGGGCCCTGGACCGCTGGCGCAAGGGCAAGCGCCGCCTCGTGGACCTGATCGAGCTCTACGGGGTGCAGCAGGACGGCGCGCTGCACACGGCGGACGTCGACGTCTCCGCGACCCTCGACGTGCTGCGCGCGCTCGCCGCGAAGTTCCCCGAGATCGCCCGGGCGGACCTCGCCGAGCTGCACCAGAAGCAGATCTCCTGGCACCGCGAGAGCGCCGAGAGCTTCAACCGCTACCTGCAGAAGCAGGGGAAGACCCCGGACGCGAAGGAGACCTGGCCGCTGTGAGCGTCCCGGATCGGCACGCGCCGATAGACTGCCCCGCGTGATGAACGAGATCGAGATCGGCCGCAACAAGCGGGGACGCCGCAGCTACAGCTTCGACGACGTGGCGGTGGTGCCCTCCCGGCGCACGCGCGACCCCGAGGACGTCTCGACGTCCTGGCAGGTGGACGCCTACCACTTCGACATCCCGATCTTCGCCGCGCCGATGGACTCCCTCATGTCGCCCGATACGGCGATCGCGCTCGGCCGTCACGGCGGGCTGGGCGTGCTCGACCTAGAGGGCCTGTGGACCCGCTACGAAGACCCGACGGCCCAGTTCGATCGCATCGCCGCCGCCTCCGACGAAGACGTCGTCGCCGTCATGCGCGAGGCCTACTCCGCCCCGGTGCAGGCCGAGCTGATCCGCGACCGCATCCGCCAGCTGCGCGACGCGGGCGTGACCGCCGCAGGGTCCCTCTCCCCGCAGCGCACGCAGGAGCACTGGAAGACGGTCGTCGACGCCGGTGTGGATCTCTTCTTCATCCGCGGCACTACGGTCTCCGCGGAGCACGTCTCCACCGGTCGGGAGCCGCTGAACCTCAAGCGTTTCATCTACGAGCTCGACGTGCCCGTCATCGTCGGCGGCTGCGCGACCTACACCGCGGCCCTGCACCTCATGCGCACCGGCGCCGCGGGCGTGCTCGTCGGCTTCGGCGGCGGCGCCTCGCAGACCACCCAGGAGACCCTCGGCATCACCGTCCCGCTCGCGAGCGCGGTGGCGGACGTCGCGGCGGCGCGCCGCGACTACATGGACGAGTCCGGCGGCCGCTACGTGCACGTCATCGCCGACGGCGGCCTGGGCCGCTCCGGCGATCTCGTCAAGGCGATCGCCTGCGGGGCCGACGGCCTCATGGTCGGCGCGGCCCTCGCCCGCGCCGAGGAGGCGCCCGGCCGCGGCCACCACTGGGGCAGCGAGGCACACCACCCCACCCTCACCCGCGGCCACCGCGTGCAGGTCGGCACCGCCGGATCGCTCGAGCAGATCCTCTTCGGCCCGTCGATCGCGGCCGACGGCACGACCAACCTGGTCGGAGCCCTGCGCCACGCGATGGCGACGACGGGCTACACGGACCTCAAGGAGTTCCAGCGCATCGAGGTCGTCACCACCGCCTGAGAATCTCCGAGCCGTCCCCGGTGCCGGGGGGAGGGGTCGCTCAGGCGGAGCGGATCAGGGCGACGATCCCCCAGATCAGCATCACCAGCGCGATGAACCCCAGCACCACCGGGAGCACGATGCCGACCCCGACGGAGAGGAGCAGCCCGCCCATCCCCGCTCCCCACAGCGCGACAGCCTCACCGCCGGTGCAGGTCACGTTGACCTCCTGATCACCGGAGACGGTCACCGTGTACAGGTCGTAATAGGGCACGCCGTCGACCGATCCCAACGACGTGTCCGACGGCTCGGCGCGATCGACCGAGATGTCCTCGCCCTCGATCTCGCAGGTCGTCGTGTCGAGGTCCTCCTGCGGCACGGCGATCGTGTACATCGACCAGGTCGAGGCCTCGAAGCTGTCCCCGGCAGGATCCAGCGGAGTCATCTCGGTATTGGCGGAGTAGAGCACCACGCCGCTGAGGAGCGCCGCGACGATCGGCATCACGACCAGTCCGACGGCATTGGCGACCAGCCCGAGCGCGCCGAACACCGTGCGCTTCACCCCTCGGCGTCGACGTGGCGGGAGCTGGGAGTAGTCAGGAGTCAGGCCGTAGACGGGCGGATAGGACATCGGGTCCCCTTCCGGTCGTGTGGATGCGGAGCTCAGGATAACCAGCGGCCCGACGGGGCGGCGGGGCGGTGGGGCGGTGGCGCGTTGTCGTGCGGCGACGGTGCCTGGCACACTGACTCTGGTCCGGTCCGGTCCGCCGAGAGGCGGCGGGACGTCAGCGGGAGACAGGGGGAGCGGCGATGGAACCATTCGTCGTCCTGATGCTGGTGGTGTTCGGGGTCATCGCCGCCGTGGTCAAGATGGTGAGCACGGGGGACAGCAGCCCCGGCGGTGATTCCCGGAAGGATCGGGGAAGGCCCCGCACGACGGTCACCCGGACCACGACCGTCCAGCGCACCCGGCGGGTCGTGACGAGATCATCGACCGCCGACGCGGCGACGGCGGACAGATCGACGGCTCCGCGCGGTTCCGCGGCGTCCCACGACCGGGCCCGCGCCGCCGCTCTCGCCGCTGTGGCCTCGGTGCTCGCCGCTGCCGCGGCGCGCCCGGCGGCGGCGGCGCGCTCCGCCTCCAACCTGCGTTCCGCTGCGGGAGCGCGCTCCGTGCCGGAGTCGGGCGATTCCGAGGAGTTCCCGCCGGAGGCTCCCCGCACCGAGCCCGCGGCCTTCGAGCGCAACGCCAGCTCGGTGTACACCCCGTCCGCGTCGTCCTACAGCGTCTACACGCCCACCTCCGTCTACGAGAGCGGCGCGTCGATCCTGGACGAGGCCGAGTCCTCGGACGCGCTCGAGTCCTCGGACGCGCTCGAGCGCTGAGGGTCGCCGGCCTCCCGCGTGTAGCGCAGCAGCAGCTCGTCGCCGCCGCGGAGGATCCCGGCGAGCCGCATCGCGGTCGGCGCGGACTCCGGGGAACGGGCGATCAGGCCCACGCCCCCGGCCTCGAGCGTCGGGGCGAGGGTGAGGCACAGCTCGTCGACCGCGCCCGCGGCGAGGAAGGTGCCGAACAGGGTTGGCCCGCCCTCGGCGTGGATCCTTCCGAGGCCGCGGTCGGCGAGCACGGCGCGGGCCGCCGTCGGATCGACCACGGAGGTCCCGGCGTCGACCACCTCGGCCACCTCCGCGATACGCTCCCTCGCCCGCCGCGGCGCCTCCTCGACGGTGAGCACGAGGGGGCGCACCGGGGCCTCGACGAAGAGCGGGGAGGACGGGTCGAGGTCGAGCCGCCCCGAGACGAGGGCGAGGACCGGCTGCTCCGCGAGGCCGTGCGCGCGGCGCCAGGACGCGGCGTCGACGGAGAGCCGCATCGCCCCGTAGCCCTCCGCGCGCACCGTGCCGGCCCCGACCAGGATCACGTCGGCCCACCACCGCATCAGATCGAAGACCCGACGGTCCGCGGCGCCGCCGAGGCCGCCGGAGAGCCCCTCCCGGGTCACGGCCCCGTCGAGGCTCTCGACGAAGTTCATCCGCAGCCAGGGGACCTGCGGCGGCGCGTAGGCCGCGAGGATCTGCTCCTCGCGGAGATCCTCGGCGGCCTGCGGCCACAGCGCGTCGATCCGGGTCACGGCGGGCTCCTCGGCCCTCAGCCGCGGACGACCGCGAGGGCCTGCTGCGCGATCGCGAGCTCCTCGTCGGTCGGGACGATGAGCACGGTCACCGCGGAGTCGCCGGCCGAGATGACCCGCACCCCCTTCGCCCGCTCGGCGTTGCGGGCCGGGTCGAGCCGGATCCCGAAGCCCTCGAGGTCCGCCAGCACCCGCTCGCGCACCTCCGGCACGTTCTCGCCGATCCCGGCCGTGAAGGTGATCGCGTCGAGCCCGCCGAGCGCGAAAGCGTAGGAGCCGATGTACTTGCGCAGGCGGTGCACGTAGACCTGCATCGCGAGCTCCGCCTCCTGGTTCCCGTCGCGGATCGCGGCGGTGATGTCGCGGAAGTCGCTCATGCCGCACAGGCCCTGCATGCCGGACTGCTTGTTGAGCAGGGTGTCGATCTCGTCGATGCCCATCCCCGCGCTGCGGGAGAGATGGGCGTACACCGAGGGGTCGATGTCCCCGGTGCGGGTGCCCATGACCAGGCCCTCGAGCGGGGTGAGGCCCATTGAGGTGTCCACCGGCTCCCCGCCGCGCACCGCCGAGGCGGAGGCGCCGTTGCCGAGGTGCAGCACGATCTGGCGCAGCTCGGAGGCGTCCATCCCCTGGGCTGCGAAGTGGGCGGTGACCTGCTCGGAGACGTAGCGGTGGCTGGTGCCGTGCGCGCCGTAGCGGCGGATCCGGTACTCGTCGGCGACCTGCTTGTTCAACGCGTAGGTGCGCGCCGCCTCCGGCAGGGAGGTGAAGAAGGCGGTGTCGAAGACCGCCACGTGCGGGATGTCCGGGAACATCCGACGAGCGGCGTCGATCCCGTCGACGGCGGCCGGGTTGTGCAGCGGGGCGAGCGAGCCGAGATCCGCGATCTGGTCCCGCACCCAGGAGTCGATGAGGGTGGGGGAGGAGAAGCGCGCGCCGCCCTGGACGACCCGGTGCCCGACGGCGACCACGTTCGCCTCCTCGAGGGAGAGACCGGCCTCCTCGAACAGCTGCATGACCACCTGCATGCCAACCACGTGATCGGGCACCTCGCCCTGGTACGGCTGGGTGACCGAACCGGCCTCGAGCCGGGCGCTGCCGGAATCCTGGCCAATCCGCTCGACGATGCCGGAGGCGAAGACCTCCTCACGGGCGGGGTCCAGCAGTTGGAACTTCAGCGAGGAGGAGCCCGAGTTCAGCACCAGCACGGTCGCGGCGTCGGGGATGCGGGGGGCGCCCTCCGCACTGTCGGAGGAGGTGCTGGTCGACGGGGTGAGGCTCATGCGTGGTCCTTCTGCTCGGTGGGGGCGGTCGCGGACTCCGCGTCGGCCGCCTGGGCCTGGATCGCGGTGATCACCACGGTGTTGATGATGTCGTCGACCAGGGCGCCGCGGGAGAGGTCGTTGACGGGCTTGTTCAGGCCCTGCAGCACCGGACCGATCGCGATCGCGCCGGCGGAGCGCTGCACCGCCTTGTAGGTGTTGTTGCCGGTGTTCAGGTCGGGGAAGACGAACACCGTCGCCCGCCCGGCCACCGAGGAGTCGGGGAGCTTGGTCTTGGCGACCGAGACGTCCACCGCGGCGTCGTACTGGATCGGGCCCTCCACGTCGAGCGAGGGATCCGCGGCGCGCACCAGCGAGGTCGCCTCGCGCACCTTGTCGACGTCGGCGCCCGTGCCGGAGGTGCCGGTCGAGTAGGACAGCATCGCCACGCGCGGCTCGATGCCGAACTGGGCGGCGGTGACGGCGGACTGCGCGGCGATGTCGGCGAGCTGCTCGGCCGTCGGATCCGGGTTCACGGCGCAGTCGCCGTAGACCAGCACGCGGTCCTCGAGTGCCATGAGGAACACCGAGGAGACGATCTTCGCACCGGGCTTGGTCTTGATGATCTCGAAGCTCGGACGGATGGTGTGCGCCGTCGAGTGGACGGCGCCGGAGACCATGCCGTCGGCCTCGCCCATCTGCACCATCATCGTGCCGAAGTAGGAGACGTCCTGGACGATGTCCCGCGCCTTCTCGAGGGTCATGCCCTTGTGGGCGCGCAGCCGCGTGTACTCGGCGGCGTACTTCTCGAGCAGGTCGGGATCCTGCGGCGAGACGATCCGCGCCTCGGAGACGTCGTGGCCGAGCTGAGCGGCCTTCGCGCGGATCGCCGTCTCGTCGCCGAGGAGGATGAGCGCGGCGACACCGCGTGCGAGGATCGCCTCGGCCGCGGCGAGGATGCGCGGCTCGTCGCCCTCGGGCAGCACGATGATCTTCTTCTCCCCGCGGGCGCGGGCCAGCAGCTCGAACTCGAACATCATCGGTGTGACCACCTCGCTGCGGGCGACGTCGAGCACGCCCAGCAGCTCGGCGGCGCGCAGGTGCTCGCCGACGGCGCGGCGGGCCGCGTCGACCTTCTGCGGGCTGCCCGCCGAGAGGCGGCCGCGAGTGCGGGAGACCCGCAGTGCCGTGTCGAAGGTGTCCAGTTCGGTCGCGACGATCGGCAGATCCTGCTGCACGCCGGCGATCAGGCGGTTGACCTCGTCCGGCACGTCGTAGCCGCCGGTCAGCACGATCGCGGCGAGCGAGGGGAAGGTGCCCGACTGCTGCGCCATGACCAGGCCCGGCAGGAGGTCGTAGCGGTCCCCGGGGGCGACCACGGTGCAGTTCTCGGTGAGCCGACTGAGCACGTTCGGCAGACTCATCGCGGCGATCACGGTGCCCGTCGAGACGCGACCCAGCCACTCCTCGCTGCCCTGCAGCAGGGTGCCGTCGACCGAGTCCTTGATGGCCTGCACCGTCGGGGCCATCACCACGGGGTTCTCGGGGATCGCGGCGACCAGCGGCACCTCGACCCGGTCGGCCACGGCACGCTGGATCGCCTCGAGCGAGGCGGGGTCGGAGCGGTTCACGACCACCGCGATCGGGCTCGCATGGTGCGAGGTGAACTCCCCGATGGAGACGACCGCGAGGGCCGCCAGCTGATCGGGGCTGCGCTCCATCCCGGAGAGCACCACCACCACCGGGGCGCCGATGTTCGCGGCGACCTCCGCGTTGAAGGACAGCTCGGTGGGGTTGGCGAGATCGTCGTAGTCCGAGCCGAGGACCACCAGCAGCGAGTACCGCTCGGCGAGGTCGCGGTGGCGGCGCAGGATCTGCTCGTGGGCGGCCTCCGGGTCGGACAGCACCAACTGGTGGTCCACCCCGACGGCGTCCTCGTAGGACTGGGTGACCGCCGGGTGCGCGGTCAGGAGGTCGATCGCGTAGTCGCGGGCCTCGTCGGCCTTGACCACGGGGCGGAACACCCCGACGCTATCGGAACGGGAGGCGAGGGCTTCGAGGAGGCCGAACGCCACCATCGACTTGCCGGTCATCCCCTCAGGGCTGGCGATGTAGACACTCTGCGACACGCCCTCCAGCCTACGGCGGCGGGAGCGGGAGGGGGAGGCCCGAGGTCCCGCCGAGCGGCGTCCCCCCGGATCTGTCGTGGCAGGTGTGAGGACCCGCACCCCGGTCGCCGCGCCTCACAGGGCGCGCTCCTACGATGGGCGCATGCTCCGCACCGCCCTCCGTCCCCGCTTCCTCGGGTTGCTCGCCCTGATGGTCGCGGCGACCGTGGTGTGCGGGCTGCTCGCCACCTGGCAGTGGGACCGGGCGCATCGCGCGCTCTCCGATCGGGTGGACGGCCCCCAGCAGCTCGGCGAGATCCAGCAGGTCCTCGGGGTGGGCGATGCGGTGACCAACCAGATCGTCGGCGACATCGTCACCGCCCGCGGCGAGTTCCTCCCCGGCGAGCAGGTGCTCGTGCCCGGCCGGCTGATCGACGGCACCGAGGCCGTGATCGTCGTGTCCGCCCTCGAGGTCGTCACGGCCGACGGCACGACGGCGCGGCTCCCCGTCGCGCGCGGTTGGGTGCCGGCCGCCGAGGTCACTGGGGCCGACGGGGAGATCGACCCCGCGCTCGCGCCCGCCGCCCCCGCCGGGGAGGTCGAGGTGACCGGGCGGCTCGAGGCGAGCGAGTCCGCGACCGGCGGAGTGACGGACGGCGTCGCCGCCGAGATCGCCACTCCGCTGCTGGTCAACGAGTGGGGTGCCCCGATGTACGCCGGGTACGTCGCCCAGACCGACACCGCCGAGGGCCTCCGCCCGATGCCTGAGGGCGGCTCCGCCTTCACCCGCGGACTGGACTGGCAGAACATCGGCTACTCCGCGCAGTGGGTGCTCTTCGGCGCCTTCTTTCTCTACCTGTGGTGGCGCTCCGTGCGCCAGGCGTACCTCGACGAGCTCGCCGCGCAGCGGGAGGCGCTCGAGGAGCGGCTCGCGGCCACGACCCCCGCCCCGATCCAGACCCCGACCAAGGACGTGTGACCCGTGCCCACCCCCCGCCCCCTCGACGCCACCGCCGCCCGCACCTCCTTCGCCCGCTTCCGCGTGGCCTCGATCGTGGAGGGCATCGCGCTGCTGGTGCTCGTGGGCATCATGACCATGCGCTACCTGGTCTTCGGCGGCGACGCCTGGTTCACCTCGACCTCCCCGACCTGGGAGCACATCTCCTCGATCTGGTCCCCGATCCACGGGCTGATCTACATGATCTACGTGATCCTCGGCTTCGACCTGTGGATGAAGATGCGCTGGAGCCTGCCGCGCATGCTGCTGCTGATGCTCTTCGGCGTCGTGCCGGTGCTCTCCTTCTTCGGCGAGCGCTGGACGCACCAGGCCGTCGAGCGCGATCTCGCGCGGCGTCCCACCCTGCAGGACCAGGACGCCTGAGCACGTAGACTCATCCGGGTGACTGACACCGACCAGCACCCCGTCCTCGTCGTCGACTTCGGCGCCCAGTACGCCCAGCTCATCGCCCGTCGCGTGCGCGAGGCCCGCGTCTACTCCGAGGTCGTCCCGCACACCATGAGCGTCGCGGACGTCCTGGCCAAGGAGCCCCGCGCGATCATCCTCTCCGGGGGCCCCTCCTCCGTGTACGAGGAGGGCGCGCCGCGCCTGGACCCGGCGCTGCTCGAGGCCGGGGTGCCCGTGCTCGGCCTCTGCTACGGCTTCCAGTCGATGGCCGCCGCGCTCGACGGCACCGTCGCCCCGACGGGCGTGCGCGAGTACGGAGCGACCCGGCTCGAGGAGATCGACGCCGAGTCGCAGCTGCTGCGCGCCCAGGACCTCGACCAGAACGTGTGGATGAGCCACGGCGACTCCGTGACCGCCGCCCCGTCGGGCTTCCGCGTGGTCGCGACCTCCGCGGGCGCGCCCGTCGCCGCCTTCGAGGACACCGAGCGGCGCCTCTACGGCGTCCAGTGGCATCCCGAGGTGGGCCATTCGGATCGCGGCCAGGAGGTGCTGGAGAACTTCCTGCACCGCGGCGCGGGCATCGAGCCCACCTGGACCACCGGCAATGTCATCGAGGAGCAGGTCGAGCGGATCCGCGCCCAGGTGGGCGAGGGCACCGCGATCTGCGGCCTCTCCGGCGGGGTCGACTCCGCCGTCGCCGCCGCGCTCGTCCAGCGCGCCATCGGCGACCGCCTCACCTGCGTGTACGTGAACCACGGCCTCATGCGCCAGGACGAGTCGGAGCAGATCGAGAAGGCCTTCGGCGAGTCCACCGGCGGCGCGAAGCTGGTCATGGTCGACGCCGAGGAGCAGTTCCTCACCGCGCTCGCCGGGGTCACCGATCCCGAGCAGAAGCGCAAGATCATCGGCCGCGAGTTCATCCGCTCCTTCGAGGGCGCCCAGGCGGAGATCCTCCGCGAGCAGGGCGTGCTGGACGGCGACGACCACAAGGCCTTCCTCGTCCAGGGCACCCTCTACCCCGATGTCGTCGAGTCCGGCGGCGGCGAGGGCGCGGCGAACATCAAGAGCCACCACAACGTGGGCGGCCTGCCCGAGGACCTCTCCTTCGAGCTCGTCGAGCCGCTGCGCGCGTTGTTCAAGGACGAGGTCCGCGCCGTCGGCTCCGAGCTGGGCCTTCCCGACGAGATCGTCTGGCGCCAGCCCTTCCCGGGCCCCGGCCTCGGCATCCGCATCATCGGCGAGGTCACCAAGGAGCGCCTGGACATCCTCCGCACGGCCGACGCGATCGCCCGCGCCGAGCTCACCGCCGCGGGCCTGGACCGCACCATCTGGCAGTGCCCCGTCGTGCTCCTGGCCGACGTGCGCTCCGTGGGCGTCCAGGGCGACGGTCGCACCTACGGCCACCCCGTGGTGCTGCGCCCCGTCACCAGTGACGACGCGATGACCGCTGATTGGGCCAAGGTGCCCTACGAGGTGCTCTCGCGGATCTCGACCCGCATCACCAACGAGGTCCGCGAGATCAACCGCGTCACCCTCGACATCACCTCGAAGCCCCCGGGGACCATCGAGTGGGAGTGAGCGCGGCGGTCTGAGCCGCGCACTCCGAGGACTAACCGGGGCCCGGGCCGCCGCATCGCGCGCAGGCTCGGGCCCCGGCTCGTTCGTGTGCGCCATCATGCCCCCGTGAGTAGGCTGGAGAGGTGTTCCATCGATTCCAGAGCGCGGTCCCGAATGGGCGGGGCAGGTTTCCCGGCGTTTTCGCGATGACCAACGGCCTCCGCCGAGCGGGCCTGCTGTCCGCTGCGGACGAGGAATGGGTGCGCCAACAGAACGCGCGCGCCGAGCTCGCCTACACGGATCCGAGCAGCGAGATCCGGGACTGTTACAGCCCGACGACGAACCCGGGCGCGCGCTCCTGGTTCAGGGCGGAGGCCCGCGAGCTCCTGGACATGACGAGCGGATACATAGCGCTGCTGGACCGCTACGAGATCCCCTGGGTCGAGCTTCGGACCGAGAAGCCGGGTCGGATCGTCTACGAGGACGAGGTCCAGGTCGTCGCCGTCCCGCTCACGCACGAGGAGAACTGGCCGCTGCCCGTCCCCGGCGCGCGGACGGCCGAGGTCAGCGGAGCAGATCGGGCTCGACGGCGCTGAGGACCTTTCCGCGGGACCTCGCGTAGTCGATCTCCCGACGCGTCGCCTCTCCGAGGCATCCGTCGACGCTGATGATCCGCACCTCGTCTGCGAGATCGATCCTGCGCAGGTGCAGCTCTCCGAGCATCGCGCGATGCTCGGCGGTCAGCTCATGCTCCGTCTCCTCCGGACCCAGGACGATCACGCCCTGGGCCGTCAGACGACGCCTCTCCGCGCGGAACAGCGCGGCGAACCTCAGCGAGCCGCACAGGCACACCACCTGGGGAGCCATGACGGGGGCGCTCAGGCCATCGGCGGCTCGGGCAGCCGCGTGGGGTGGGACAGAGCAACGGCGTGCCGAGAGCGGGTCCGCTCGAAGGTCTCCCGGCCCATCGTCGTGGCTCTCGCGATCCAGCTGAGGGAGGAGCTGGTCGGCCGCGAGCCGTGCGACCTCGAGAGCGTCACCCTGGCCGGGGCGCAGCAGGAGGTCGACATGCGTCTGCTCCGGTGTCGTGACCAGTGCTCGGCCGAGCTCGGTGTTCTCGAGCACGGCGTCGAGGCGTTCAAGGTCGCGGTGGACAGGCGGAGGAGGGCGCCGCTGGCGACGAGCGAGTCCAGCTGGCGCCACGTGTTCGTGCCGTGAGCCTGCAGGTCCCGGAACCGCATCGTGCGCAGGGGAGCTCTCGCGATCGTCCTCACGAGCTCGAGATCTTTCACGACGACTCCCTTTACTGAGCTCCAGTATACGTCTGGCGTATGTTCACGCTCAGTTGATGGGCGGAAGTGGTCTTACATCGCCGATGGCGGCTCGAGCAGCCGCGAGGGATGCGCGGGGGCGACGGCGTGCCAGGAGCGGGTGCGCTCGAAGGTCTCCCAGCCCATCGAGGCGTAGATCCCGTCGGCGCCGGTGGGGGAGTCGTCGTCGACCTCGAGGTCCACGAACTCGCGTCCGCGCTCGGCGGCGTCGCGGATCGCGGCGCGCAGAAGCGACTTCGCGATCCCGTGGCCGCGGGCGCTGCGGTGCACGCCCAGGTACTCCAGGTACGTGCCCGCGCCGCGGGTCGGGGTGGCCTTCATCGGGGCGGCGACGAGGCCGCCAGCGGGCAGCCAGCGCCCCTCCCGTTCGATCTCCGCGATCCACCAGTGGTCCCAGTCCGCCTCGTCCGGGGCCTCGATGAGGCGCTGGACGAACTCGGCGAAGGACTCGCGGTAGGAGTTGAAATGGTCGGCGAAGGACTCCTCGAGCATCCGGTGCACAGTGCGGACGTCCTGCGCGACGGGCAGTCCCGAGTCGTGCCGATGCACGCGCCGCACCCGCGTGCCCTCGCGCGGGGCGGGTAGCGAGGTCGCCTCCTCGGGGGCGACGGGGCGGCGCATGTGCAGCCAGGAGCGCACCATCTCGTAGCCGGCCGCGGCGAGGAGCTGCGCACGGTCGGTGTCGAGCTCGTTCGCGTCGGTGGTGAGCTTGGTGGCCTCCACGCCGCGGGCACGGGCGAAGGAGCCGCCGACCTCGACCGCCCAGTCCAGCAGCGAGGCGGCGAGGGCCTCCCGCTCGGGAGCGTCGGCGGCGATCATGAACTGAACGTTGGTGCGCCCGCTCGCGCGGTCCTCGAGTGCGATCCAGGCCAGCGGCGGCTGGTCGAGGGAGGGGGAGCCGTCGGCGCCGACGGGCACGACGACCACCTGGCGGCGGGACCAGGACTTCAGCCCCACCATGCGGGAGCGCAGCGCGGTCTCGTCGGCCGCGGCCTCGGGGTCGTGGCGGCGCAGCGCGGCGGTGAGCAGAGCGGTCACCGGGGCGACGTCGGCCGCGAGCGGCAGGCGCGTGGCGAGCCGGTCCGCGAGGGTGGCGGGCAGGATGGGCGGGAAGTGATCCACGAGCAGCATCCGTCCATCGTGTCATGGAGGCCTGTCCGGACTTCGGCCCGCGACCACGCCGCGCGGACCCACGGACGCGTCGCTTGTCCCGCGCATGCACCGGGGCCGAGAAGGACGAGACCACCGACCCTCCGGGACGGGAGGAGCGGTGGTCTCGAGGATGAGGCCGAGCAGGCGGTGATCAGCGTCGCGCGGGATCGCCCTGCTGCGCGGCCGCGGGGTCGACCACGCGGATCTCGCCCGTGGTGGTGACGGACTCGCTCGCCCCCACCGCGGCCAGGGCGCCCGTGGTGGTGTCAAGGAGCTCGTGCTCCGTCTCGGCATCCTCCCCTGAGGGTGCGTCGTGCAGGGTGTCGCGCAGCGGGACCTGCTTGACGAACAGCGAGAGCAACAGCGCGAGGACCACGAAGGGCACTGCGGTGAGGAAGACGCCGTGCATCGCGTCGCCCATGCCCGCGCGGATCGGCTCCACGAGGAACTCCGGCAGCTGCGCGAGCGCCGCGGGATCCAGCACGGAGGCCTCGAGCGAGGAGGCGTCCGCGCCGCCGCCGGACTGCTGCAGGGCAGCGAGCTGCTCCGGCGGCAGGCTGCTGAGCTGCTCCTCGATGGCCGGGCCCATCCGGGAGGCCATCACGGTGCCGAGCACGGCGGTGCCGATGGTCGATCCGATGTTGCGGAAGAACTGGATCGAGGCGGTGGCGATGCCGAGCTCCTTCTGTGGCACCGCGTTCTGCACCACCAGCGTGTACACCTGCATCGACAGGCCCAGGCCCAGGCCGATCACGACCATGGCGAGGGTGAGATGCCAGGGGGAGTCGCCGTACTGGATGTCGGCCAGCAGCAGGTAGCCGCCCACCAGCACAGCTCCGCCGAGGACCAGGAAGATCTTGTAGGTGCCGAAGCGGGTGATGAGCAGACCCACCAGGATCGAGGTGAGGATCATCGCCACCGACAGCGGGATGAGGATCGCGCCGGAGTTGGTGGCCGAGACGCCCATGACGCCCTGCGCGTAGACGGGGATGTAGATGATCGCGCCGAACATCGCCACGGCGATCGCGAAGGAGGCGGCGACGGAGAGGGCGACCACGGGGCGGGTGATGAGGTGCATCGGGAGCAGGGGCTCCTCGACGCGGGTCTCGATGATCACGAAGGCGACGAGGAAGGCGGCGGCCACCGCGTACATCCCGATGATCACGCCCGAGTCCCAGGCGTAGTTGTTGCCGCCCCAGGTGGTGGCGAGCAGTCCGATCACGAGCCCGGGGGTCAGGGTGATCATGCCGAGGTAGTCGACCTTGCCGTGCTGCGCAGAGGTGGGAAGGTGCAGGAAGCGCAGGATGAACACGAAGGCGGCGATGCCGATGGGGAGGGTCAGGTAGAACAGCCAGCGCCAGCCGAGGTTGTCGGTGACCGTGCCGCCGATCAGCGGGCCCACCACGGAGGTCACGCCGAAGACGGCGCCCATGATGCCCTGGTACTTGCCGCGCTGACGCGGCGGGATGATGTCGCCGATGATCGTCTGGCTCAGCGGCATCAGGGTGCCCATGCCCAGACCCTGCACCGCGCGGGCGAAGACCAGGAACCAGAAGTCGGTCGCCATGCCCGAGAGGATCGAGCCGATCATGAAGACGGCCAGCCCCCCGAGATAGAACCAGCGGCGGCCGTAGAGGTCGGAGAGCTTGCCGACGATCGGCACCGCGACGGCGGAGACCAGCATCGCGGCGGTCGCGATCCAGCTGTAGTACTCCACGCCGCCGAGCTCGGCGACGATCCGCGGCAGCGCGGGGCCGACGATGGTCTGGGAGAGGGAGGCGACGAACATGCCGAGCATGAGGCCGACGAAGACGAGCTTGCCCTGGCGGTCCAGGCCGGTGAAGGCGGCCGGCGTCGCGGTCGCGGTGGGAGATGTGCTCACGAGTACCTCGGGGAGATGAGTGGACGGATGCGGATGGCGCGCGCGGGAGGCGCGTCGGCGGCCGCTGCACGTCCTCGTGCCTCGACGAAGCCATGCTAACTGGTTGTTGCATTGACTGCACTATTGCATCGAGTGCAGATTCTGTGATCTCTCGGACCTACGATGTCCCCGTGAGCGAGAACGAGACCGCACCCGCCGGGCTACGGGAACAGAAGAAGCACGCGACCCGGCTGGCGATGCACCGGGCGGCCCTCGAGCTGGTCGCCGAGGACGGGCTCTCGGGGGTGACCTCCGAGATGATCGCCCGGCGCGCGGGCGTCTCTCCCCGCACCTTCTTCAACCACTGGTCCACGAAGGAGTCCGCGATCCTTGGCATCGTCGGGGACGAGGGGCCGCGAGCCGTCGCATCCCTGCGGGAGAAGCTCGAGACGCTGCCGGTGCGGGCCGCCCTGCTGGCCGTCATCCGTGAGGGCATCTCCCGGATCCCCGTCGACCCCGAGCTGCGTGAGCTGAAGAAGCGGGTCATGGCGCAGGAGCCGAGCCTGCACTCGATCTCCACCGGCAATCTGCAGGCGATGCAGACCGACCTCGTCGACGTGCTCGACGAGGCGCTCGACGGGGAGTACTCCCGGGAGCTCGCGATCATCGTCGTGCAGGTCAGCTTCGCGCTCACCCGCAGCGCCTTCGCGATCTCGATGCGCCGCGGTATCGACCCCGTGCTCGCCTTCGACCGGGTGATCGAGCTCTACCACGAGCGCGCCCGGGACCTCTGAGGCGGGCCGGGCGCCCGGGGGAGTCAGCGCAGCAGGCGACCGCTCCCGGTCGTCCAGCCCCGCCCGTCGGCCAGGCGATCGGCCACGCCGCGCTCGAGCCGGGTGCGGCGCGGGAGCGCGGCGGGATCCACCGGCGGGCGCAGCCCGAAGGTGAAGAAGAGGGCGCCGTCGGCCCCCTGGGGGTCGGTGCCGATCAGCTGCCAGCGCGCGGCGAAGCGGGCGAGGTTCGACTCGGGCCCGGTGATCTCCTCGAACTGGTCGCTCAGCAGCCAGGAGTCGCAGGTGAACTCGTGGCCGAAGCGCGGGGCGTCGGCCGGGCGGTCCGCGTTCAGATCGGCGTAGTGCTCGGTGAAGTAGGCGACGGCGGCGTCGAAGGAGGCGTCCACCTCGGCGGGGTCCAGGGGGCCCGTCGCGGGGATGTGGGTGCCGACGACCCAGCGCTGCGGCTCGTCCGGGCCGGTGCGCTCCGCGCCGTGCTCGAGCCGGGCCACACGCCGACGGCTCAGGTCGAACTGCAGCCGCCCCAGGTGCACCAGCCGTCCCGCCCAGTTCCCGGTGACCCAGTTCAGCTGGTGCAGGCCCAGGCGGCCCGTGCCCGTGCGGTGCACCCGCATCTGCTGGCCGAGATCCGCGAGGACCGTCCACGACAGCTCCGGGGAGAGTCCGCGGGCGCCATGCCAGCGCCGCACCGTCGCGGTGGAGACGGTGAGCGCGAGGATCGCGAGCAGCCCCTCACCCGGGGCGATGCCCTGCTGGAGAGCGTCGAGCTCGTCTTTGCGGGCGGCGAGGTCGACCTCGGGCACCTCGAGCCCGGCGGCGGCGCGCAGCTGGTTCGCGAGCGAGGTGACCTCCGCGAGGAGCGCGTGGTCCGCGGTCGCCGGACCGATGAGGGGCAGCAGGTCCTCGGCGTCGGCGCCGATGATGCCGAGCAGCTCGAGCAGCGAGGGATAGGACGGCGCGGTGAGCATGGCCGCTACCGCGGCGGGCTCGAGCTCGTCCTCGGACTCGACGAGCACGGGTGGGGCGGTGGTCATGGGGCCACGGTACTGGGTGATCCCCGCCACCCCGCTACGATCGACCCGTCCCGATCGCGATGCAGCCGGTCCGCCGGCGAGGAGGCCCCGATGACCAGCCCGCAGCAGGATTCCGCCGTCCCCGAGCCGCAGGCGGCGCCCGAGGCTCCCGCCGCGGCTCCCGCCGTGCCCGCCGGCTCCGCCGAGGCCGAGCAGATCCGCAGCGCCTACGCCTTCGACGGAGCGCGCATCCACCTCGGCGCCCTCGTCGCGGACGGCGGCGCGGGGGAGCCGGATCCGAGCGTGCCGGTGAACCTCTCGGTGGCGATGCTCAACCGCCACGGACTCATCGCGGGCGCGACCGGCACCGGCAAGACCCGCACCCTCCAAGTCATCGCGGAGCAGGCCGCCCATGCCGGGGCGGCGGTCTTCGTCGCGGACATGAAGGGCGACCTCTCGGGCATCGCCGTGCCGGGTGCCGCCTCGGAGAAGCTCACCGCGCGCGCCGCCGCCCGCGGCCAGGAGTGGGTCTCGCGCGCCGCGCCGACGGAGTTCTACACCCTGGGCGGGCAGGGCGAGGGCGTCCCGATCCGCACCACCGTCTCCGACTTCGGGCCGGTGCTGATGTCCAAGGTGCTCGAGCTCAACGAGACCCAGGAGTCCTCGCTCGGGCTGATCTTCCATTACGCCGACGCGCAGGGACTCGCGCTCCTGGACCTCAAGGACCTCCGCGCCCTCATCCAGTTCCTCACCTCCGACGAGGGCAAGGGCGAACTCAAGGGCATCGGCGGGATCTCGAGTGCGACCGCCGGGGTGATCCTGCGCAGCCTCACCGCCTTCGAGGCCTCCGGCGCGGACGTCTTCTTCGGCGAGCCCGCCTTCGACACCCAGCAGCTGCTGCGCACACAGGGCGGCACCGGGATCATCTCCTGCCTCGAGCTCCCCGGCGTCGCCTCCCGACCCGCCCTGTTCTCGACCTTCATGATGTGGATGCTGGCCGAGCTGTACCAGGAGCTGCCCGAGGTCGGCGATGCCGAGGTGCCGAAGCTGGTGTTCTTCTTCGACGAGGCGCACCTGCTGTTCAAGGATGCTTCCAAGGCGTTCCTGGACCAGGTGGTCCAGACGGTGAGGCTGATCCGCTCCAAGGGCGTCGGCATCTTCTTCATCACCCAGACCCCGAAGGACATCCCCGGCGACGTCCTCGCCCAGCTGGGCAACCGCGTCCAGCACGCGCTGCGCGCCTTCACCCCGGACGACGCGAAGGCGCTCAAGGCCACCGCGAAAACCTTCCCCACCTCCGAGCACGACCTCGAGGAGGTCATCCCGGCGCTCGGCACCGGCGAGGCGATCGTGACCGTGATGAGCGAGGACGGCGCGCCGACGCCCGTCGCGATCACCGCCGTGCGGGCACCGGAGAGCTCGATGGAGCCGGCCGGTGCCGAGGTGATCACGGCCGCCGTCGCCGCCTCCCCGCTGCAGGCGCAGTACGGCACCGCCGTGGACAACGAGTCCGCCTACGAGATCCTGCAGCAGCGGGCCGCGAAGGAGGCCGAGGCCCAAGACGCCGCAGCGGGGAAGGGTGCCGGCCCCGCGGCCGACGGCACGGCCGCTCCGGCCGAGCGGGCCGCGAAGCCCGCCGCGAAGACGGCGAGCAAGGACGAGGGCTTCTTCCAGAACCCCGCCGTGAAGTCCTTCCTGCGCTCGGCCGGGACCGTGCTGGGCCGCGAGATCACGCGCGGCCTGTTTGGCACCCGTCGGAGGCGCTGACGGCCCGTGGCAACGACACGGCGCCCCCACCGCTCGGTGGGGGCGCCGTTCTCGTCGGCTGGGGTCAGCTCACTTCTTGCCCTGGTTGGCGACGGCCTCGGCGGCGGCCTTCGCGGCGACCGGGTCGAGGTAGCGGCCGCCCTTCTCGACGGGCTGGAAGTCCTCGTCGAGCTCGTACACGAGCGGCTGGCCGGTGGGGATGTTGAGGCCGGAGATCTCCTCGTCGGAGATGCCGTCGAGGTACTTCACGAGCGCGCGCAGCGAGTTGCCGTGGGCGGCGATCAGCACGGTCCTGCCCGCGACCAGATCGGGCTTGATGCCCTCCTCCCAGTAGGGGAGGAAGCGCTCGACGACGTCCTTGAGGCACTCGGACTTCGGCAGCTGGTCGCCGAGGTCCGCGTACTGCGGATCCTGGTCCTGGGAGAACTCGGAGCCGAACTCGATCTCCGGCGGCGGGGTGTCGTAGGAGCGGCGCCAGGCCATGAACTGCTCCTCGCCGTACTTCTCGCGGATCTCGGTCTTGTCCAGACCCTGCAGCGCCCCGTAGTGGCGCTCGTTGAGGCGCCAGTCGCGACGCACCGGGATCCAGTGACGGTCCGCGGCGTCGAGGGCGAGGTTCGCGGTCATGATCGCGCGGCGCTGCAGCGAGGTGTGCACGACATCGGGGAGGATGCCGGCCTCCTTCAGCAGGCGACCGCCGCCGGCGGCCTCCTCGCGGCCCTTCTCGGTGAGGGCCACGTCGACCCAGCCGGTGAACAGGTTCTTGGCGTTCCAGTCGCTCTCGCCGTGGCGGAGCAGCACGAGTGTGTAGGTCATGCCGCCCAGCGTACGTCAGGCCTCGAGGAGGATCGTCACCGGTCCGTCCCCCGTCAGACCCACCCGCATGTGGGCCCCGAAGCGGCCGGTCGCGACCGTGATCCCGCGCTCGCGGAGGGCATCTGCGACCTGGTCGACGAGGGGCTCGGCGATCGCGCCGGGGGCGGCGCCGTTCCAGGAGGGGCGGCGGCCCTTGCGCACGTCGGCGTAGAGCGTGAACTGGGAGACGACGAGCACGGAGGCCCCGGCGTCGAGCACCGAGCGCTCGCCCGAGAGGATCCGCAGCTCGGCGATCTTCCGAGCGATCAGGGCGACCTGCTCGGGCCCGTCGTCGTGGGTCACGCCGACGAGGGCGAGCAGGCCCTCGCCGGTGATCTCGCCGACGACGTCGCCGTCGACCTCGACCCGGGCCCCGTCGACCCGCTGCAGCACCGCGCGCACGTCAGCGGGGCAGGATCGAGCTGATGCGACGCTCCTGCGTGGGCGCGTCGTCGTCGGGGTCCGACGGGCCTGCGGGGTCCGGGGCCGCCGACGGCACCGGACCGGCGGACGGCACCGGCCCGGCCGACGGTGCGGGGGCGGAATGCCGGGGAGGTGCGGCGGACTCCGGCCCGGCCGAGCGCGGTGCGGCCGACGGGACGGCTGCGGACCGTGCGGACGGTGCCGCCGACGGGACCGGCGCGGGCTGTGTGGCGGACGGGACGGCAGGCGCGGAGGGCGTCGCGGGAACCGGTGCCGCAGCGGGGGGAGCGGTCCGCGCGAGACGGGCCGTCTCGGCGGAGCGCGCGGCCGAGACCCACTCCTCGGCGACGCGCACGATC
This sequence comes from Brachybacterium sp. J144, assembly GCF_036321705.1. Lineage (NCBI taxonomy): Bacteria > Bacillati > Actinomycetota > Actinomycetes > Micrococcales > Dermabacteraceae > Brachybacterium > Brachybacterium sp. J144. The sequence continues at coordinate 287,520 of NZ_JAZDCG010000031.1, forward strand.
GCCTCGGTCGCCGCCTCCCACGCGGCTTCCTGCTGCCGATGCGGACCGGTGGCCAGCGACAGCACCACGCCGGCCGAGCGCAGCGCGAGCTCGGTGGGATCCACGCGATCGGCGAAGACGGTGTGCCAGGTGCGGATCGCGAGCTCGACCCGCTCCTGCATCGCGCGGTCGATCCGTCCCGCGTTGCCGTAGTCGGCGAGGACGCTGAGATGGGCCAGGAGGCAGGCGAGGTCGTCCGCACGGCGGCCCGGGCCGACGGTGTCGATGTCGAGCATCCCCACCACGCGACCGTCCTGCACGAACACCTGCGCCTCGTAGAAGTCGCCGTGCACCACGTCGTGCGGGCGCATGTCCATGCGCTGCTCGAGGGCGGAGAGGCCGTCGCGGATCGTGCGCACGAGAGCATCGAGGCGTGGCCCGAGCGAGGGCAGCGAGGAGGCGACGATCCCGGCGTAGAACTCGACCGAGTCCGTCCACGGCGGGCGCAGCGGCAGCGGGTACATCGAGGCCGGCAGCCGGTCCAGCAGGGCGACCAGGTCCTCGGCGCGGCAGGCGTCCACGCCCTCGTCGATCACGGCCCGGGCGAGCGGGCGCCCGGGGAGCTCCTCGAGCACCACCAGGCCGTCGTGGTGGGCGATCACCGTCGGCACCGGCACCCCGGCGGCCAGCAGCCGTTCGTGCCGATCCACGATCTCGCCGCTGCGATGGGGCTGCATCACCTTGAGGAAGACCGCATGACCTCCCTGTGCGGCGCGCAGCACGGCGCGGCGCCCGGGCCGGTAGGAGACGACGTCGATGACGATCGGGGCCGTCGGGTCCGGGCCGAGGGTCACGCCGAGCCCGGCGAGGGTCCGACCGACCACATCGGGGTAGCAGACCTGCGGCAGCATCGGCAGCCACGGGTCGTGGGGATAGCGCCACACCCGGACGTTGATGTCGCCGTCGGTCATCACCAGGGTCTGCTCGGCGACGTAGAGGTCCTTCTCGCGCTCGCCGATGTGGGCGCTCGCTCCGAAGAGCTCCTCGCGGGCCGGAGCCTGCGGGCCGTCGAGCTCGGGCCACGACACCATGGTGCGGTAGAGGGCCTTGGTGCTGCGACCGGGTCGGTGATCGACATGGTCGAGCTGCCAGCTGTGCAGCACCCCGCCGGAGTTCCCGACGGCGGAGCGGAGCAGCCCCCCTGCTCCGGGCCCGGTGAGGAGCTCCGAGCCGTCCTGCGTTCGTGCCATAGGTCTTTTCTGTTCGGTCCGAGGGATCGTCAGGCGACGGCGCCTACGATGCGTGCATGGCTGATCGTACCGACAACCTCACCGGCACCAACCTCCTGGGGATCCCCGAGACCCGGCTCCCCGACGACTTCGTGGACGTCGAGGTCGCCGCCGAGCTCGAGGACGCAGAGCCCCGCGACGTCGCCGCGCGGCACCCCGAGTCCCCGCTGGCCTGGGCGACCCTGGCCGAGGAGGCGCTCGCCGACGGCGAGGACGTCCAGGCGTACGCCTACGCCCGCACCGGCTACCACCGCGGACTCGATGCGCTCCGTCGGGCGGGCTGGCGCGGCCAGGGCCCGATCCCCGCCTCCCACGCCCCCAACCGGGGCTTCCTCCGCGCCCTGGTGATGCTGGGCGAGGCCTCGTCCCGCATCGGCGACACCGTCGAGGCCGATCGGATCGCCGACTTCGTCCGCGAGGCGGACCGGACCCTGCTCCGTTGAGCCCAGCCTCTGCTTGGTAGGATCGCCGAGGTCCTGCACCCGCACCCCACCCCTCGCCCCAGGAGTCGCCATGCCCGCCGTCGTGATCGTCGGAGCCCAGTGGGGCGACGAGGGGAAGGGCAAGGCGACCGACCTGCTCGGAGAGCGCGTCGACTACGTCGTCAAGCCCAACGGCGGCAATAACGCCGGGCACACCGTGGTCGTCGCGGGGGAGAAGTTCGAGCTCAAGCTCCTTCCCGCAGGCATCCTGTCCCCGCAGGTCACCCCGGTGATCGGCAACGGCGTGGTGGTCAACCTGGAGGCGCTCTTCGAGGAGATCGGAGTGCTCGAGGCGCGTGGCGTGGACACCTCCCGCCTGCGCATCAGCGCCAATGCGCACATCGTCGCCCCCTATCACCAGACCCTCGACAAGGTGACCGAGCGCTTCCTCGGCAAGCGCGCGATCGGCACCACCGGCCGCGGCATCGGGCCCGCCTACATCGACAAGGTGGGCCGCCTCGGGATCCGCGTCCAGGACCTCTTCGACGCGTCGATCCTGCGCCAGAAGGTCGAGGGCGCCCTGCGGCAGAAGAACGAGCTGCTGGTCAAGCTCTACAACCGGCGCGCCGTCGAGGTCGACGAGATCGTCGACGGGCTGCTGTCCTATGCGGAGCGCCTGCGCCCGATGGTGGTGGACACCACCGTGCTGCTCGGCGATGCGCTCGACCGCGGCGAGGTGGTCCTGATGGAGGGCGGCCAGGCCACCTTCCTGGATGTCGACCACGGCACCTATCCCTTCGTGACCAGCTCCAACCCGACCGCGGGCGGCGCCGTGACCGGCACCGGCGTCGGCCCCACCCGGATCGACCGGGTGATCGGCATCGTCAAGGCGTACACCACCCGTGTGGGTGCCGGTCCGTTCCCCACCGAGCTCGAGGACAAGTGGGGCGAGTACCTGCAGAAGACCGGCGGCGAGGTGGGCGTGAACACCGGCCGCCCCCGCCGCTGCGGCTGGTACGACGCCCTGATGATCCGCCACGCGGTGCGCATCAACGGCTTCACCGACATCGTGCTCACCAAGCTCGACGTGCTCACCGGGATCGACGAGGTCCCGATCTGCACCGGCTACGACGTGGACGGCGTGATCCACCGCGAGATGCCGATGACCCAGACCGAGTTCCACCATGCGGTCCCCGTCTACGAGACCCTGCCCGGCTGGAGCGAGGACCTCTCCGAGGCGCGGACCTTCGAGGACCTGCCCGAGAACGCGCAGAACTACGTGCGCCGCCTCGAGGAGCTCGCCGGCTGCCGCATCAGCGCGATCGGCGTGGGCCCCGACCGGGCCGACACCATCGCGGTCCACGACCTGCTGCCGTGAGTCCCCGCCGCACCGATCCCGGGACCGGGCGGGCGGCGCTGCGGGCCTGGGCCCTCGACCCTGGCACCGCACCTCGCACCGTGCTCGCCCCGGCCGTCCGATCGACCCTGGAGGACCTCGCCGAGGAGTACCCCGGTGGGGCCGTCGAGGTGCGCGTCCCGCCCTTCGCCGCGGTGCAGGCGATCGCCGGCACCCGGCACACCCGCGGCACCCCGCCCGCGGTGGTGGAGACCGACGCGCAGACCTGGTTGGGTCTCGCGACCGGTTCCGTGACCTGGGCGGAGGCGGTCGCCGACGGCCGCGTCCGCGCGAGCGGGGAGCGCAGCGACCTCTCCGAGATGCTGCCGCTGCCCGGGGCACGCCGCGCCGTCCGCACCCCGGAGGAGTCATGAGCATCGCCGTCGAGATCGCGGTCCAGGACCTGACCGGGCTCGAGACCGCCGCAGCGGCCGGAGCGGACCGCGTCGAGCTGTGCGCCGACCTCGACCGCGGCGGGGTCACCCCGCCGCCCGACCTGGTCCGCGCCTGCGTCGAGCGGGCCGCCGCCCTGGTCGCGGCCCGGGACGCGAAGCCCCACTTCGACGTGCACGTGCTGATCCGTTGCCGCGCCGGGGAGGGTGACTTCCTGGAGCGCCCCGCGGAGTTCGTCTACTCCGCCGAGGAGATCGAGCTCATGGCGGAGCAGGCCGCCGAGACTGTCGCCGCGGGCGCCGCGGGCGTCGTGATCGGCGCGCTGACCCCGGAGGGCGCCCTCGACGTGCCCGGTCTCGAGACGATCCGCGACGGGGCGCTGCGCGCCGCCCAGTCCGCCGCCCGCGGCGTGACCTTCACCTGCCACCGGGCCGTCGACGTCCTGCCGGACGCCGCGGCGCGCGCTGAGGCTGTCACCACGCTGCTCGGCCTCGGTGTCCACCGGGTGCTGAGCTCGGGCGGCGCGGCGCGCGCCCTCGACGGCGCGGCGGACCTCGCGCTCATGGTCGAGGCCGCCGAGGACCTGCTCGAGATCTGCGCGGGGGGAGGGGTGCGTCCCGCGGACGTGGTCCCCCTCGTGCGCGCCACCGGCGTCGGCTCCGTGCACCTCTCCGCACGCACCGCCGGCTCCTCCACCACCGATCCGGCCGTGGCGACCGCCGCGGTCGAGGCCGCAGGAGTGCTGTGAACACCCAGGACGACCCCACCGCGCAGGACCCGCAGACCGCCGCGGGGACCGGAACCCCAGAGGCCGCGCCCGCGGAGACGGAGTCCCCGGACGTGACGGATACGACGGATGCGTCGGACACGACGGAGACCAGCACCGCGGTGTTCGTGCGCCGCGGACGCACCCCCGCCCTCGGGCTGTGGGTCGCGATCTGCCTCGCGGTGCCCGCCGTCGGCGCGCTCCTGGCCTCGCCCTTCCTCGGACTGCCGGACCTGCCCTCGGTCCTGAACCTGATCCTGCTGGCGATCATGTTCGTCGGCGTCCCGCTCGCCGCGATCGCCGCGCTGATCGATGCGATCCGCCACCGGGGCCCGCGGACGCCGAGATCCTGAACCGCGCCCCTGTGTCAGAATGTGCCGGTGGCACGCGGCGACGGACATCTCTCCCATGACCTGCTCCCCGGGGAGAAGGGGCCGCAGGACTCCTGCGGTGTCTTCGGCGTCTTCGCCCCCGGCGAGGACGTCTCGAAGCTGACCTACTACGGGCTGTACGCGCTGCAGCACCGGGGTCAGGAGTCGGCGGGCATCGCGACCTCCGACGGCTCGCAGATCCTGGTCTACAAGGACATGGGCCTGGTCTCGCAGGTCTTCGACGAGGCCTCGCTCGAGACGCTGCAGGGCCACATCGCGATCGGGCACACGCGCTACTCGACCACCGGCGGCTCCGTGTGGTCCAACGCTCAGCCCACCCTCGGCCCGCGGCCCGTGGGCACCGTGGCGCTCGCCCACAACGGGAACCTGGTCAACACCGACGAGCTGCTCGAGCTGGTCCGCGAGCGGCTCGGCGAGCAGCGCCGCGGCGAGATCGCCCGCGGCAACACCACCGACACCGCCCTGGTGACCGCCCTGCTGAACACCGAGGGTCCTCTCGAGGACGCGCTGCGCGAGGTCATGCCGCGGCTGCGGGGCGCCTACTGCTTCACCGTGATGGACGAGACCACGCTCTACGCCGCCCGCGACCCGCAGGGGATCCGCCCGCTGGTCCTCGGCCGGCTCGAGCGCGGCTGGGTGGTCGCCTCGGAGACCGCGGCGCTGGACATCTGCGGCGCGAGCTTCGTGCGCGAGGTCGCCCCCGGCGAGATGATCGTGATCGATGAGCAGGGACTGCGCAGCGAGCAGGTGCTGCCGGCCCAGCCCAAGGGCTGCGTCTTCGAGTACGTGTACCTCGCCCGGCCCGACACCCGCATCGCGGGCCGCAGCGTCAACGAGTCCCGGGCCGAGATGGGCCGGCGCCTCGCCCGCGAGCATCCCGTCGACGCGGACCTGGTGATCCCGACCCCCGAGTCCGGCACCCCCGCGGCGATCGGCTACGCCCAGGAGGCGGGCATCCCCTACGGCCAGGGGATGGTGAAGAACGCCTATGTTGGCCGTACTTTCATCCAGCCCAGCCAGACGATCCGCCAGCTCGGCATCCGGCTCAAGCTCAACCCGCTCAAGGAGGTCATCGCCGGCAAGCGCCTGGTGGTGATCGACGACTCGATCGTACGCGGCAACACCCAGCGGGCCGTGGTGCGGATGCTGCGGGAGGCCGGGGCCGCGGAGGTCCACGTGCGGATCTCCTCGCCGCCCGTGCGCTGGCCCTGCTTCTACGGCATCGACTTCGCCTCGCGGGCCGAGCTCATCGCCAACGGCCTGGACACCGAGGAGATCGCCCGCTCCATCGGCGCCGACTCCCTCGGCTACATCTCCGAGGACGGCATGATCGCCGCCACCGGCCAGGACCGCGAGTCCCTGTGCACCGCCTGCTTCTCCGGGACGTACCCGGTCGCCCTGCCCGATCCGGTCGCCTCGGCCCAGGGCATCCTCGTCGGGAAGGACGCATGAACTCCACCCAGCCCACCCAGCCCACCCAGGCCGGCCCCGCGCTCACCTACGCCGCCGCCGGCGTCGACACCGCCGCGGGCGACCGCGCCGTCGAGCTGATGAAGTCCGCGGTCGCCGCGACCCACGGACCGCAGGTCCTCGGCGGCATCGGCGCCTTCGCCGGGCTCGTCGACGTCAGCGCGCTCAAGGAGTACCGCCGCCCCCTGCTGGCGTCCTCGACCGACGGCGTGGGCACCAAGATCGCGATCGCCCGCGCCCTCGACGTGCACGACACCATCGGCCGCGACCTCGTGGGCATGGTGGTCGACGACATCGTGGTGGTCGGCGCGGAGCCGCTCGCCATGACCGACTACATCGCCTGCGGCGCCGTGGTCCCCGAGCGGATCGCGGACATCGTGCGCGGCATCGCCGAGGGCTGCCGGCTGGCCGGCTGCGCCCTCGTCGGCGGCGAGACCGCGGAGCACCCCGGCCTCATGGCGCCCGAGGACTACGACGTGGCCGGCGCGGCCGTCGGCGTGGTCGACGCCGAGGACCTCCTCGGGCCCGAGCGGGTCCGAGCGGGCGACGTGGTGATCGGGATGGACGCCTCGGGACTGCACTCGAACGGCTACTCCCTGGTGCGCGCCGTCGTGGCGGCGCAGGGCCTCGACCTCGCAGCGCACGTCGAGGACCTCGGCCGGACCCTCGGTGAGGAGCTGCTGGAGCCCACCCGGATCTACGCCGCCGACGTCCTCGCCGTGCTGCGCGCGGAGAGCACGCGCGGAGCGGTCCACGCGCTCAGCCATGTCACCGGCGGCGGCCTCGCCGCGAACCTCGCCCGGGTGATGCCCGTCGGCCTCGGGGCCCGGCTGGATCGCGCGAGCTGGACCCCCGGCGCCGTCTTCTCCCAGGTCGCCGTGTGGGGATCGGTCCCGCAGACGGACCTCGAGGGCACCCTCAACATGGGACTCGGGATGGTGGCCGTGGTCGCCCCCGAGCAGGCCGACGCGGTGCTCGCCCTCCTCGCCGAGCGCGGCCTCGGCGCCCGGGCGATCGGTGAGGTGCTGGCGGCGGACGGCCTCGGTGCCCCCTCCCGGGAGCTCGAGCGCATCGTCACCGGCGCCAAGGGTGTCGAGGGCGGGTCGGTGCAGCTCGTCGGCCAGCACCCGGGCTGGGTCTGACCGGACCGACCGGGGCCGTCCCCGGAGACGAGCAGAGACGATGCGAGGGCCGACCCGGTGGGTCGGCCCTCGGCAGTCGTCACGGTGCCGGCGATCGCCGGACAGCCTCAGCGTCGGTGGGCGGAGGGGGCGTCCTCCTCGGCCCAGTCGTCGCTGTCCTCGGTCCACTCGTCGCTCTCGGCGGGGGTGGTGGTCTCGCCGCGCTGGGACTGCAGCTCGCGCTGCAGGGCGGTGAGATCCGTCGGAGGGCTGTAGTACTTGAGGTCCCGTGCCACCTTGGTGTGCTTGGCTTTCTGTCGGCCGCGACCCATGGATCTGACCCCCTGTGCGTCTGCTGCCCGGGTGTTCTGGTCGACCCGGAAGATGGCATTGATTCGGATCCCAAGAGTACATGGCGGTGCCAGGATCCGGCTAACGCCGAGGCCCCGGAGTGCTGGAGATCCCTTGCGACTCGTCGTGAAGGGGATTGCGTGTCGACTTCCTGGGAGCGGTAACCTGGTCCGTGCGAGCCGCCGTACCCCCGGGCGGTACTCTCCCCATCCATTTGCCACGCAGGAGGGCCCGAGACATGTCGAACGGAACCACGGAGCGCGACGACGCTCCGGAGGAGCTGCTCACTCCTGCCGAGGTCGCGAAGATGTTCCACGTCGACCCCAAGACGGTCACCCGCTGGGCCCAGGCCGGGAAGCTCTCCTACATGCGCACTCTCGGCGGGCATCGCCGCTACCACCGCCACGAGGTGGTGGACATGCTGCGCTCCACCTCCCGCACCGAGTGATCCCGGATCGGGTCCTCGGCGCCGGCTACGCGCGTCGAGTGCTCGAGCTCGCCCCCGATGACGAGGGCCCCGTCATCGCGGTCCTCGTCCACCGCGAACGGGAGGGAGCGGAGCGGCTCCCCCCGATCCTCCTCCTGCACGGCTGGTCCGACTACGTCTTCGACCGGGAGCTGATGGAGCACCTCGGCTCCCGGGGCCTCGATGTCTGGGGTCTGGACCTGCGCAAGCACGGCCGCGCCCTGCTGGCGGGGCAGACCGCCACCGAGGTCGACCATCTCAGCCGCTACGACGAGGAGATCGACCGCGCGCTGCGGATCATCGGTCGCGACCGCCCGCCGATCCTCCTGGCCCACTCCACCGGTGGGCTCACCGCCGCGCTGTGGACGCAGCGCCGCCCCGGCACCGTCCGGGCCCTCGCCCTGAACTCTCCCTGGCTCGAGATGCACCTCGGACCGGCCACGCGGCGCCTCGCCGATGCCCCCGTGCGGGCGCTCGCGGGGCGCCTGCACCGCCGGCCGATCCTGCCCGTCGGCGCCTCGCACTACGCCCGCACCACGCACCGCGATCACGGCGGGCTGTACGACTACGACCTCGTGATGAAGCCGCCGGGCGGCCACCCGTTCCCCGCCGCGACCCTCGCCGCCGTGCTCGACGGGCAGCGCCGGCTGCGCGCCGCCGGACCCCTCGCCCTGCCGATCCTGGTCCTGCACTCGCGGCGCACCCGCATCGCGCGCCGCTTCTCCGAGCCGATGCGCCGCGCCGACACCGTGCTCGACGTCCGCTCCCTCGCGGCCGCCGCACGCCGCCTCGGGCCGCGGGTGCGCATCGAGCCGGTCGACGGGGCCCGGCACGACGTCTTCCTCTCCGACGCGGACGCCCGCGCCCGTGCCCTGCGCATCCTGGACGACTGGGTCGACCACCTCCCGCTACGATGAGCGCGACCCCGGCGGTGAGGAGGGACGGGATGCCCGCACCAGTGCGTGACCTGCGCTCCCAGGCGCAGAAGATGCGTCGGGCGGCGGACCGCCTCACCCTGCTGCGCCTGCGCCTGGCGAACTCCCTCGGAGAGCTCTCCCGCTCGGAGGACGCCCCGACCCGGCGCTTCGGCGAGGACCTGCTGGACCGCTGGACCGGGCAGGAGTACGCGGAGCTGGGGCGCCTCAGCAGCGGCCTGCGCGGCGCGGCGGGCCGGCTCGAGCGGGCCGCTCTCGCCGAGGAGCGGGTCAGCGGCCGACGCCTCGGCGGCTATGCGGGGGCGGGCTTCCTGGGCCGCGGCGACGACGCGCATCGTCACGTGGACGAGGTGGCCGAGTTCATCGGCACCCGGGAGGGAGCGAGCATCGGCGGCTACCCGCTCGCGGCCGAGTCCGCGGCGGTGCTCCCCGCCCATCCCTCGCACACGCTCGGGATCGACACCCCGGACTACGACGAGCGGGATGACGAGGGCTGAGCCGAACCCGAGGAGCGGGCCATCGCGGCCGCGACCGCGATCCCGCCGCCGACCAGCGGCACCACGAGGGTCGCGACGGCCAGCAGCAGCATCGCCGCGGCGGCGTCTGCCGCGACCACCCCGAGCCCGACGAGCGCCGCCGCGCCGACGGTCTCGGTGATCCCCGCCCCGCCCGGGGTGATCGGGACGAGTGCGAGCACGCGTCCGAGGGCGAAGAGGGCGATGGTCAGCAGCAGCGGCACCTCCACGCCGGCGGCACGCAGCGCGAGAAGCAGCGCCGTCCACTGCATGATCCGTGCGGCGAGCGTGGGCAGCGCGAGGGAGAGGGGCCGACGGCGCAGCAGGTCCACGAGAGCGTCCCGCTGGGCGAGGACGCCCGCGGTGGGGATCGCGTCTCCCAGCTGGGCGAGGCGCTCGAGCACCGCCGCGAGCACGCTGCGGCGCAGGCCCAGTCCGGTCAGGGCCAGGGCGAGCACGCTCCCCGCCACGGCGAGGACCGCCGCCCAGATCCCGCCCGGCAGGGGCAGCGCCGTCGCCGAGAGGGCGTACGCGCCGAGGCCCAGCAGAGGGACGAGGATCGAGGAGACCACGAGGTCCACGAGCGAGGCGGCGAGGATCCCCGTGACGATCGCGCCGACGGCGACTCCGGCCCGGCGCAGCAGCCAGCCCAGCAGTCCGAGGCCCAGTACGGTCCCCCCGGGGAGGGCGAGACCGAGGCCGGTCGCCGCGGCATGCGCCGGCAGGACCGTCCCGAGCCGGGAGCCGGCCACGGCCGTGCGCACGGTGACGGCCTCGAGCACGAGCGCCGCGGCGCCCAGGACGAGCATCGCCGGCAGCGCCCAGGCGGGCATCGTGGTGAGGGCCTCGAGGATCAACGGCCAGGTGGCGCCGGTCGCCCAGGGCAGCGCCCAGGCCAGCATCGCGAGCACCAGCAGCACGGACAGCGCGGCCGCGACCGCACGGGCGGGGGAGACCCGGGGAGGGGTCGGGGTCTCGAACTCCTCGGCGAGCTCCGCGAGGAAGGGAGCCGGGGTCTCGGGAGCAGGGTCGTCGGCCGCGGACATGCGGCGATTCTCGCACGGTCCGGAGCGGGTCCTCCCAGGTGGCGGACCGTAATCTGGACGCATGTCGATCCTCCTCTCCGTCCTCGTCGCCCTCCATCTGATCTGCTGGGCCGTCGGCCTCGGCACCTGGGTCGGGGCCGCCCGCACCCGCACCCCGAACCCGGGCATGGCCCACGCGATCGCCGGGGCCCTGGTGCTCGGGATCATCCTCGCCGCGCTGGTCTCCGTGCTCGGCGACCCGAACCACATGAAGCTCGGCATCAAGCTCCTGATCGGCATCGCCGCCGCCGTCCTGGCCTACATCGCGAACCGCCGCCGCGAGGAGACCCCGTCGGCCGTGTGGTTCGGCATCCCGCTGGCGATCATCGTCAACGTGTTCGTCGCCGTGCTCGTCTGACCCTCGCTCTATCCTGAGGTCCTCATGAGCTCCCTCTTCGACGACCTCTCCCTGCCCGACGCCTTCCGCCGCCTGGACGGCGTGGAGGTCGCGCCCCCGTCCGGCGGCGGAGCGCCTCCCGCCGGGGCGGAGCCGCCGCTCGACGAGGAGATCCCGCCCCACGAGGAGGAGGCACCCCCGGAGGAGGACGCTCCGCCGGAGGAGGACGAGCCCCCATACGCGGAGCTGCCCCCGTCGCCCGTGCTCGCCCCGGCGCTCGCGCGCGCCGCAGCGCCCGCCGGGGACCTCGCGGGCCTCGTCGACGATCTCAACCCCGCCCAGCGCGAGGCGGTCGAGCACCGGGGGAGCCCCCTGCTGATCGTCGCGGGCGCCGGCTCGGGCAAGACCCGCGTGCTCACCCGGCGCATCGCCCACCTGCTGCGCACCCGCGAAGCGCTGCCGGGGGAGATCCTCGCGATCACCTTCACCAACAAGGCGGCCGCCGAGATGCGCGAGCGGGTCGAGGAGCTCGTCGGCCCGATCGCCCGCAGCATGTGGGTCTCGACCTTCCACAGCGCCTGCGTGCGGATCCTGCGGCGCGACGCCGCGGCCGCGGGCCTGAAGAGCTCCTTCACGATCTACGACAGCGCGGACTCCCTCCGGCTGATCACCACGATCGCCAAGGACCTCGAGCTCGACACCAAGAAGCACGCCCCGCGGATGATCGCCTCGCGGATCTCGTCGCTGAAGAACGACCTCGTGGACCCGATCGACTTCGCGGACCGCGCCGAGCTCTCGAAGGACGGCTTCGACCAGACCCTCTCGCGGATCTACACGAACTACACCGAGCGCCTGCGCCAGGCGAACGCCGTCGACTTCGACGACCTGATCGGGCTGACGGTCACGCTGCTGCGCGAGAACCCCGCGATCCGCGAGGGCTACCGGCGTCGCTTCCGCCACCTGATGGTCGACGAGTACCAGGACACCAACACCGCCCAGTACCAGCTGGTGCGGGAGCTGGTGGGCGACGACCCGCACGCCTCCCTCACCGTGGTGGGCGACTCGGACCAGTCGATCTACGCCTTCCGCGGCGCGACCATCCGCAACATCATCGAGTTCGAGCAGGACTTCCCCTCCGCGCGCACGATCGTGCTGGAGCAGAACTACCGCTCGACCCAGAACATCCTCAGCGCCGCCAACGCGCTGATCTCCGGCAACCAGGGCCGCCGCGAGAAGAACCTGTGGACCGACCAGGGCTCCGGCGAGAAGATCACGCTCTACGTCGCGGACGACGAGCAGTCGGAGGCCCGCTACATCGGTCGGCAGATCGACGCGCTCGTCGACGACGGCCGCCGGGCGGGGGATGTGGCGATCTTCTACCGCGCCAACGCCCAGTCCCGCGCGCTCGAGGATCAGCTGATCCGCGTGGGCCTGCCCTACCGAGTGGTCGGCGGCACCCGCTTCTACGAGCGCCGCGAGATCAAGGACGCCGTCGCCTACCTGCAGGTGCTGGCCAACCCGGCCGACGAGATCAACCTCCGGCGCATCCTCAACGTCCCCAAGCGCGGCATCGGGGACCGGGCCGAGGCCGCGATCGCGATGCTCGCCGAGCGGGAGCGGATCGGCTTCGGCGAGGCGCTGCGCCGCGCCGAGGAGGCCCCCGGGATCGCGACCCGCTCGCTGAACGCCGTGCGGGTCTTCGTGGCGATGCTCGAGGACCTCCAGGCCCAGGCCGAGCGGGGCGACGGCCCCGCCGAGCTGCTCGAGGCCGTCCTGACCCGCTCCGGCTACTACGCCGAGCTGCAAGGCAGCGACGACCCCCAGGACGAGTCGCGCCTGGAGAACCTCGCCGAGCTGCTCTCCGTCGCCGCCGAGTTCGAGGCCCAGGTCGAGGCGGAGGCGGCGATCGCGAGCGAGCTCGAGGAGGAGGACGGTATCTCTGCCGACCCCGCCGCCTCGCTGCTGGACCGCTTCCTGGAGAAGGTCTCGCTGGTCGCCGATGCAGACCAGCTGCCCGGTGCCGAGGACCAGTTCGTCACCCTCATGACCCTGCACACCGCGAAGGGCCTCGAGTTCCCGGTGGTGTTCCTGACCGGCATGGAGGACGGCACCTTCCCCCACAACCGCACCCTCTCGGATCCCGATGAGCTCGAGGAGGAGCGGCGTCTCGCCTACGTGGGCATCACCCGGGCGCGCGAGAAGCTGTACCTGACCCGGGCGCAGATGCGCGCCACCTGGGGACAGGCGCAGTTCATGCCCGCCAGCCGTTTCCTCGACGAGGTGCCCGAGGAGACCCTCGACGTGGCCCGCGCCGGCTCGACCCTGAGCGGTGCCGGCTACTCCTCCGGCGCCTACGGGGGGTCCTCCTCCGGCGGTTACGGCGGGGGCGGCCGACGGGGCCCCTCGTTCAGCGGCGGGATCGGCGGCGGTCGCTCCGATGTGAAGCGGCCGAGCCTCGGGTCGGGGCGCAAGCCCACCCCGGCCGCCTCGCTGCCGCAGCTCGCGCCGGGGGACCGGGTCACCCACGACTCCTTCGGGATGGGCACGGTGACGGAGGTCGCCGGTCAGGGCGACAAGACCCAGGTCGAAGTGCAGTTCAAGGCCCCGCACGGCACCAAGCGCCTGCTGCTGCGCTACGCGCCGATCACCAAGCTCTGACCCCCCTCGCGCCGCCCGGCCCGCGGCTCAGGCGGTGACGCGGATCAGCGCCCGCGCCCCGCGCTCCATCTCTACGAAGGAGTGGTTCACGGCGGTGTACGTGCCCGGCTCGTCGAAGACCAGCTCCACGAAGCCGCCCTGGGCGGCAGCGAGGTCGAGCGCCTGCGCCCCGCTGCCGCTGCCGTCCTCGGGGCGCAGCAGGTAGGCGCCCTCCTTGAAGACGGTGTCGAAGACGCCGCCCACCACGTGGAAGGAGATTCCGCGCGAGGGGCCCGCGGCGAGTACCCAGAGTCGCACCCGCTCACCCACCCGGGCCTCGAGCGGGGCATGGACGTACTGGGTGGCGTGGCCGTTGAAGACGGTGAGGTCGGGCCTCTCGGCGGCGATCTTCGCGGGGCTGACCGGCAGGGCGCCCTCGTGCATCGCCGAGTCGGAGCCCGCTGCGCCGGCCGGGACGAGATAGTGCTCCGACTGGACCAGCACGTACTCGCGGTCGGCGGTGGCGAGTTCCGGTGGCGGGACCACGAGCGCCCCGATCATCCCGGCGGCGAGGTGCACCGACATCGGCATGGTGGAGCAGTGGTAGAGCCAGATCCCGGCATGGTCGGTGGTGATCGAGTACTCGAGCCGCTCGCCCGGCGGGATCGTGCGCATCACCGGATCAGGCGCGACGCGACCGGCGTGCAGGTCGAGGGAGTGCCCCATCGACCCGTTGTTGACGAGGTCGACGGTGAGCCGGGCTCCGAGCTCGGAGCGCAGCACCGGTCCGACGACGGTGCCGTCGTACGTCATCGCGTCCAGGGTGACCCCGGGCGCGATCTCGGCGGCGACCTCGGTGACCTGGAGCGTGAGCCGCTGCGGGGTCCCGGAGGGCGCGGGGAGACGCGCATCGCGCGTCGTGTAGCCCGATCCGGGCGCGGCGGTCATGTCGGCGGGCACGCGGGCCAGCTCGTCGGCACCGGAGTCGTTGCCGTGGGCCGCATCGCCCTCGGTCGCTCCCGGAGACGCACCGGTCGCGACGACGGTGAGGGTCATGCCCATCGCACGGTGGCCGACGATCGAGCACCAACCCTCCAGATCGTGGGTGACCACCCCGCCGTCGAGGACGGTCGACGCGCCCGGCTGCAGACGGCCGGACGAGGCGCCGGTGGCGAGGACGAGGTCGTGCACGTCGTGAGGGTCGTCGTTGCTCAGCTCGATCACCAGGGTATTCCCGACCGGGACCTCGAGCAGGTCGGGGACGAAGCGCATCTCGGCCATCGACACCGCGATCGTGGTCGTCTTCCCGGTGGGCGACACCGCCGTGGTGGTTCCGGCGCCCGCACCTGCCGAGGACGGGAGAGAACCCTGGGCACGGTCGAGGGACCCGCCGAGCGCGGTGGCCCCGAGCACCGAGCCGAGGCCAAGCAGCGCCCCGGTGAGCGCGCGTCGCTCCAGGCGGGGGGCGAGCTGCTCGACGGCGGGAGCGGGGGGTTGCGACGTCGGGGGCTTCAGGGACACGGGCACGGCGCCGCGGTGGCGCCGGTTCTCCCGGACGGCGAGCACCATCAGCACCACGAACGCCAGCAGCACCGCGAGGCCGAGCAGGGACAGGATCACGCGGGAGAGCGAGCCGAAGCCCGAGACCTCCGCCGTCCCGAGCGTGAGCGCGGAGAACAGCGCCCCGGACCCGGCGGTGCCCGCCTCGGCGAGCACGAACAAGGCGACGACCAGGTTGTAGGCGACCACGCGCAGCACGGCTCCGCGGCTCATCACGGCGAGACCCGCCGACGTCGCCCGGGGACCACCGCCCAGGGTCACCGGCAGCAGATGGCTCATCGCGCCGAACAGCACCTGCAGCAGGAAGCCGGCGACGAACGGGACGGTGAGCTGCTGGACGTCGGCGGCGACGAGCGACGACACCATCTGCGCATCGGCCGAACGCCACCACATCGTCAGCAGTCCCGTCGTCGCGACGACGAACCAGCCCATCCCGGCGGCGATCGACAGGATCGGGAACAGCGCCGGCGGCACCCGGTGTTCCTGGCGTGCGCTCTGTACGGCGACCCGCACCAGGGTGATCGCGACGGCTGCGAACGAGCCGAGATAGCCGAGGAGCGCGGCGCAGCCGATCAGGGTCGAGCCGGTCAGCGCCCCCGCGACCGCGAGGAGGACGGCGATCAGCATGCCGAGCAGCCCGCCCGAGGCGCGCTGAGCCGCGTCCGCCGGGAGGCGCGTGCGCAGCACCGTCGGCCACAACGTCAGCAGCGTCCCGGTGACCGTGAGCCCCACGAAGCCCAACACGTTCACGACCTGATGGGCGAGCAGCAGCCGGCCCTGCCAGGGCTCGCCCGGACTGAAGGCCATCACCGCGCCAAGCACGGCGCCGACGGGCAGCAGGCACGCCGCCGCGACGTACGTGCGGACTGTGGCGGCGAAGCGAGGCGCCAGCGCCGCCCGGATCTGCGCACCGAGCGCCGCGGCGTACCAGAGCAGCGCCGCGGAGACGGCCAGCGCGCCGAGGACCACGAGCCACGGCCACTCCGGCAGCATCCCCGCGATCGTCAGCATCACGCCGACGGTCAGCAGGCGCAGCCGGGCGAGCTGCCGGCCCCTCGTCTCCTCGGCCAGACGGGTCTTCAGCAGCGCCTCCGCGACGTGCTGCCCCCAGATCATGATCGACGTGGTGATCAGCCCCAGCGTGACCATGTGGACCATCAGCCAGCGCGCCTGTGGCACCCACTGGTGCCCGATCACCACGAGGACGAGGGCGAGCATCCACAGGAGAATGGGGCGGGAGGCGCGGCGATGCCACGCGCCGCGCCCGGTGGCGGGGGCGGGACCTGCGGGACGACGGGGAGAAGCGGGGGAGGACGGCACGGTCGGGAGCACCTCGGGGCAGGACGTCGCCGGGACGGCGGCGGTCCGGGCAGGGACGGAACGGGGCCGCTCCAGGCTAGGTCCGGGTGTTCGCGCTCCCGTCGGCGAAGGTCCCGTGGGCGAGGGTCCCGTGGCGTGCCCGGGGCGGGCTCAGCCCCGGCCGGACCCGTCGTCGGCGTCGCGACGTCGCGCGGAGAAGACGGACACCCCGGCGGAGAGCACCATGATCACGAGCACCGCGATGACCACGCCGGTGAAGGGGATCGGGATCCCCGCCGCGGCGAGCACCGCCCAGATCGCGAGCAGCGAGGCACCGATCAGCACGGCGTCGCGGAAAGCCCGCAGCAGGCGGGGGATGAGGTTCGCCCGCTTCACCCGCCGCTCGGCGACGGTGTAGTAGGCGGCGGCGTCCTTCTGGAGCCGCTCCCCGAGGGGCCGCTCCTGGTGCGCGGTGCGCGGCCGCTCCTCGCCGGCCCCGGCCTCGAGAGCCTTCCCGGCGGCGCGCACGTAACCGGCGACGTCGGGCCCCTGCTTGCGGGCGGTGTTCCGCGCCGCCTTCGCGTAGGTCTTCCAGTCGGACATCAGCGGTCCTCCTCGCGCCAGCGGATGTCGCCGCCGCCCCGAGGAGCGGGGGAGCGGGGCCGACGAGCGCGGTAGTCGGCGTAGTAGGAGAGCCCGACGTTCAGGCCGATGGTGATCAGCAGCGAGAGCATGAAGCTCGCGAAGGTCGAGCGCAGACCCGCCAGGCGCAGCACGATGAAGAGCACGCCGATGGTGACCACGCTGATGACGAGGTGGTCCTTGATGCGCCCCAGGAGGCTGCGGGAGCGTCGGCTCATCCCGGCATGGTAGCGCCGCCACCTGGACGCCCCGCGGCCGGAAGGCGCATTCCTGATCGCGACGTGAGACTCCGCGCACACTGCTCCGGGCCGCGGTCTGCAGGGCCCGAGCGCGTTAGGCTGGCCGTGTTCTCAGGGGCGGCATCGAGGCCGAAGGCGGCCTGCCGCCCGCTGCCGACATCGAGAGGAATGCACCCCGTGGACCTGTTTGAGTACCAGGCCCGCGATCTCTTCGAGAAGCACGGCGTGCCCGTGCTCGGAGGAGTCGTCGCGGAGGATCCGGCCACTGCCAAGGCTGCCGCCGAGCAGCTCGGCACCCCGGTCGTCGTCGTCAAGGCGCAGGTGAAGACCGGAGGCCGCGGCAAGGCCGGCGGTGTGAAGATCGCGAAGTCCCCCGAGGAGGCGGAGCAGAAGGCCGCCGAGATCCTCGGCATGGACATCAAGGGCCACACCGTGCACCGCGTCATGGTCGCCGCCGGGGCGGACATCGCCGAGGAGTACTACTTCTCGCTGCTGCTGGACCGCGCGAACCGCAACTACCTCGCCATGTGCTCCGTCGAGGGCGGCATGGAGATCGAGCAGCTCGCCGTCGAGCGCCCCGAGGCCCTGGCCCGCGTGGCCGTGGACCCGAACGTGGGCATCGACGCGGCGAAGGCGCAGGAGATCGTCGAGGCCGCGCGCTTCGACGCCGAGACCGGCGCCAAGGTCGCCCCCGTGCTGCAGAAGCTGTGGGACGTCTACCGCGAGGAGGACGCGACCCTGGTCGAGGTCAACCCGCTTGTCAAGACCGGCGCCGGGGAGATCGTGGCCCTCGACGGCAAGGTCACCCTCGACGACAACGCGGAGTTCCGCCACGAGGATCACGCGGCCCTGGTCGACGCCAAGACCGAGGACCCGCTGGAGGCGAAGGCCAAGGCCCTCGACCTCAACTACGTCAAGCTCGACGGCGAGGTCGGCATCATCGGCAACGGTGCGGGCCTGGTCATGTCCACCCTCGACGTCGTCGCCTACGCCGGCGAGGCGCACGGGGTGAAGCCCGCCAACTTCCTCGACATCGGCGGCGGCGCGAGCGCCGAGGTGATGGCCAACGGCCTCGACGTCATCCTCGGCGACGAGCAGGTCACCGCGGTGTTCGTGAACGTCTTCGGCGGCATCACCGCCTGCGACGCGGTCGCCAACGGCATCGTCGGCGCCTTGCAGAAGCTCGGCGACGCCGCCACCAAGCCGCTCGTCGTGCGCCTCGACGGCAACAACGTCGAGGAGGGTCGCAAGATCCTCGCCGACTTCGCGCACCCCCTCGTCACCCAGGCCGACACCATGGACGGCGGTGCCGCGAAGGTCGCCGCGGCCGCCGCAGGAAAGTGAGCAGCACCCGACATGTCTATCTTCCTTGATGAGAACAGCAAGGTCATCGTCCAGGGCATGACGGGCTCGGAGGGCATGAAGCACTCCCAGCGCATGCTCGACTCCGGCACCCAGATCGTCGGCGGCGTGAACCCGCGCAAGGCCGGGCAGTCCGTCTCCTTCGAGGGCGGCCACGAGGTGCCCGTCTTCGGCACCGTGAGGGAGGCCATGGAGGCCACCGGCGCGAACGTCTCGGTGGTCTTCGTGCCGCCGAAGTTCGCGAAGGATGCGGCGCTCGAGGCGATCGATGCGGCGATGCCGCTCCTGGTGGTCATCACCGAGGGCATCCCGGTCAAGGACTCCGCCGAGTTCTTCAACTACGCCCAGTCGAAGGGCACCACCCGCATCATCGGCCCGAACTGCCCGGGCCTGATCAGCCCCGGGAAGTCCAACGCCGGCATCACCCCGGCGAACATCACCGGTGCGGGGAAGCTGGGCCTGGTCTCCAAGTCCGGCACCCTGACCTACCAGATGATGTACGAGCTGGCCGACATCGGCTTCACCACCGCCATCGGCATCGGCGGAGACCCGGTCATCGGCACCACCCACATCGACGCCCTCGAGGCGTTCGAGAAGGACTCGGAGACCGTGGGCGTCGTGATGATCGGCGAGATCGGCGGCGACGCCGAGGAGCGTGCCGCCGCGTACATCAAGGACAACATGACCAAACCCGTCGTCGGCTACGTCGCGGGCTTCACCGCCCCCGAGGGCAAGACCATGGGCCACGCCGGCGCGATCGTCTCCGGTTCCGCCGGCACCGCGCAGGCGAAGAAGGAGGCCCTCGAGGCCGCCGGCGTCAAGGTGGGCAAGACCCCCACCGAGACCGCCGACCTCATGCGCGAGATCATCAAGGGCCTCGCCTGACCCCATTCTGAGCGGGAGCGTCACGCGCTCCTGAGCGCGACGTCGCCGTGCAGCGCCCCGGACCCCCACCAGGGTCCGGTGGCTGCTCGTCCCCGCGGCAAGGTGTGGTGTGGGGGGGGCATCCTCGACCGAAGGAGGGGTCCCGCGGCGGAGCGCTCGGCGAGAATGGGGCGGTGACCACCGCTGACGTCGGAGCCCCCGCACCCCGCAACCCCGAGGCCGCCGCCCCGCGGCAGGCCCCCGCCGACCGGCCCGCCGTCGTCGGCGCCCTGATCTCGCTGTTCGTCCTTGCAATCGGCGTGACGATCGGGCTGAACCCCGAGGGCGTCGTCGTCTCCCGCGATCCGGGCTACGCCCCGATGCCGGTGCCGCTGCTGATCGTGCCCGCTCTGCTCGCGATCGCGCTCACCCTGCTGCTGCCGCGCGGCCGCGGCGACGCGGAGGTGGGCGTGCGCCGGCCCCGCGCCGTCCGCGCCGAGGCCGCGCTGCTGGTGCTCCTCGCGTGCGGCTTCCCGCTGCTGGTGCCGCTGCTGCCCACCGACGAGGACTACGTGCTGGCGAAGGCCGTCATGTTCCTCCTGGTGCCGATGGTGCTGCTCGCGCTGTCCGCCCGGCGCCGTGGGCCGTCGATCGAGATCGGACGCCCCGGGGTGCGCGGGTGGGTGATCGTCCTGCCCGCGCTGGTGCTCGGCGTGCTCTCCACCCTCGGGCCCTTCTCCTCGGGCGGGCCCTCCGCCTGGCCGCCCCTCGCCCTGCTGCTGATCGCCGCGACGGCCACCGCGATCACCGCCGGCGTCGGCGAGGAGCTCCTCTACCGGCGCCTGCTGCAGACCCGGCTCGAGGCGCTCGTCGGCTCCGGGACCGGGCTGCTGCTCGCCGCGATCCTCTTCGGCCTGATGCACGTCCCCAGCCACGGCGACGGGTCGCTGTGGGCGAGCACGGCGCAGGCCCTGGCCCTCCAGGGGACCACCGGCATCGCGCTCGGCCTGATGTGGCGGCGCTGGCGGAGGCTGTGGGTGTGCATCCTCGCGCACCTGCTGCTCAACGGCTTCGGCGTGCTCCTGCACCTGGTGGGGCTGCTCGTCTGATCGGGGGACGCGAGCGGGAAGGCGTCCGCTCCGGCTCCGCCGCCCGCGAACGCGGCCCGACCCGTCGGCCCGCCGGATAAGCTGGACGACGCCAGTCGCGCCGACCGAGGAGGGCCTGTGTCCGGAGATCTCATCGACACCACCGAGATGTACCTGAAGACGGTGTTCGAGCTCCACGAGGCGGGAGTCGCGCCGATGCGGGCGCGGATCGCGGAGCGCCTCGGCCACTCCGGCCCCACGGTCTCGCAGACGGTCGCCCGCATGGAGCGCGACGGACTGCTGCACCTCGACGACCAGCGCCGCATCCGGCTCACCCGAGAGGGCGAGGAGATCGCGACCGACGTCATGCGGAAGCACCGCCTCGCCGAGCGGCACCTGCTGGACGTCATCGGGCTCGACTACCCGCACGTCCACGAAGAGGCGTGCCGCTGGGAGCACGTGATGAGCCTCGAGGTCGAGCAGCGCATCGCCGCGCAGATCCGGCCGCCCTACGTCGATCCCTACGGCAACCCGATCCCGGGCCTCGCGGCCCTCGGGATCGACGAGACCGCGCTCACCCCCGAGGGTAAAGACTCCGCCTCCGCCGTCTCGGAGCTCGTGGAGGTGGTCGCCGACGGCGAGACCCGTGCCGTGCGCCTCGAGCGGATCGGCGAGCGGGTGCAGTCCGATGTCGCGCTGCTCGGCGACCTCGCACGTCAGGGCATGATCCCGGGAGCGGACCTGGAGGTCGAGCGACTCGCCTCCACCCTCGTGCTGCGCGGCCCCGAGGGGGGAGAGGTAGCGGTCACCGAGGTGGTCGCCGGCCAGCTGCACGTCAGTCTGCCGACCGCTCGGTAAAGGGTCCGTCAAGCTCTCCCCAGAACCTTTCGGTCGAGCTGTCCCGAAGCCCGCTCAGCTCCTAGTCTCGGGGTGCACCGCGGGACCAGGACTCACGGTGACCCGCCCGGAACGCCCCATCGCGCACCGGATCGGAGAGCGAGACGCCGAGAGCGCGAGGACCACGGTCCAGGGGCAGGGAGCTGAACGTGTCGAAGACTGCGATGAACACCCACCGCCGTGCCATGCGCCCGGTGACCCCGGCCGTGCGCGCCGGGCGCGCCGCCGCCGGGACCGCGATGGCCGCCGCCATGCTGCTCGGCGGTGCCGCCGCCGCGACCGCCGATCCCGCCGCCGAGGCCCCCGCCGCCCCGCAGGCCGACGCCGCCCCCGCCGTGCTCACCCCCGTGAGCGCCCCCGCCGTCGGCATCCCCGCCGCCGAGGCGTCCGCGAGCGCCGCGACCGTGATCGCCCCTGCCGCGACCATCTCCATCGAGCTGCCCGAGCCCGAGCCCGTCGTCGAGGAGACCCCGGCGGAGGACGAGGACGAGCAGGAGGGCACCTCGGAGGAGACCGAGTCCCGCGACGAGGACGAGTCCGCGGACCGCTCCACCGAGCGCGAGAGCCGTGAGGAGTCCTCCGACGAGGACGAGTCCGACTCCGACGAGTCCGACTCCGACGAGTCCGACTCCGACGAGTCCGACTCCGACGAGGAGTCCTCCGAGGACGAGGAGCAGAGCGAGGCTCCGGCCTCCGCCGCGAAGGGCAGCTCGGTCCTGGCCACCGCCCGCTCCGGCATCGGCACCCCCTACGTCTACGGCGGCTCCTCGCCCTCCGGCTGGGACTGCTCCGGCTTCGTGCAGTGGGTCTACGCCCAGCACGGCATCAACCTCCCCCGCACCGCGGGCGCGCAGGCCGCCGCCGGCACCGTCATCCCCCGCTCCGAGGCTCGCCCCGGCGACCTGGTCTACAAGCCCGGTCACATCGGCATCTACGCCGGTGGCAACCAGTTCGTCGACGCCGGCAACCCCCGCGTGGACACCTCCGAGCGCAAGATCTACTCGGGCGACTGGACCTTCATCCGCGTCGGCTGATCGCCCCAGCGCCGTTCCGGCCCCGCCTCCCCTCCGGGAGGCGGGGCCGCTCCCGTTCCCGGGGGAGGGCCGGGTACCGTGGAACGGTGCCGACCTCACGCGCTCTCGATCCCGTCCGCGACCTCCTCGCCACGGCGCTGCTGCTCGTCGCGACGGTGCTGGGGGCGGCGTGGCTCCCCGCCGTCTGGCTCGAGGAGAACGTCGTGGACCAGGAGGGCTTCCTGGCGATCGCGCAGCCGCTCGGCTCCGATCCGGAGCTGCAGCGCGAGCTCTCCGACTCCGCCGTCGAGGAGGTGCTCGGGAACGAGAGGGTGCCCGGCTGGCTCGCGGACTCGATCCGGCCGACGCTCGAGGAGCAGGCCGCGAGACTCACCGGAACCGGCGGCTACCAAGCCGTCTGGGACGAGGCGATGGTCCAGCTCCACGGGGCCCTGTTCACCCCCGGCGGGAGCCCCGTCGACGTCGACCTCGCGCCCCTGGCCGATGAGATGCTCACCGCCGTGGAGGACGCGGTGCCCTTCGTGAGCGTGCCCCGCCCCGAGGACCTCACCATCACCCTGTTCACCGTCCCGGACGTACCGCTGCTCTCCCGAGCCGAGGTGCTCGACCCCTGGGCGCACCGGCTCGGGCCGATCGCCCTGGTGCTCGCCGCCCTCGCCCTGCTGCTCGGCGCACACCGCCGGATCCTGCTGGTCCTCGCCGGGCTCGGCGGGATCGCCGCCGGGCTCGGCGACTGGTTCCTGGCGCAGCGGATCGAGCAGATCGTCCCCGACCAGATCGACCAGGCCGCCGTCCTGGGGTCGATCGTGCAGGCGTTCCAGGAGCGCTTCGCGGCGGAGGTGGGGCCCTCGGCGGTGATCCTGCTCGGCGTGGGCGCCCTGCTGGCCGCCGCCGGGCTGGTCCTGCTGGGTCTGCGGCACCGCAGCTGAGCTGCGCGGCGGGAGGCAGGCGCCGCCCGACGGCGGATCAGAGCAGGCCGAGCCGCTCGAAGGCGTGGAGCACGCCGTGCTCGGCCGGAGGTGGCACCTCGAGATCCGCAGCGGCGAGGACCTCGGCGCGCGACCCCCGGATGGCGACCCCCGTGCCGGCGGCGCGGAGCATGCCCAGGTCGTTCATCCCGTCACCGATCGCGATCGTGTCCGCGACGGGCACCCCGAGGTGCTCGGCGAGGAGGAGCAGGCCCTGGGCCTTGTCCACCCCGGCGAGATGCAGCTCGCCCGAGCCGAGGCCGTCCGGGGAGATGGAGTTGGGCAGCGCCCCGAGCTCGGGGCCGATGTCCTCCGCGAGGGCCTCGATCGGCACGGGCGAGCTCCAGACGGTGATCTTCGCGGCCGGCACCTCCGCGAGGCGATCGGTGGTCCTCACCGCAGCGAGGAGGTCCTCGGTGCCGCGGCCGCGATCCCCCTCGGCGGGGACCACCGATCGGCGGGGACGCTCGCGCAGCTGCTGCGCGGACCGCTCGGTGCACCACAGGGCTTCGGGAGCCTCGAGCACGAAGGCGGCGCCGTGCGCCTCGAGCACGTGGACCGCCCGCGTGGTGACCTCCGGGGGCAGACGCTCATCGCGCAGCAGCTCCGCGCCGATCCGCACGTGAGCACCGGCGGAGGTGATCCAGCCGTCGAAGAGCGCGGCGACGTCCTCGGCGACGATCGATCCCGGGCGCCCCGTCGACAGCAGCACGGCATGTCCGGCCGCGCGGGCGGCCAGCACCGCCTCGGCCTGGGCGCGGGGCACGACGCCGTGCCGGGCGAGCGTCCCGTCGAAGTCGAGGAAGGCGGCGCGACGGCGCAGTGCGGGAGTCTCGGGAGGCTCCGACCGCTCGCGGGCGCCGACGGGGGCTCCCGCGTCGGGGGGCGCTGCGGGGACGGACGACGGGGCGGAGGGGGACACGGCGCTCCTGGACGGTCTCGGCGGCGGTGAGGCCGCACGGCGGCACGGAGCCTCCAGCCTAGGTGACGTGGACGTGCCGGCGGCGTTCGCCTCAGCGGGGGCGGTGCGCGCTGAGCCGCACGTCGAGGCGCACGGCGAGTCCGTCCGTGGACGCGAGGGCGGCCCCGACGGTCGCGGGATCGACGTGGCGGGCGCTCGGTGTCATCGCCACCAGATCCTGCGCCTGCTCGGCGGTGAGGACGAGCTCGCTGTGCACCTCGCGCTCCGCGACGAGGGTGAACAGCGGATCGAGAGCGCGGTGCAGTCGCTCCTCCTTGCGCGGGTCGACCGAGACCATCCCCGGCACCACTTCGCGCAGCTCCGCCAGATGAGCCTCCGCCGGGCGCGCCACCAGCAGGGCTCCGCCCGGGCGCAGCACCCGCGCGAACTCTCCCGGGTTCCGCGGCGCGAAGACGTCCAGAAGCAGGTCCACGGACCCGGTGGCGAGCGGGAAGGGGGCGAACACGTCCCCGGTCACCGCGGCGGCCCGCTCATGGGCTCGCGCCGCGGAGCGCAGCGAGCGCGCCGAGGTGTCCAGGCCCAGGCCCACCGCTCCGTCGAAGCGCTCGAGCATCCCGGCCAGGTACCAGCCGGGTCCGCAGCCGGCGTCGAGCACCGTCGAGCGCTCGTCCTGCCGCAGGGCGGGGACGGTCTCCTCGGCGAGATCCCCGAGGGCGGTGAGCAGCGGGTCGTAGGCGCCGGTGGTCAGGAACCGCTCGCGGGCCCGCGCCATCGACTCGTCATCGCCCGAGACCGCTCCGGCTCCGCCGAGCAGCGAGACGTAGCCCGCGCGGGCCCGGTCGAAGCTGTGCCGCTGCGGGCAGCGCAGGGAGCGCCCGTCGGCCGTGAGGGTGTCGGCGCAGGTGGGGCAGCGCAGCAGCGGGAGCCAGGCGGCGAGCGCGGGAGGGAGATCGGCGGGGGAGGGGGTCACCCGTGCTCAGGCCCGCTTGACCAGGGAGAGCTCGAACTCGAGCTGGATGCTCTCGGAGACCAGCAGGCCGCCCGAGTCCAGCGGGGTGTTCCAGGAGATGCCCCAGTCGCGACGGTCGATGCGACGGCTGCCCTCGAGGCCCGCGCGGACCGCGCCGAAGGGGTCGTTCTCGATGCCCACGAGGCGCAGCGGCACCGCGAGATCGCGGGTCACGTCGCGGATGGTCAGGGCGCCGTCCACGATCCAGCTGCCCTCGTCGACTTCCTCGATGCGACCAGCCACGAAGGTCATCTCCGGGTAGGTCCCGACGTCGAAGAAGTCCGCGCTGCGCAGGTGCTCATCGCGCTGCGGGGTGCGCGTGTCGATGCTCGCCATCTGCACGGTGAGGGTCGCGGACGAGGCGGAGGGGTCCTCCACATCGAGCACCAGCGTGCCGCTGACCTCGTTGAACGCCCCCCGCACCTTGGTGACCATGGCGTGACGGGCGGCGAAGCCGATGCGGGTGTGGGTGGGGTCGATGTCCCAGGTCCCGGACAGCGCGGAGTCGGTCATGGTGGCCTTTACTGGTCGGAGGCGGTCCGCCGGGAGGGGCGGCACCGCCGGGGGTCGGGGGTCGTGAGGCCCCCGGGTCGCAGTGATCGACTGCCTGGTCGATCGACGGAAACCTACCAGGGCCCCGGGGCGGGGTCCATGTCGCCCGATCCTCGACCGCAGTGCCGAGCGATCCGAGAGGTGTGCCGAACGGTCGGGCGGCAGAGCGGCGACGGGCCGCGGCGCCTCAGCCGCGGGACGTGCCCCAAGCGGCCCCGCTCCCCTCCCTGGGCCCCCCGAACAAG